>NZ_JBVKBN010000002.1:282165-347238 GCF_055657065.1 Streptomyces sp. NPDC110618 | reverse complement strand
GCCGCCGACGACCAAGCCGCCGACGACCAAGCCGCCCACCACTAAGCCGCCGACGACGAAGCCGCCGACGCATCCGCCGACGACGACCAAGCCGCCGACCCATCCTCCGACGACGCCTCCGACGACCATGCCTCCGACGAAGCCGCCGGGGCACCACAGTCCGCCGCCGAGCCTGCCGGACACCGGTGGCGGGCGCGCCACGCTGGCCGCCTCCGGTGCCAGCGCCGCGCTGATCGTGGCCGGGGCCATCCTGTACCGACGGGGCAGGGCCGCCTCCCGCCGGTGAAGTGAGGACCGGGGGCCGGACGTCCGCAGCGTCCGGCCCCCGAGCCGTTTCCGGTGCCCACCGGTCAGTGGCTGCTCGCCCGCTCGTCGCCGGTCACCTGCGCCGACGCCTGCCGGACCACACGGGCCTCGGCCGGGGAGGCCGACCGCCGGACCGGCCGCCGCAACCGGTCCAGCAGCCGCCGGGACACATGCCGGGTCCACAGCGCCCACATCGCCCAGCCCGGAAGCCGGTCGTCCCGGGCGTACCAGGCCCCCTCCCGCCCCGCCCGCACCGGGCGCAGCGCGGTCAGCGGCGCGTAGTTCTCCACCACGAAGACCCGCCCGGGCCGCTCGCCCCCCTCCGGCAGCGGGCGGTGCGTCAGATCCAGGTGCAGGGCCCGTACGACGTCCAGCTCGGCGGTGTCCGTGAAGAGCCGGAACTGGGCGCCGGGGCGGGGGTTGAAGTCCAGCAGGTGGTACCGGCCCGTCGTGGCGCAGCGGCGGAAGTCCAGGTCCAGGATGCCGCGGTAGCCGAGCCCGTGGACCAGCCGCTCGGCCAGCGCCCGCACCTGCGGATTGGGCGCCCACCGGCCCACCGCCGTCAGGCCCGCGCCGCGCGGCCAGGCGAGGTCCTTCATCCCCGGCCCGCCCGCGCGCAGGACGCCCTCGCGGTCGGCGTACCCGTGGAAGAACCAGTCCAGTTCGGGACCGGGCGGCAGATACTCCTGGAACAGCAGCCGGCTGCCCGCCTCGGCCGTGCGCGCGTACAGCTCCTTGGCCTGCTGGGCGGAGCGGATCACCGTCGTGCTGCGCAGTCCGCTGTCGGGCGGCAGCAGCCAGGGGCGGCTCCACTTCGCCACCACCGGAAGCCCCAGCCGCCAGGCCTCCGCGGCGGCCTCGGCCGCGCTCGACGGGACGACCGTGCGCGGGTGCGGTACATCCGCCGCCGCGCACAGCTCGGCCAACTCCGCCTTGTCGGCGACCCGTTCGGGCAGTGCGCCGGGCTGCTGCGGCAGCAGGTACGAGGGGGAGAGTTCCGTGCGCAGGCGGTCCACCGCGACCGCGCCCGCGTCGTCCATCGGGATCAGCACGGCGGGCCGGGAGATTCCCGCGGCCACCTTGCGCAGCGTCCCCGCGATCTCGGCCGGTCCGGCGCCGGGCGGCGGCGCCGGATGGAGCCGGGTGACGTAGCGGGATCTGCGGACGGGGGACGCCGTGCAGTCGGCGACCACATGCACGTCCACGCCCGCCCGGCCCAGCGAGCGCACCGCGCCCAGGGTTCCGTGGTGAAAGGGATTCCGGTCGATCCGCAGCAGTACGGCGGGGATCCGGGTGTCGAACAGCGACACGGATTCAATTCCTTCGGTCGGACGAGCGGGGCACTCGAAAGCCGTAACGGCGGTGGCGTAATTCCGGTTCATATGACTGAGTGTCAGTAATGGGCCATCCCTCAAGTGCGGGAAGTCCCCCGAGCAAGGAGAAAGGAGCAGGCATGACCCCACAGCGACGACCGGCCCGGTCCCGTCGGCGGCTGGCGTGTGTCGCGGCGATCGCAGCCGTGTCCGCCGCGCTGGCGGCCGGTCCTGGATTCGCCGCGGGCGCGGGCGCGGGGGCGGCGCGGCTCGCCGAGCCACCTGCTCCGACGCCCGCCACGGCGGACGACGTTCCCGCCTTCGGCGCGTACCTCCACTACGGCGCCCGGGGCGTCGAACGGATGGCGGAACTCAGCCGCTGGCTGGGCGGTGCCGAGCTGCGGGTCGGGCACACCTATCTGCCGGGCGACCGGTGGAGCAACATCGAGGGCGGCCACGGCTTCCTGGACCCGTGGGCGAAGTGGCGGCAGCAGGACCCGGACCGCGTCTTCGTGCTCAACGTCCCCATGATGGAGCGCAACGAGGAGCCGCACTCCGACGACCGGGTGCGGCTGCTGCTGCGGCAGGGCGCGGCCGGAGTCTTCGATCACCACTTCCGCCGCCTCGCCGAACGCCTGGTGGAACAGGGCCTGCCGGACACCGTGATCGTGCCCGGCTGGGAGATGAACGGCATCACGTACACCCATCGCTGCGGCCCCGACCCGGAGGCCTGGAAGAAGTACTGGAACAGGATCGTCACCACCATGCGTGCGGTGCCGGGGCAGAAGTTCCGGTTCGACTTCACCGCGAGCCGGGGCCGGGACGCCGTTCCCTGGACCCAGTGCTATCCGGGCGACGACACCGTCGACATCATCGGAATGGACGCCTACGACCAGCCGCGCGGAATGTCGTTCGACGAACAGGTGAAAGAGCCCTACGGACTTCAGGAACACGTGGACTTCGCCAAAGCCCACGGCAAGGCGATCTCCTATCCCGAGTGGGGACTGTTCCGCAACGGCGACAACGCCGAGTACATGCGGCGCATGCTGGCATGGATGGACGAGCACAAGCCGGTCTACAACACGCTGACCGACTACTGCCCGCACGGCGTGTGGCAGTGCTCCTCCAATCCCAAGTCCGCCGAGGTCTACCGCGCGGTGCTCTCCGGCCGCACCCACGAACCGCAGCCGGAGCCCACACCCACCACACCGACCCCGACGCCCACG
The DNA here is from genome assembly GCF_055657065.1 of Streptomyces sp. NPDC110618. Classification (NCBI taxonomy): domain Bacteria; kingdom Bacillati; phylum Actinomycetota; class Actinomycetes; order Kitasatosporales; family Streptomycetaceae; genus Streptomyces; species Streptomyces sp. NPDC110618. The sequence goes on along the minus strand of NZ_JBVKBN010000002.1, from coordinate 344,393 downwards.
CCGACGCCGGTGCAGCCCACCACCCCGCCCGAGTGCACACCGCTGGACCTCGGCGAGTGGGTGGAGTACTGGCTCGGCGGGAAGCTGTGCCTGCGCTTCGACTGGTACTCGCGCAACCGGTGAGCCGCCGCGGGCGGCGGGCCCTTCAGGACCCGCCGCCACGCCGGCGCCCCTTCCATCGCTCCACCAGCTCCTTGCCTTGCCGCCGGGCGGCCGACCGGCACAGCGCCGCCGCCAGCAGCGGGGCGGTGCGCCGCCGGGCCAGCAACAGCCGCCGGTTGCGCACCGGTTCGGGCCGCCAGTGCTGCTTGTACGGCTCGTTCCCGCGCAGCAGGCTCAGCGTCCCCCGGGCGTACTCGGCGCAGGCTTCGAGCAGCATCACCGCCACATCCGCCTTGCGTTCGCGCAGACACGGATGGGCGCCGTACAGATAGCCGCCCGTCAGCCCCCGGGAGAGCAGGGTGACGTCGACGGCGACCACGTCGTCGTCCAGCCGGAACTCGGTGACCACCGCGTCCCCGGACTCCACCATCGGCCCCACCGCGCGCACCAGGTGCTCCTCGAAGCGGGGGCGCAGATGCTCGGAGGTGACCTTGCGGCCCTGCCACTGGAGGCGGTGCAGCTCCAGCAGCCGCCGCAGCGCCTTGTCGGCCTCGCCGGGTCCTGCCACATGCCGTTCGATGCCGAGCGCGTCCAGCTTGCGCAGCTTGGCCCGTACCCGCTGCTGGGCCTTGGCCGACGGCAGCCGGGTGATCAGCTCGGCCATCGGCACCGCGGGCAGTTCCAGGCACAGCGAGTCGGGCACCTGGTGGCGCGGGCCCGGCCAGGTGGCGTAGATCCGTTCGGCGGCGCTGCCGGGGCGGACCTCGCGCAGGTCGATCAGCGTGGTGCGGGCCGCCGCCGCGAGGCCCGCGGTGAGCGCGGCCACCGCCCGCTCACCCCGGTCGTCGTCCAGCAGGACGTCGCCGTAGTCGGAGATCGCCCCGCCGAGCGGCACCAGCGCGGGCACCGGGCGGCGCACCCGCATCAGGGGCGCGGCGGCGATCAGTTCCCCGCCCTCGCGGACCAGCACCACCCGCAGCCGTCCGGCAGCGCCGTACGACTGCCACCAGGAGTGCAGCCAGGGGTGGCTCTGGAAGGGGGTGGCGGTGGCGCAGTTGCCGTACAGGCGTGCCCAGTCGGGGGCCAGGGCGGCGAAGGCGGCCTCGTCGGTGACGAGTTCGATCCCGTACGTCACAGCTGTCCGTGGACGTCGGCGGCGGGGGCCGGTGACGGGACCGCCGGGCGGTCGTGGCCGTCGGTACGGCGGCGGGGCCGGACCAGCAGCGCCAGGCCGCCGAGGAGTCCGCCCGCGCTCGCCCCGACCAGGCCGGTGACGGTCGCCGGGGCGGAGGACGGCTCGGTGGGCTTGGTGGCGCGGGCGAACTGCTGGAGCTCGACATGGGTGGACTGCTCGGCGTCGGCGGCGTGCCGGGTCAGGGCGCGGGCGACGGCGTTGGCCATGTCGGCGGCGAGGTCGGCGCGGGCGGAGGTGGCGGTGACGGCGACCATCGGGGCGTCCGGGGAGGTCGCGGTGCGGACGTTCTTCTTCAGCGTGGAGACCGGTACGCCCGCCCACACCTGGGCGTCCCCGAGCACCGCGACCTGGGTGGCGACCCGCCCGTAGGCCTGGGCGAAGCCGAGCGCGGAGGCCGGGTCGGACTTCTCGCCCGGTACGGCGACAACATAGCTGGTGGCCGTGTACGTCGGCGCCTTGACCAGGCCGTACGCGCCGCCGAGCAGTCCGCCCGCGAGGGCGCCGGCCGCGATCAGGGACCAGGGCGGCAGGGTCCGGGCGCGCGACATCGAGGTCGCGTGCCGTCCGGTGGGGTTCTCGGTCATGACGAACCGGCTTTCTCGGGTGACGGGGAGGGAGCGGTGAGGGTGCGGTACACGGCCATCAGGCGGTCGGCACTGCGGGTGATGCCGTAGTGCAGGGCGGCCTCGGGGACGTCGCGGGGGCGGGGGCCCTCGGCGTGTACCGCGGCGACGGCGCGGGCGAACTCCGCGGGGCCGCCCCGGACGCGGCGGGCGGTCGGCGCGCTGTGCGCGGGCAGGTCCTCGATCGCGGGGCAGGAGGCGTACAGCACGGGCAGTCCGCAGGCCAGGGCCTCCACCACCGCCAGCCCGAACGCCTCCTCCGGGGACGGTGAGGCGAACACGTCCATCGCGCAGAGCAGGGAGGGCAGGTCGGGGCCGGGGGAGCCGTCCGAGAGGTAGGGGCGCTCGCCGGTGAACAGGACGCGTTCGGCGACGCCCGCCTCCCGCGCGGTGCGCCTGAGGACGCTCTCCTCGGGGCCGCCGCCGATCAGCAGCAGCCAGTGGTTGTCGGGGAGCCGGGTCAGGGCGTGGACCAGGGTGGCGAAGTTCTTGGCGGCGGTGAGCCGGCCCACGCCGCCGATCACCCAGGCGTCCTCGGGCAGGCCGAGGCGGCGGCGGGTGCGCAGCCGCTGGACCGGGTCGAAGCGGAAGCGGTCCAGGTCGATGCCGTTGGGGACGACCTCGATCCGGGGCGCGGGCACTCCCCACCGCTTGAGGCGGTCGGCGACGGTCGGGGAGACGGCCACCGTGGTCCGGCCGAGCCGTTCGCCCGTCAGGTACAGGGCGCGCACTCCCGCGCTGAGCCGGCGGCCCTCCATCTGCGAGTCGCCGAGGGAGTGTTCGGTGGCGACGACCGCCCGCACCCCGGCCAGGCGGGCGGCGATCCGGCCGTACAGGCAGGCGCGGTAGAGGTGGGTGTGGACCAGGTCGTAGCCGCCCGCGCGGATCAGCCGGGCCAGCCGGGGCAGGGCGGCCAGGTCGCGGTTGCCGGTCATGCCGAGGTGGGTGACCCGGACCCCGTCGGCCATCAGACCGTCGGCCACCGGGCCCGGGTTGGTCAGGGTTACCACGTCGCACTCGACCGGCAGATGCCGCAGCAGCAGCCGCAGTTGCTGCTCGGCGCCACCGACGCCGAGGCCGGTGATGATGTGCAGCGCCTTCATCGCAGCCCCGCCACGGGACGGCGGCGCAGCCGGTGCAGCCGGTGCTTGAGGTAGAGGCGTACGGCGGTGTCGTTCTGCCCGATGTGGACGCGGGGGAGGGCGTGCAGGGAGGTGAGCGGGCCGGGGTCGATGGCGCAGGCGTAGCCGTACCCGGCAGCCCGGATGGCCTCGATCGCGCGCGCGTCGACGGTGCCGTACGGGTAGCAGAAGCCCTGTACCGGAGCACCGGTCAACTCCGCGAGCAGTGCTCTGCTTCCGTCGGTCTCGGCGTGCAGGGTGGCGTCGTCGGCCCGGGTCAGGTCGACGTGGGTGAGTCCGTGCGAGCCGATCTCCACCCCGGCCTCGGCCGCGTACCGGATGCCGTCGGCGGTCAGCAGCGGCTTGCGCGGGCCGAGCGGGTCCCAGGCGTTGTCGCCGCCGAGCCTGCCGGGCAGCACGAAGAGGGTGGCGGTGCAGTCGTGGCGGCGCAGCACCGGCAGCGCGTGGTCGACGAAGTCGGCGTATCCGTCGTCGAAGGTGAGCCCGACCAGCCCGCGGCCCTCGCCCCGGAAGCGCGCGGCCAGCAACTCGCCCATGGACACGCCCCGCAGGCCCCGGCGGCGCAACCGGCCGAGCTGGTCGTCGAGGCGTTCGGGGGTGACGGTGATGCGGTACGGGTCGTCCGAGCAGTCGCCGACGGAGTGGTACATCGCGACCCACGGGACCGGTCCCGGTCGGGGCCGCCCGAGACGGGGGCCGGGGTCAACGGAGACGGACATGGCGCAGCCTTTGCGTGACGGTGCGGACAGGGGTGAGGCCCTCGGCGCGCAGGGCGAGGCCGAGCAGCAGGAAGACGCAGATCACGGTGGCCGCCCCGGCGGCCAGACCGGGCAGCGGGGTGTCGAAGCGGGCGGCGACAAGGGCCCCGGCGGCCGTCGCCGCGGCCGCGGCACAGGCGGGCTTCGTCAGCTCGTACAGGACCCGGCCGGTGCGCACGGGGACCGCTCGGCGGCGCATCCCGGCCAGCAGCAGGACGGCGGTGACGGTGATCCCGGCGGCGTTGGCGGCGGCGATGCCGTACACGCCCCACAGCCGCAGCGTCCCCACCCCGATCCAGGTCGTCACGACGATGCCGGCGGCCATGGTGGCCAGCGGGAACCAGGTGGCGCGGCCCGCCGAGAAGTAGGACCGGATCAGCGCGCCGACCAGGGTCTGGCCGAGCAGTCCGAGGGCGTAGACGCGCATCACGCCCGCCGTGACCGCGGTGTCGTGCGCGGTGAACGCGCCGCGCTGGAAGAGCAGTTCGATGATCTGCGGGGCGCAGGCGATGACGGAGGCGGCGCCCGCCAGCACCACGCATGCGGCCATCTCCAGATCGCGCTCCACCCGGAAGCGGGCCCGGTCGAGGTCGCCCTCGGCGACCGCGCGCGCCACCACCGGGAAGGTGACGGTGACCAGCATCAGCGACAGCGTCATCGGGATCTGGGCCACCTTCTGCGCGTAGTTCAGGTGCGAGATGGAACCGGCGGTCAGCCCCGAGGCGAGGAACCGTTCGATGAGCACCTGGGACTGCCGGCACAGCGCGAACAGCAGCACGGTCGCCACCAGCGCCAGCGTCGCCGCCTGCCCGGTGGCCGACGCCGCCTCCTCGTCCCGTACCTCGGCCGCCCGGCGCCGCAACCGGCCGAGCACAAACGGCAGTTGCACCGCCACCATCAGCGCCCCGCCCACCGCCACCCCGGCCGCCGCAGAGCGCACTCCCCAGTGCCCGCCGAGGACGAACATCGCCGTGATGATGCCGGTGTTGTACGCCACGTAGATCGAGGCCGGGGCCAGGAAGCGGCGGTGGGCCCGCAGCAGCGCGCAGGAGTACCCGGCGAGCCCGAAGCTCAGGACGCAGGTCGCGGTCAGCCGGGTGCAGTCGACGGCGAGCGAGTAGTCGGCCAGGCCCGGCGCGAGGGTGCGGACCAGGTAGGGGGCGGCGGCCACGGTCAGCGCGGCGGCGCAGACCAGGGTGAACGCCAGCTTCGGCAGGGTGCTCGCCACCAGCGCCCGCACCGGGTCGCCGGGGGCGCCCTGGGCGCGGCGGGCCAGCGCCAGGCTGAACGCGGGGACCAGGGCGAAGGCGAGGCCGTCCTCGATGAGGAGGGTGGAGGCGAACTCCGGCACGGTCCAGGCGACCAGGAAGGCGTCGGTCTCGGTGCCGGCCCCGAACAGCCGGGCCAGCGCCTGGTCGCGGGCCAGCCCCAGCAGGGCGCCGGCGATCGACAGCACCACGGTGGCGAGGGTGGCGCGGGCCAGGAAGCGCCGGGAGGCGGGGGCGAGTCCGGTGCCGTCCTTGCCCGGTGCCGGGCCACCGGAGCGCGCCGCCGGAACGGTGGGGGAGTTGTCGGCGCCGGTGCGCGGAGGGGTCACCGTCATCGGGCCGCGACCTCCTCGGAGCGGGGGGCCAGGGCCCACCAGGCGGTCAGGCCCAGACAGACGGCCATCAGCACGGTGGAGGGGCCGCCGATGTCGGCGTAGGCGAAGTCAGTGAGCTGCCACACCAGCAGCCCGCAGGCGACCAGACCGCAGTCCAGGCCCGGCCCGTGCGCCCGGACCCGCAGCACCCGGCGCACCGCGCACACCAGCAGCGCCAGCCAGCCGCCCGCCAGCGCGAGCAGCCCGATCAGGCCCTGTTCGGCGAGGACCAGCAGGTACATGTTGTGCGGGGAGAGCAGCGGCTGCTTGCGGAAGGCGGCCCCGGCGCCCTCGGTGTCGCTGCCCGCGGACAGGGCGAGCGAGGCGTGCGCGTCCCGGTACTCGGGGAAGCCCTTCAACCCCACGCCGGTCAGCGGCTGTTCGCGCCACATGCCGGCCGCGGCGGCCCACATGGTGTACCGGTCGGTGACGGACTGGTCGGGGGCGTCGGCGACCTGGGTGATGGAGCTGATCCGCTCCTGCAGCATGGCCGTGCCGACCCCGAACCCGCCCACCAGGATCACCGCCGCCGCCGTCACCGCGGCGCCCACCGCCAGCGCCCGCCGCAGCCCGGCGAGCAGCAGTTGCACCGTGCAGGTGACCGCGGTCGCGATCCAGGCGCCCCGGCTGAAGGACAGCGCGAGCGGCAGCAGCAGCACCAGCGCGCAGACGGCGGCGGCCACCCGCTGCCGTACCGGCGTACGGCCGAGGGCCAGACCCACCGCGCACACCAGCCCGAAGGAGACGACGGTCGCCATCCCCATCACGTCCTGCGCCCCGAAGGTGCCCACCGCCCGGACCGGCTCGCCCTGGTAGGAGGCGCCGGTCCCGGTCACGTACTGGTGCACCCCGACCGCGCCCTGCCAGCCCGCCAGCGCCACCAACGACCAGGCCAGCAGCCGCAGATCGCCCCGGCCCCGCACCAGCAGCAGCACCGCCGCCGGGACCAGGACGAACACCTGGAGGTAGCGCCCGAGACCGGTGAGCCCCTCGCCGGGCGAGGCCGCGCCCACCGCCGCGACCGCCAGCCCGGCCACCGGCAGGCCCAGCACCACCGCCGCCGTCCGGGACAAGGGGCGCCGCCGGTCGCGTAAGAGCCGGATCGCGCAGTACAGGACGACCACGCCGGAGAGCGCGTCGGCCGGGCCCGCGCCGCCCTCCGCGCCGGGGCCGACCGGCAGCGCGAGCAGGGCGACCACGGCCACCACCGGCAGCACCGGGGACAGCGCGCGAGGGCGGGGCGGGGTGAGGGCGAGGCTGGTCATCGGGTCAGCTCCCGGTCGGGCGCACGAGCTGGACGGCCGTGCGCAGCAGGATGCAGACGTCCTGCCACAGCGACCAGTTGTCGATGTAGGCGTTGTCGAAGCGGGCCCGGTCCTCGATGGAGGTGTCGCCGCGCAGGCCCTGGATCTGGGCGAGCCCGGTGATGCCGGTCTGCATCCGGTGACGGGCCGCGTAGCCGGGGTAGGTCTGGCTGAACTTCGCGACGAAGTACGGGCGTTCGGGGCGCGGGCCGACCAGGCTCATGTCGCCGCGCAGCACGTTCCACAGCTGGAGCAGCTCGTCCAGCGAACTGCGCCGCAGGAAGCGGCAGAACCACGACATGCGCACCTCGTCGGCCACGCTCCAGCGGGTCGCCGACTCGTGCTCGTCGACCGGGCGGTGGGTGCGGAACTTCAGCAGCGTGAAGGGGCGCCCGTCCTTGCCGATGCGCTCCTGACGGAACACCACACCGGGTCCGTCGGTCAGCCGCAGCACCACCGCGCACACCAGCAGCAGCGGGCTGACCAGCAGCAACAGCGTCCCGGACACGGCGATGTCGAGCAGCCGCTTGCCCGCGCCGCCGGGCCGCCGGGAGGTGCCCAGGTCCAGGCGCCGGCAGGCGTACCCGGCGAGCTGGTCGCGGGAGGCGTACGCCGGGGAGTCCGCGTCAACCTCCCACACCGTGCACCCGGACTCGGCGAGCGCCCGCAGCAGGGGTGCGCGCTGGGACCGTACCGCCGGGTGGACGGTGAGGATGTCGCGGACGCCGTTCTGGATCAGGGCCCGCTGCACCTCCGCGCCCGTGGTCAGCACGGGAAGCTGCTCGGTGCCGTCCGGGTCGGGGGCGACGATGCCCACCGGCCGTACCCCGCAGCGCGGATGCCGCAGCACCCCGGCGGCCACCCGCCGCGCGGTCGCGGCCGGGCCGACGACCAGCGCGGCGCGCGGGCGGCGCAGCAGGGCGGCGGCCCGCCGCCGGTGCACCAGCGCCCGTCCGGCGCAGCCCGCCGCGCACTGGAGGAGGCAGCCGAGCAGCAGGGCGCGCCAGGAGAGCGCGCGGTGCGGGGCGTGGGCGGCGACGGCGGCCGCCAGCACCAGCCAGGCCACCGCCACCCGGCCGCAGACGGCGGGCAGTTCGTCCAGCACACCGGTGGTGGGCCGGGGCGGCCGCGGGCGCAGCAGCAGGGACGCCGTGACCAGCCCGGCGATCAGCAGCGGGCGGGCCCCGGTGGCCGCCGGCGCGGCGAGCAGGGCCGCGGCCGTGTCGGCGGTGAGCAGCGGCACGGGGGAGGCGGGCCGCGGGCGCGGTCTCCTGCGGACCGGGTAGCGGAAGCCGGGCGCGGCACCGCGCGGCGGCATGACGGAGACGGGCGGGAAACCGTGATCCCGTGGCTGCCCGACGGGCATGGGGACGGTGCTGTCGGCGGTCACGAGTGGATGGACTCCCTGTACTCGGTGGGCACGGGGCGTGCCAGCAGGTCGCGGTAGACCTCGGCGACGGCCCCGGCGGTGTGCCGCACGTCGTGCGTGGACAGGACGTGCCGACGGCCCTGGTGGCCGAGGGACTCCCGCAGCAGCGGATCGCGCAGCAGCTCGGTCATGGCGGCGGCGAGCCGGGCCGGGTCGCGCGGCGGCACCAGGCAGTGCGGGGCGAGGGAGGGCGGCAGGCTCTCGCGGGCGCCGTCCACGTCGGTCATCACCACCGGCCGCCCGCACGCCATCGCCTCCAGCGGGGCGAGCGCCATGCCCTCCCAGCGCGAGGGCAGGACGACCAGGTCGGCGGCCTGGTACCAGGGGGCGGCGTCGGCGACGGTGCCCGCGAACAGCACCGAGCGCGGCGCCCTGGCCCGCAGCACGCCGACGTCGGGGCCGTCGCCGACCAGCACCAGCCGGGCCCCGGGCACCTGTTCCGTCACCGTCGCCCAGGCCCGCAGCAGGATGTCCTGGCCCTTCTGGCGGCACAGCCGTCCCACGCACACCACCAGCGGCGCCCCGGGCTCGACCTCCGGCAGCAGAGCGGCGCGTACGGTGCCGACGGGGGCGGGGTGGAAGCGCTCGGGGTCGATGCCGTTGGGGATGACCGTGTACCGGCCGCGGATCCCGGCGCGTACCCCGGTCACCCGCTCCGCCTCGCTGACGCACACCACCCGCGAGGCCCAACGCGCCGCCTGCCGCTCCCAGTTGAGCGCGAAGGCGGCCGTGGCGCCGTCGACCGCCTCGAACGACCAGGCGTGCGGCTGGAACACGGTCGGGATCCGCCCGCGCAGCGCCAGCCGCCCGGCCAGACCGGCCTTGGCGCTGTGCGCGTGCACCAGATCGGGCCGTACGTCCTCCACCAGCCGGGTGAGCAGCCGTACCTCCCGAACGAGTGTCGGACCCGGCGCACGGGTGGCGGACCAGGCGCGTACGTCGGCGCCGAGCGCCCCCAGTGCGGTGCTCAGGTCGCTGTCCGGGCAGGCCACGGTGACGTGCAGTCCGGCCGCGAGCTGGGCCCGCGCCAGATCGGTCACGACCCGGGCCACGCCGCCGTCGACGGGCTGGGTCAGATGCAGGACCCGAGGCGGGGGGTCGTTGGCTGACAGGTGCATTGCGCGGTTTCCTCGCTCACGGGTGTCGCTCTGGGACGGGCGGGATCGCGCCTCGGCTCCGGGCGTCGACGGCGGCGAAGAGCGCGCCGACCCACACTGCGTCCCGCTGGGAAACGAGCCGGAAGGACAACTGGTCACCACCGGGTCGCGGCGCCTTGGTCCGTTCGAACACTTCTCAGCAGGCGCGGCGGCGTGTCGGCGTGCGCGGGCGCGTGCTCCCCGGAGCCGCCCATTCGGGGAATCGGTGCTGGGTGAAGGTGCGATTTACGGGCAATAGGCGTGCGTCGGGAGGTCCGCAACTCTAGTCGGCATCCGTATGAATCCACCGAAACCGGATAAGTGTGTCGGAACGGTGGAGCCGGGCCCGTCGGCAGATCACTCCTTTGGCGGCACAACCCCCGTGCGCGTCGCGCGTTGACACAGCGCCGGGCATCCCCGCCCGGGTGTTTGTGTCAATCCCAAGGAGCACCTCTCCATGTCGCGTATCGCGAAGGGCCTGGTTCTTACGTCCGCTGCCGCTGCGGCTGTCGCGGGCGGCGCCGGTATCGCTGCCGCCGACGCCGGCGCGGGCGGCGGCGCCGCCCACTCCCCGGGCGTCCTGTCGGGCAACGTCGTCCAGGTCCCGGTCCATGTCCCGGTCAACGTCTGCGGCAACACGGTCAACGTCATCGGGCTGCTGAACCCGGCGTTCGGCAACACCTGCGTCAACGACTGACGTCAGCGCGAGACCCGCTACCGGCCGCCCTTCCGTGGACCCGCCACGGAAGGGCGGCCGGTGCGTGTTCCCCCGAACGGGGGATCGTGGAGGTGTGTCGGACGTAAGGCCTTGCTGTGTCCCTCACCAGGCACGACGCGGCCCACGCCCCCCGCTGGCGGTAACGGTGTGCACTCGAACGGTTGCAGGGCGTGAGGATCGTTCGCACGGTGGAGGCAAGTCCCACGCACCACCGAAAGGAACACCCCATGCGTGCCCTGCCCGCACGGCGTATAGCGGTCTCCGCACTCAGCGCCACCCTTCTGCTCGGAATCGCCGGGCCGGCCGCCTCGGCCGTCGACGACTCCGCCCGTGAGCGCACCCACGCGGTGTCCGCTGCGCCCGTCCCCGGCGCGGACGCGCTGCTCGCCCAGGTCAAGTCGCTGGGCGACCTCGGCGGTGTGCTCACCCCGGTCACCGACCTGCTGAACACCGTGCTCAAGGCCGACAACGGCCAACTGTCCGCCGCGGAGGCCGAGAAGCTCGGCCAGGCCGTGAAGGACGCCATCGCCAAGGCCACGGCCGCGGCACCGGTCACGCCTCCGGTGTCGACCCCTGAACTCCCCACGACCCCGACCCTGCCGACGGTCGCCAACGGTGACGCCAAGGCGCGGGCCGCCGAACTGCCCGCCGACCTCGTCGCCGACGCCCTCGCCGGGCTGCAGAAGTCGGTCGACACCCTGCTCGCGGCCGTCACCTCCGGCAATGTGTCCGCGGTCGTGTCGGCCGTCACCGGCGTGCTGACCGGCCTGGTCAACACGGTCGCCGCGACCCTGCTCGGCGGCGGACTGCCCGCCCCGAGCCTGGCCGGACTGCCGCCGCTGCCGAGCCTGCCGAGCACGCCGAGCCTGCCGAGCACGCCGGAACTCCCCAGCACGCCGGAGCTGCCGGTCGGCGGCGGGCTGCTGCCGTAGGCGCTGTCTCCCGCGGCCGTGGTGCCGACCGATCCCCGGTCGGCACCACGGCCGCGTCATGGGGCTGTTTCACAGGGCTGATTCATATGAGGAAGCAGTCCCGGGGTTTCCGCTTCCGAACAAGGTCGTTAAGCACGGCAGTTGCCTAGGAAAGGAACACGATGAAGTCCCTGAAGGCCGCAGCCGTCGTCGCCGGTTCCCTGGTCGTCGCCGGAGCCGCCGCCCCCGCGTTCGCCGCCCACAGCCCCGCCGACCTCACGCCGACCAGCCTCAACGGCGCCGTGAACACGCTCACCAGCGGCAACATCACGCCCGACGACGCGCTGCCGCTCCAGCACCAGTCGCAGGCGCTCGACACCGAGAACAAGGACTCCGTGCTCAACACCGTCAACGGCGTCACGAGCGCGCTGAACCAGGGCGGCGGACTGCTCGGCGGACTGCCGCTCGGGGGCTGACGTCAAGCTGACAACAAGCTGACAACTCCTGTGCTTCGAGGGCCGGTTCCGTGCCGTACGGAACCGGCCCCAGGTGTTTCCCGGGGCGAAGCCCGCCGGGCTGTTCGAGGGCCCCGTAACCCTTTCGTGTGGACAGGACCCGGGGCGTCGCCCGGTCGGGTGAGCGGGGCCCCGGGGGCCGTCCGGGGCGTCGATAAGGTCGCGCGGTGACCTCAACCTCAAGCGAAAACCGCGCCTTCAGCGCCGCCGAACTCGGCACGCTCGTCGTGATGGCCTGGAGCGGCGAGGCGCCCGACGGTGACATGCCGTACCTGCTCGCCTACACCCTCGGCGACGGCACCGCGGGCCCCGAGGGCTCGACCCGGGCGGTCGAAGCGCTCCTGGAGAACAACGGACTGCCGGTCGGCGGTGAACTCGTCGACGGGGCGACCAAGCCCAGCCTCCCGGTCAGCCTGCTCGTCGAGTCCGGCCACGCCGTCGTCAGCATGACCGGCTTCAACGCCCAGTGCGCCCCGCCCCCGGAGTGGCTGGCCGCCGTCGGCGAACGCGGCTTCGCCTACTTCGTGTTCACCACCCGCCCCTGGCCCGAGGCCGAGCCCGGCCAGCCGGTCGACCCGCAGGCGCTGGCCGACTTCGCCGGGGCCACCGAGACCCTGGACGCCGCCGCCCACGTCGTACTGCCGGCCCGCAGCCTGCGCGGCTGATGACCACGGCCGCGGGACGGCCCGAACGGCGGTCCGTGGGCGCCGGGTGGGGCTTCGCCCTGCTGCTGGTGCTCACCGGCGCCGCCGGGCTGCTGGCCTCCTGGGTCATCACCCTCGACAAGTTCAAGCTGCTGGAGGACCCGGACTTCACCCCGGGATGCAGCCTGAACCCGGTGGTGTCCTGCGGCAGCGTGATGGAGAGCGATCAGGCCGAGGCCTTCGGGTTCCCCAACCCGATGCTGGGCCTGGTCGCCTACGGCATCGTCATTTGCGTCGGCGTCGGCCTGCTGGCCGGGGCCCGCTTCCCGCGCTGGTACTGGCTCTGCTTCTGGGCGGGCTGTCTGTTCGGCGTCGGGTTCGTGTCCTGGCTGCAGTTCGAGTCGCTGTACCGGATCAACGCCCTGTGCCTGTGGTGCTGTCTGGTGTGGATCGCCACCGTCATCCTCTTCTGGTACGTCACCTCCCTGCTCGTCACCCGGCAGCTGGTGCCCGCGCCGGGCTGGGCGGTGACCTTGTTCGCCGAGTTCACCTGGGTGCTGCCGGTGCTGCACCTCGGCATCGTCGGCATGCTGATCCTCACCCGCTGGTGGGACTTCTGGACGAGCTGACGTGATGTAGGTCGTACTACTGCGGCAGTCGGGGGAATTTGTGCGCTGGTGGTGATCCCGGAGTCGTTGTGCGGTGCGGATGCCGATCCATCGAACGAACCCCTGGAAGGGACCGTAGCCGAAATGAAGTCGACCACCCGAGGAACCCTTGTCGCCGTAGTCACCGGCGTGGCCGCCGCGGTCGCCGGCGCCGCACCCGCCGCCGCGGTCGGCACGGTCCCCGTCCCGGTGCCGCTGGACGGCGTGGAGAAGTCCCTCAACATGGAACTGCCGCGGATCAGCGGCGAGTTGCCCGTGCCCATGCCGGGCGCCCCCGAGGGCCCGCGGTACGTCGAGGGCCGGCTCGTCCCGGAGCGGGCCCTGCCCCAGCTCCCGGTCACCGGCGGGCTGCCCGGCCTCGACGTACGCAGCCCGCTGCCGCACCTTCTCGGCGACGAGTTCGACCACGTGGGCGTGGACGCCCCCGCCTCCGACCTGCGCACCCTGGCGCCCGGCCTGACCCTGGACGCCCCGCTCACCCCGCCGAACCCGGACAACTTCGGCCTGCCCGAGCCGAAGCTGCCGCAGGTGGGACTGCTGGCCCCGGTCCTGCAGACGGTGACCGGCGCGGACGTGGCGGCGGGACCGGGTCTGTAGGTCATTCGTTGTCGACGGTCGTGGGCCCGGGGCGTCGGACGCCGGCCGGGCCCTTCGCCTGTCCGGGGTACGGACGGTGACCGGGAGCCGGGCCCGGGGGTTACCGCTACGACAAACCAACTGGATGAGGAGCACACGATGGTCGTAGGCGTCGGTGGTGTGGCCGTGGGGGCGGAGCCGGGCGCGCGGGGGGCGAGACCCGCGGCGGCGCGCGGTGGACGGCGGGACCTGCTGCGCGGGCTGCTCGCCGCGGCCGGGGCGGTGGCGCTGGCCCCCGTGGTGGCCGCCTCCCGCCCCTCGTCCGAAGTCCGGGGCGGGGACGCACCCGGCGAACTGGCCTTCGACGAGACCTATCGCGGCCGGCACATCCGCGGCGTCGTCGGCACCGACGGCCGCACCGGGGAAGCCGAGTGGCACATCACCGTCGACGGTGTACGCCTGCATCTGATGCGCCGGGCCGACGGCACCTGGCTGACCATGATCGACCACTACCGCTCCTACGCCACCCCGCTGGAGGCCGCCCGGGCCGCGGTGGACGAACTGGGGCCGGGCCAGCGGCTGCGGGACAGCGGCAGTACACACACGGGGGACCACCATGGCGTACACGCGTAAGGACGTCACCGCGCTGACCCGCACCGAGCGGCGGCGGCTGGTGAACGCGTTCCTGGAGATCAAACGGCGCGGCGAGTACGACGAGTTCGTGCGCACGCACATCGAGTACTACGTCTCCGACGGCGAGGGCGGACTGCGTACGGCCCACATGACGCCGTCCTTCCTGCCCTGGCACCGGCAGTTCCTCCTGGAACTGGAGCGGGCCCTGCGCCGGGTGGACTCCTCGGTGACGCTGCCGTACTGGGACTGGACGAAGGACCGCAAGGCCGGGGCGGCGCCGTGGACGGAGGATCTGCTGGGCGGCAACGGGCGCATCACGGACCGGCAGGTGATGACCGGGCCGTTCGCCTACTCCTCGGGCAACTGGACGATCCGGGAGAGCATGACGGACGCCCTCTTCCTCCGTCGGGACCTCGGGCGGCGGCGCGATCCGATCGGGCTGCCGACGAGGAGCGACCTGGAGTGGGCCATGTCGGACCCGGTCTACGACAGCGCGCCGTGGGACTCCACGTCCCGCAAGGGCTTCCGCAACAAGCTGGAGGGGTGGGGCGCCGGAAGCGGTCCGGTGGCCTGGCGCAACCACAACCGGGTGCACCGCTGGGTGGGCGGGGACATGGTGGGCGGCGCGTCCGTCAACGACCCGGTGTTCTGGCTGCACCACGCCTTCGTCGACCTGTGCTGGACGCGCTGGCAGAAGCGGCACCGGAGCCACCGCTACCTCCCGGCGAAACCGCCGAAGATCGGTGACGAGCAGCGGGGCCGGATCGTGGCGCGGCACCAGAAGCTGCCGCCGTGGGATGTGACGCCGGATCAGCTGGAGGACGTGAGCGGGATCTATCGGTACGCGTGATCAGTTGCTGACGGCATGGGGAGAGCCCCGGCGCTCAGGGTGCCGGGGCTCTCGTGCGTCCCGTCCGGTTGGGGATGGCGCGGACGGGACGGACAGACGTGGTGGAGACGGGGAACGGTCTCAGTCGCCGTAGCCGTTGCCGCCGTGGCCGTGACCGCGGTCGTGGTCGCCGTTGTTGACGCAGGTGTTGCCGAAGGCCGGGTTCAGCAGGGCGATCACGTCGACGGTGTTGCCGCACAGGTTGACCGGGATGTTGACCGGGACCTGGACGACGTTGCCCGAGGCAACGCCGGGCGAGTGGGCGGCCTGGCCGTCTGCGCCCGCGTCCGCCAGGGCCATACCGGCCCCGCCGACCACCATGGCACCGGTACCGACGGCGACAGCGGCTGCCTTCGCGATGCGAGACATCACGTTCTCCTTTGACTCGGTGAGCTCGGCGGCGGCAGTTGGCGCCGCCGCACTTCCCGTTCAACGCCGCTGATCGCGCACGGTAACGGGTGTTACGGCAGTTGCCGTACAGGGGAGCCCGCGAGGTAGGCACGGATGTTCTCGACGGCCTGGCCGTAGTAGGTGCGGTAGTTGTCCTGGGAGACGTAACCGAGGTGAGGAGTGGCCAGGAGCCGCGGAGCGGTCCGCATCGGATGATCGGCGGGCAGCGGTTCGATGTCGAAGACGTCGACACCGGCACCGGCGATCCGCCCCGCGTGCAGGGCGTCGAGGAGGGCGTCCTGGTCGACGATGGCGGAGCGGGAGGTGTTGACGAGGTAGGCGGTCGGCTTGAGGAGTTCGATCTCCCGGGCCCCGACGAGCCCACGGGTCCGGTCACTGAGCGCGAGGTGAATGGAGACGAAGTCGCTGCCCGCGAGCAGGTCCTCCTTCGAACCGGCCCGCTCCACCCCCACCTCGGCCGCCCGTTCCTCGCTGAGGTTCTGACTCCAGGCACTGACCCGCATCCCGAAGGCGAGCCCGACCTGGGCGACCCGGCTGCCGATCTTCCCGAGCCCGAGCAGCCCCAGCCGGCGCCCGTGCAGATCGGCCCCGACGGTGGACTGCCAGGGCCCGCCGGAGCGCAGCGAGTTGCTCTCCTCCACGATGCCCCGGGCCAGGCCCAGCAGCAGCGCCCAGGTCAGTTCCACCGGCGGGGTGGAGGAGCTGGCCGTACCGCAGACGGTGACCCCGTGGGCCTCGGCGGCGGCGTAGTCGATGACGCTGTTGCGCATACCGGAGGCGATGAGCAGCCGCAGCCGGGGGAGCCGCTCGAACAGGGAGGCGGGAAAGGGCACCCGCTCGCGCAGGGTCACGACGATGTCGAACTCGGCGAGCGCGGCGGCGAGGGCGTCCTCACCGTCGAAGTGCACTCCGAAGGACACCACTTCGACGTCCTCGGCGATCGGCGACCAGTCGGCGAGCGTGGTCGCGACCTGCTGAAAGTCGTCGAGCACGGCGCAGCGGAGGGGCACGGGGGATCCTTTCGTGGGCTGTGGGCTGTGGGCTGTGGGCTGTGGGCTGAGGGCTGGGGGTTTGAGGGTTGGGGGCTGGGGCGTGCCGACTCTACGGGGGCCTCGCCCGGAGGGTTCTATCCGCTCAGGCCCACGACGCACCACCCGCGCCGTTCCCCTTCGGCCAGGACGTGCCGACTCTACGGGGGCCTCGCCCGGAGGGTTCTATCCGCTCAGGCCCACGACGCACCACCCGCGCCGTTCCCCTTCGGCCAGGACGTGCCCCCAGCCCGTCAGCAGGCTCGCGAACTCGTCGTAGGTGGTGATCCAGCCGGTGTCCGGGAACGATGCCCGGCCGAACGGCTCCCGCACCCCGTGGAGTTGAGGACGCACGCGCTCCCAGAGCGCGGCCAGTTCCCGTACGCGCTCCGGTGACCGTGCGAGCAGTACGCCGGGGCCGGGCTTTCCGAACAGGTCCGCATCGGTGCAGCGGTCCTCCGGCCCGAGGAGCCCGTCCAGCAACGCGTCCAGTTCGTCCCGCAGCGGAGGGTCCACCTGCTCCCGTACGTCGTCCCACCGCTCCCCGGCCCAGAAGTGCGGTTTGTAGGAGCCGAGGGTGCCGGGAAACTCGTACAGCGCGAAGCGGTCGCTGTTCGCCCCCTCGGGCCACACCCACCCCTCCTCGACGCAGGGCGCGTCGATACCCCACAGGCCGGTGTCGTCGGCGAGCAGGGTGGCGCGGAGGTGCGAGAGGCGCTCCTGCGGAGGAAACGGGGTGAACAGGGAGGGATCGGCGATGATCACGGTTATGTCGAGGCCCATGATGGGGGAGGGTAGCGAGGGGACACGACCGGGCCCCGAATCCCGGAGACCGGGTGTGCCCCCCGGAGTGAGCGGACCGGAGTGTTCAATTCGTGATCAGCGTGCTCGTTGTGGAGGACATGCAGGTGGTGAGGGCCGGACTGGTGGCCCTCCTCGACGGCGAGTTCGGCATCGAGGTCGCGGGCCAGGCGACCGACGCGGTGGAGGCTCTGCGGCTCGCCGAACGCCTCCGGCCGGATGTCGCACTGCTCGACATCGATCTGCCGGGCATGGACGGGCTGGCGCTGGCACGGGAGCTGCCGCGGCGGGTGCCGGACTGCCGCACCGTGATGCTCACGGCCATGGACAGGCCGGGCCATGTCCGTCGCGCCCTGGACGCGGGCGCGTCGGGCTATCTGCTGAAGAGCGTCTCGCCCCGCGTGCTGGCGGAGGCGGTGCGGACGGCGGTCGCCGGAGGGCGGGTGATCGAGCCGCCCGAGCTGGCCGAGGAACTGGGCTCGCCGAGTCCTCTGACGCCGGCCGAGGCCGAGGTGCTCCGGATGGCCGCGGGCGGGGCGGACGCCAGGGCCATCGCGGCGGAACTGTTCTTCAGTGTGGGCACGGTGCGCAACCGGCTGTCCGCCGCGGTGGGCAAGCTACACGCACGCACTCTCGTGGACGCGGTCCGTATCGCCGAGCGCCACGGGTGGATCTAGCGGAAGCTCGGCGGTCAGTACGAAGTGCCCACCGCTGACCTCCGTACGCAGGACGCCGCTCAGGGCCAGGGTGCGCAGCCTCAGGCTCTCCAGACCACTGCCCGTCCGGGTCTCCCGCACCGCGGAGCGCAGGCCGTCGTTGTCGACGGACAGCCGGATCGTGCTGTCCGAAGCCGTCACCTCGATCTCGCACCGGGTCGCCTGGCTGTGCTGGACGACATTGCTGACGGCCTCCCGCAGCACGGCGCTCAGGCAGCCGCTCACCGCTCCGGGGAGGGTCAGCTGCGGCGGCAGAGTGGTGCGGCTGACCACGCCGGCGCTGGACAGCAGGCGCTGGGCGTGGGCGAGTTCCGAGTGGAGCTGGGAGGACTCGCGCGCACTGGTGATGCTGCGCACCTCGCCGTGGGCCCGCCGGGCGAGCGAGGCGATCTCGCTCAGCGCCTCGTACGCGGGGGTGGAGCGCGGGGTGCGGCGCAGGGCGCTCTCGCTCTGCACGGCTATGGACACCAGTGAGGAGCCGATCAGGTCGTGCAGATTCCGGGCGATGCGGGTGCGCTCGCGGTACTCGGCGAGGCGCGCGGCCTGGGCCTGCGAGGCCTGGAGGCGGGCGGCCAGGAGGGAGAGGTGCACCACCGCGTACACGGCGCTCCCCGTGATCAGCGTGGACGCGAGCACGCTCATGCTGCTGCGGTTCGCCTCCACCAGGCTGCTGTGCACCAGCGCGGGACCGCTGGCGACGACGGCGAGCGCGATCACCACGGAGGCCGGGCGGGGCACGGTGAGCAGGACGGCGCCGGCCAGGAAGCCCAGCAGGCTCAGCCAGCGGTGCTCGAAGACGAGGACCGGCAGATAGGTGAGCAGTGTCTGGAGGCCCAGCAGCACCCAGCGCCACCGGTAGGGAAGACGGTAGGGCGGTGGCGCGTACTGCCCCAGCAGCACGGCCGGGAGAAGGAGCAGCAGGATGATCCCGGTGATCAGCGTTCTTCTGCTCAGGGGTTGAGCCAGGACATCCGCGGCCACCAGCGTGAGCGAGCCGACGACCAGGAGGGCGACGGTGGCGAACGCGACCTTGTTCGCGGTGGTCAGGTATGCCCGGCGAAACACTGTTCTCCTTTCTCAGGTCTGTCCCGTGTGCGGGCAGACTTCCCCCACTACATGAGCATTCAGAGAGGCGGCAGGTTGCTTCGGAGACCGATGAAGATCTCACTTTTTTGATGATCTTGAGCGTGATCGGATCGGGCGCCCGTATGTTCTGAACTCTTCAAGGGATGCCTGTTCGATGAACCACGACGTACCCCCGCCGCGGGACTGGGAGGGCTGTGAACCGGTCCTCCAACGCCACAGACGGGGTCTGTCGCAGATCGCTGTGGTCGCCGCCATGCTGCTTGTCTCGGAGGCCGCGCTCCTGGTCGGCGACACGGGTGAGGCCGTGGCGCGCAACCTTTCCGGGCAGCGGCAGCAGCCGGAGGCCGCCGCGCCGAAGAAGCCCGGCGTCCGCGAGGCCGAGGACATCCCCTCGGCCCGAGTCGCTGCCCGGCTGTCCGGTCACCGTGTGGAGGCGCTGAGCGAACGCACCGAGACCTCGACGACCTGGGTGAACAAGGACGGCAGTCTGACCACGGAGATGGCCGCGGGGCCGGTCCGGTTCCAGGAGGACGGCCGGTGGACCGACGTCGATGTCGAGCTCCGCGAGGTCGCGGGCGGGGTCGAGCCCAAGGCCCATCCGGGCGGGCTGCGTCTCGCGGGCAAGTCGGGAACCCCGGCGAAGTCCCTGCGGGCGGCGCGCGAGGCGAAGGCCACCGATCTGGTCACCCTCGGCGAGGGTGACCGGCAGATCACGCTCCAGTGGAAGGGTGGGCTGCCGAAGCCGAAGCTGGACGGCACGCGCGCCGAGTACGTCAACGCGGTGCCCGGCGCGGACGTGGTCGTGGAGGCCACGCGTACCGGTTTCGAGCAGTTCGTCGAGATCAAGCAGCGTCCCGACACGGAGGGCTACTCCTACACGCTGCCGCTGAAGGCCAAGGGTCTGAAGGTCAAGCAGCTCAAGGACGGCAGCCTGCTCTTCACGGACAAGAAGAGCAAGAAGCGGGCCGTGATGCCGGCGCCGGTCATGTGGGACGCGACGGTCGACAAACGGTCGGGCGAGCACACCAACCGGGCCAAGGTCGGCCTGAAGGTCGTAAAGAATCGTTCCTCCGTCGACCTGGTCATCACCCCGGACGCGAAGTTCCTGGCGGCCCCGGACACCCAGTACCCGGTGACCGTCGACCCGTCCACCTCGTCGCTGTCGAACGTCTTCGACACCTACGTGCAGCAGGGCGAGACGGTCGACTGGTCCGCCGACACCGAGCTGGACCTCGGCAACCCCGGCACCACGAACTCCAACGGCACCCCGCGCACGGCCCGCTCCTTCATCTCCTGGAACACCACGCCCATCCAGGACGCGCTGGTCCTCGACGCCAAGCTGTCGCTGTGGAACTTCCACTCGGGCAACACCGACTGCAAGGCCTACCCGTGGGAGGTGTGGTCGACCGGCGCCGCCTCGACCTCGTCGCGCTGGACCTCGCAGCCGGCCTGGACGGCGAAGAAGGCCACCTCCACCGAGACCAAGGGCAACCCCGGCTGCACCTCGCAGCCGGACGGCTGGATCAACGCCAACGTCACCACGCTGGTGCAGGAGTGGGCCTCCGCCAAGGCCGCCCGCGGACACATGGGCCTGCGCGCCTCCAGCGAGACCGTGGTCGCCCAGTGGAAGCGGGTCAACTCCGCCAACGCGGCCTCCAACCCGCCGAAGCTGGTGGTGAAGTACAACTACCGGCCGCGCACCGGCACCAAGCAGGAGGCCGGCCCGCCGTACTTCTCCTACAGCGGCTCCTACGTGGTCAACACCACGACGCCCACGCTGCGGGACACCTTCGTCGACGCCGACGGTGACAAGGTCAACGGCACCTTCCAGATCTACGACAGCGCCACCGACAAGCAGGTCGGTGACGTCCTCGTCTCGAAGTACGTGCCCTCCGGGCAGGTCGCCTCGGTGACCGTGCCGTCGGGGGTGCTGGCCAACGGCAAGACGTACAAGTTCCGTACCTCGCCGTACGACGGGACCCACTACAACAACGGCTGGTCGGCCTGGAAGACCTTCACCGTCGACACCAAGGCCCCGTCCGCCCCGGCGAAGATCGTCTCCACGGACTACCCGTCCGACAAGTGGGTCAGGGGTGCGGGCCAGGCCGGCACCTTCACCGTCACCCCGCCCGGCTCCGACCACAACTGGCTGGAGTGGTCCCTGGACGGCGTGACCTGGACCAAGGTCACCACCGGCGGCTCCACCGCCGACAAGGCCATCTCCGTCGCCCCGCCGAAGGACGGCACGCACACCCTTCAGGTGCGGGCCGTGGACAAGGCGGACAACAAGTCCGAGGCCATCGAGTACACCTTCCACGCCGGACCCGGCGGCTTCGTACAGCCCTCCGACGGGGAGCGCACCGCACGCCGACTGCCGCTGGTCGCCGAGGCCGACCCCGGCAAGTACGACAAGGTCTCCTTCTCCTGGCGCCGCTCCGAGGCCGACGACTGGGCCAGGATCCCGGCCGGGGACGTCACCTTGGGCGGCGACCCGGTCGGTGCCTGGCCGGTCCCCCTCACCAACGGCAAGAACAGCCCCCTGGTGTGGAACGCCGCCAAGACCGTCGACCCCGACGGCACCGTGCAGATCAAGGCCGACTTCACCGGCCCCGGCGGCGCCTCCGGCAGCACCGAGCCGCTGACCGCGGTCGTCGACCGCAACGCCGAAGGCGCGGCGAGCGACGAGGTCGGGCCGGGCAGCGTGAACCTGCTGACCGGTGACTACACGCTGTCGGCCACCGACGCCTCCGCGTTCGACCTGTCCGTCTCCCGCACCGCGTCCTCGCGCGTCCCGGACAAGGGCGCCAAGCAGGAGGGCCAGGCGCCGATCTTCGGCAAGGAGTGGGTCGCCGGCACCGCCGCCGAGATGACGGACTCGGACTTCAGCCACATCCGCAGGATCTCCGACACCGCTGTCGCCGTCGTCGACGCCGAGGGCGAGGAGACCCACTTCACGGCGAACGCGGCCAAGACGGCGTGGGTGCCCGAGCCGGGCTCGGAGGACCTGACCCTCAAGGGCAGCGTGAGCGGCAGCTTCACGCTCTCCGACACCGAGGGCACGGTCACCGAGTTCACCAAGCCCGACGCGGCCGCCCCCACCTGGCAGGTCTCCAGCACCCTGCTGGACGGGCTGTCGAACACCACGACCACCGTGGTCTCCGAGACGGTGACGGTGGACGGCAAGAAGCTGGCCCGCCCCAAGCGGATCATCGCGCCCACGTCGGCCGCGACCGCCGCCGCCTGCACCTCGGACCCCGCCACGAAGGGCTGCCGGGTGCTGGAGTTCGGGTACGCGACCTCCACCACGGCCACCGCGGACGCCTTCGGTGATGTCAGCGGCCAGGTGAAGGAGGTCCGCCTGTGGGCCACCGAGCCCGGCGCGTCCGCGGCCACCTCGAAGACCGTGCAGGTGTACCGGTACGACAACGACGGCCGGCTGCGCCAGGTCTGGAACCCGCAGATCAGCCCCGCCCTGAAGACCGAGTACGCCTACGACGGCGCGGGCCGGGTCACGAAGTTCACCCCGGCCGGTGAACTGCCCTGGACCTTCACCTACGGCAAGGCGGGAGGCGCCGCCACCGCCGGCGACGGGATGCTGCTCGGGGCGTCCCGGCCCGGACTGAAGCGGGGCACCACCGACGTCCAGGAGGGCACGGCCGCCACCGGCGTCGTCTACGACGTCCCGCTGACCGGCACCAGCGCCCCGTACAAGATGGGCGCCGCCGATGTGCGGGCCTGGGGCCAGCTCGACGCCCCGACCGACGCCACCGCCGTCCTTCCGGCCGACGCGGTCCCGGCGTCCCACTCCGGCGACGCGCTGTCGGCGGCCGACTACAGGCGGGCCCAGGTGCACTACCTCGGGGTGTCCGGCCGCGAGGTCAACTCCGCCACCCCCGGCGGGCACATCACCACCACCGAGTACGACCGGTTCGGCAACACGGTCCGTGAGCTGACCGCCGCCAACCGCGCCGTCGCCCTCGGTCTGACCGACGCCGACAAGGACACCCAGGCCGACCTCGGCATCACCCGGCTCACCGCCGCCGAGCGGGCCGACCTGCTGGCCACACGCTCCGTCTACAACGACACCGGCACCCGTGAGCTGGAGGAGTTCGGGCCGCTGCACCGCATCGACCTGACCGCCGACCTGAAGCAGGGCTCCACCACCCTCGTGCCCTCCGGCACTTCGGTCACCGCCCGCAGCTGGAAGGTCAACCAGTACGACGCCGGCCGGCCGACCGACGGCACCGCCAAGGTCAAGGACCAGATCACCAGGAGCACGGTCGGTGCCCAGGTGCGTGAGCACCCCTCCGTCCACGGCGAGACCCGAGTGACCCAGACGGTCTACGACTGGGCCAAGGGCCAGCCTGCGCAGACCATTCAGGACCCCGGCGGTCTGGCCATCACGACCAAGACCGAGTACGACGCGCAGGGCCGCATCGTCAAGCAGCTCCTGCCCGGCGCCAACGGCTCCGACGCGGGCACGCGCGTGACGACCTACTGGTCCGCGACGGGCTCCGGCCCGTGCGCCGGGCGTCCCGAGTGGGCCGACCTGGTCTGCTCGGTCACGGCGGGCGGCGCGATCACCGGCGGCGGCTCCAACCCGACCGGGCTGCCCACGACCGTCACCGAGTACGACTGGTGGGGCAACCCGAACAAGGTCACCGAGACCGCCAACGGCGTGACCCGGACCACCACCACCTCGTACGACGACGCGGGCCGGCAGACCAAGGTCGCCGTCACCGGCGGCGTCGGCCCCGCGGTCCCCGCGTCGACCACCGAGTACGACCCGGCCAACGGCCAGGCGGTGAGGACCACCTCGCCCACCGGCGGCACCATCACCAAGGTGTTCGACAAGCTCGGTCGGCAGGTCTCCTACACCGACGCCGACGGCGGAACCACCACGACCGAGTACGACCTGCTGAACCGCCCGGTCAAGGTCACGGACACCGTCCCGTCGACCGTCACCTACACCTACGACCACACGGCCGAACCGCGCGGTCTGGCGACCAGTACCACCGACTCGGTGGCCGGTACCTTCAGGGCCACCTACGACGCGGACGGCTCGGTCGCCACCGAGAAGCTGCCCGGCGGCTACACCCTCACCCTCACCGAGGACACCACCGGGTCCGCCGTCGAGCGCACCTACCGGCGCGACAGCGACGGCACGATCGTCTACTCCGACACCGTGACCGAGTCCGTCCACGGGCAGGTCGCGAGCCACGCGGGCTGGTCGGACCAGACGTACCGCTACGACGCGATCGGGCGCCTGACCACCGTCGAGGACACCTCCGAGACGGTGTGCACCCGCCGTTCGTACACCTTCGACGCGCGCACCAACCGCAAGTCCCTGACCACCGCGGCCGGCACTCCGGGTGCCGACTGCCCGACCGGGGGAGGCACCACCACCAACCACACCTACGACAGCGCCGACCGGATCGTCGACTCCGGCTACACCTACGACGCCTTCGGCCGCACCACCGCGGTTCCGGGGCAGGGCACGGTCGGCTACTACGCCAACGACCTGGCGTACCAGCAGACCGCCGGCGGCAAGCGCCAGACCTGGCAGCTGGACTCCGCCCTGCGCTTCCGCTCCTGGACGGTCGAGACCGGCAGCGGCAGCAACTGGACGCAGACCGCGTCCAAGCTGAACCACTACGACAGCGACGGCGACAACCCGCGCTGGATCGTGGAGAACACCGCCACCGGCGCGCTCACCCGCAACGTGGACTCCGCGTCCGGTGATCTCGCCGCGACCACCACGAAGACCGGCGACACGGTGCTGCACCTGTCCAACATCCACGGCGACGTGGCCCTCCAGCTCCCGCTGGACACCGCCAAGGCTCCCGTCGCGCTCGACACGGACGAGTACGGCAACCAGCGGGTGAGCGGGACGGCGGCCCGGTACGGCTGGCTCGGCGCCAAGCAGCGGTCCAGTGACACGCTCACCGGTCTGACGCTGATGGGCGTACGGCTCTACAACCCCGCCACCGGCCGCTTCCTGTCCATGGACCCGGTCCACGGCGGCAGCGCCAACGCCTACGACTACGTCTACGCGGACCCGCTGAACCGCTACGACCTCGACGGCAAGTGGTGGAGCTGGAAGAAGGTCAAGCGGGCCGCCCGCCGGGCCGTCCGACACGTCCGCAGGAACTGGCGTACCTACGCCGGATACGGCGCGACCGCCGCGTGCATCGTCGCTTCGGCGGGCACGTGTGCGGTCGCGAGTGTGGCGGTGTTCGCGGCGACGGCCGTGGCTGACGGCCGAGGCGGCAGGTGGCGGACCCGCAGCTACTGGAGGTCCCAGGCCAAGTCCGCGGCCTGGACCGCGGTGGGCGTCGGCGCCGGTCGCTTCGCGGCGGGCTCGTGGTGGAAGTCCAGCCGAGGCTTCAGCCGAGGAGGCCGCCACAGCGGGGCCCGGCACCGTAAGCGGGTCTCCTACCGCCGCACGGCCGTCAACTATGCGGGCAATGCCTGGACGGGCACACTCACCTGCGGCATGAGCTGGAAGATGAAGTACTGCTAGGCGACTGTCGCCGATGCCGGGGTGCCGCGTCCAGGACGCGGCACCCCGGAACATATGGAGAACAAGGGTGCGGTACAGAAATCGAGTCGTCTTCGGGGCGGCATGGGTCGGCGTGGTCACTCAGCCCGTCGCCGTGGTCTACGCCCTGCTCACCATGGAGGCCGAGGGGGACGGGCTGGTGAACGCGGCGGCGTTGCTGTCCATGGCTTCGCTGTTCGCGTGGATCTTCGTCAGGATCGGGGTGCAGCCGTCGATCAGCACCGGTGAGGGGTTCCTCAGTGTCCACAACCCGCTGTACTCGTACCGGGCGCGGCTCAGCGACGTCCAGTTCGTCGCGCGGGGCGGGGCGGTCGGTCTGCGGGTCGAGGGCATCGGCGCCGTGCACCCGTGGGTCCTGTCCAAGTCCGTGTTCGACGGTCGGCGGGCCCGTTCGGCCAGGAAGGAACTGCGGGAACTCATCGGCGGGGCCGTGGTGGCGCCGACCGAGCAGCCGGGGCCGTCCGCGCGCCGCTGGATCCGCTGGGGGCGATTGATCTTCTGCTCCTGCCGCCGCTCGCTTTCACCGTCTGGAACGTCGTTGACGTTCTGGCGGGCAACTAAAGGACAAGGACACGTGATCCACTACAGGAATCGAGCCGTATACGTCGCCTCCATGGCTCTGACCCTCGCCATGCTGGTGACTGCCGTCTACTTCCTCTTCCTCGACTCGGGTGCGCCGAGCGGTGCCTGGGACGTGGTTCTCGCGCTCGCCGTGCCCTGTGCCGTGGTGTGGGTCCTCGTTCGTACGGGGCTGACGCCGTACGTGGAGTGGGGAGCGGGGCGGGTCACCGTCTGCAATCCCTTCGTCGTGTACTCCGCGCCGCTGTCGGAAGTCCGGTTGCTGGGCAGGGCGGAGAAGGGCGGGGCCTTCGACGTCGCCGGAGTGGGACAGGTCAGTCCCTGGGCGCTCACGCGGTCGGTGTTCGACGGCAGGCGGGCCAACGAGGCACGCCGTGAGCTGAGACATGCCGTCCTGCGCGCGCACGAGACGGAGCAGGGCGTGGACCCCGGCGTCACCCGGCGGGTGCGGGCCGGGTGGTACGACGTGCTGCTGCTTCCGTTCCTCGCCGCCTGCGTGTGGGCCTTCCTGCCCTGACCCGCTGCGGCGGCGGCCGGTACGGGAAGCCCGTCAGTCCTGCCCCGTCCCCCCGTTCTGCTGCCGGAAGATCAGCAGCGCCCCGCCGATCACGACCAGGCCGATGGCCGTGCCGGCGATGACCGGGGTGGCGTTGGAGCTGCCCGTCGCGGCGAGGTTGGTGTCGCGGGAGGTGCCGCCGACCGTGGCCGGGCTGGGTTCCGAGAGGGTCTGGGTGGTGGTGTTGTCGGCCTCGGCCGCCTGGGTCAGACAGTCGAGGATGCCGGTGAACCGCTTGGAGAAGCCGGGGCCTTCGATGGTGAAGTCGTAGACCTGGTCCTCCTGGAGCGGAATCGTGACCGTCCGGGTCTCACCCGGGTCGACCGTGTACTCCGTCTCCAGGAGCGAGAAGGTGAAGCTCTCGTCGCCCTCGTTGACGGCCGTGATGTCCACGCCGCCCTCGGCGCAGTTCTCCTCCGCCGACAGCGCCGGCGCCGCTCCCGTCCTCGCCCAGGTCGCGCTCGCCTTCGCGGACACGGTGGACTCGCTGGAGCCCGCCAGGATCTGCGTCTGGCTGCGGGTGTCGGAGGTGAAGGCACGCCCGACCGGCACGGTCGTCGAGCCCTGCACGGTCAGCTCGGCGGTGCCGTCCGGCGCGTTCTCCGGTACGTCGAACCAGACCTGCCCGCCATCCGACGTGGACGTGACCGGCGTGCCCTTCTCGTCGACGATCCGCACCCCGCTCACCGCCGCCGGCGGCGTCACGGTCACCGTGTCGGCGTCGGTGCGCACCGTCACCGGCCCGAGCAGTTCACCGGGGCGCCCGGAGAGCGCGGGCGGGGCGAGGGTCAGGGAGGCCGCCGGCTCGGGCAGGTTGCGCGCGCTCTTCTCCAGGTAGTCGGCGAGCTGTTCCGCCTGCGGGTCCACCGCGTCGACGTCCGCGCCGTCGGAGTACCGCCACACGGCCACCTGTGTGCCCGCCGCCGCGTCCTCCTCGGTGAGCCCTCCGCGTACGCCCGCCTTCCGGGCCAGCTCCGCCAGGTCGTTCACCTGCGGGTAGGAGTTCTGCAGGATCCAGCGGATCTTGCCGGCGTTCTCGTTGGCCCCGAGCGAGGTCCCGCTCCACGCCGTCTCGTGGTACTTGGCGCCCTTCTGCGTGGGGTTGAACAGGTCGACGCAGTACGTCTGCAGCATGCCGCCGCCCTCGACGGACATCTCGAACAGGCCCGCCGAGACCTCCTGGTCCCCAGCCTCGTCGTGAATGACCGCGGCGCCGTACGTCTTCAGTCCGCCTATCGTCGCCTGCGCCCCGCCCTCGCTCCGTGTCGCGCCGTCCGCCCGGGCCGTACCGGAACCGGCCAGCACCGCACCGGCACCGAGCAGGCCGGATGCCAGCGTCGCGGCGGCGATTCGGGCCGCCCCTCGGCCGCGTCCGGTCGACGCGGAGAAAGAAGAAAGCACAGAATTCCCCTCCTAGCAGGACCCGTTGGTGTGGGGGGAACGGTCCCACCAGCAGAACTACAAGCCACGAGAGCCTTGTTCGGCATCCTAAGGACCAGGCGCACCGCGCTCCCCGGAGATCACAGGACATATGCGATCCGACTCGGAATCGTTATCGCGGAGACGCTTGCGAACTGGGCTTATCGACAAATCCACCCACAATGTGCGGTGTGTGACGGCCAATAAGCCGCAGTTCGGGCAAAAGCGCGCCAATGTGTGACGTTACGTCACCGCCACCGGCTCCGGCGCCTGTTCGGCCGGCTCCCGTGTCTCCCACTCCGGCTCCGGCCGCCTCGGCAGTCCGCTCACCGCCGGTTCCGGCCGGCCCGGGCGGCGGAAGACGGACGTACCGCGCGCGAGGTCGTGCCCGATCGCCACCGCCTCGATGTCGGCCGAGGTCCAGGTCTGCTGCTCGCGCACCTCCGAGCGGACCTTCAGCCTGCCCTGCACCAGCACCGGGTCACCCACCGTCAGCGACGCCGCCGCGTTCGTCGCGAGCTGCCGATTGGCCCACACCGTGAAGAAGTTGGTGTGGCCGTCGGTCCACTCGTTCTTCTCCCGGTCCAGATAGCGCGCGGTCACCGCCAGCCGGAACCGTGCCGACGGCCCCGTCGCCGCCT
Source organism: Streptomyces sp. NPDC110618 (assembly GCF_055657065.1). Lineage (NCBI taxonomy): Bacteria > Bacillati > Actinomycetota > Actinomycetes > Kitasatosporales > Streptomycetaceae > Streptomyces > Streptomyces sp. NPDC110618. The sequence goes on along the minus strand of NZ_JBVKBN010000002.1, from coordinate 315,709 downwards.
CCCGGTACACCGGCTGCGTCGCCACATTTCCCACCACGGAAATGGTCGTCTCGTTCATCGTGCCGCCTCCCGTCAGAACGCCGGACGGGCCCGTCCCGTACGGCTGCTGCGTCTGCTTCGAGAGCCAGACTGCCGCCGTCGGAACGAGCCCGCCGCGCCCTGTGGACCGGTGCCGGGGCTGTGGACAACCCCGCCACCCGAACGAGGGGTTCCGCCCCCGCGTAGAACCAGGACCCCAGGTCAGGCCCCCACCCCCATGACCTTCCCGTACTGCTCCCGCACCTCCCGGTACCGCAGCAGCTCCGCCGCCACCGGATCCAGCACCCGCGCCCGCCCGCACCCGGCCGCCGCCTCCCGCAACCGCCGTTCCGCGTCCATCCCGTACCGCCGCGCAGGCCCCCGCGCTGCCATCCGGCACCCCCACTCCACGAGCGGCCCGCCCACGATCCCGGCCACCATCAACAGCACCGGCACACCCAGGTTCGGCGACATCACCCCCACGATCTGCGCCACCAGCCACAGGCCGCCGACGACTTGAAGCAGCGTCATCGAGGCCTGCACCAGTACCGCCGCCGGCCACCACCCCGGCCGCGGCGGACGCCCCGGCGGCAGCCCCGCCCGCGCCGCCAGCTCGTCCAGCGCCTCGGGCAGCCCCTGCGAGCCCCGTACGGCCGCCTCCCGCACCGCCTGCGCCCACGGCGCCGGCAGCCCGGCACAGGCCCGCTCGGCGACCGTACGCACCGCCTGCTCCACCCGCTGCCGGGCGGTGGCCTCCTCGTCCGCCTGGGCGCGCAACGGGAGCCGTCCCGTGGGCGGTTCGAGCCGGTCCTGGTACCACCGCCACAGCCGCAGCCAGGGCGTGCCGCAGGCACGGTTGGCGTTGCGCAGCCAGGCGCGCTCGGCGGCCTCCCCGGCCGCGGTGGCGCCGACGGCGTCCGCGAGCCGGTCGGCGAACTCCTCGCGGGCCGCCTCGCTGAGCCCGGTGCGCCCGGAGGAGGCATAGACGGGCCGCAGCTCCCACCCGGCGGCGTCCACATCGGCGGAGATCCGGCGCGCCGCGGCCCCGCGCTCGGCGACGAACTGGCCCAGGGACTCCCGCAGTTCGCCGACCCCGTCACCGGTGAGCGCGGACAGGGCGAGCACGGTCGCGCCGGGTTCGCCGTACTCGCCGAGCGCGATGCCGTCCTCGTCGAGCAGCCGCCGCAGATCGTCGAGGACCTGCTCGGCGGCCTCCCCGGGGAGCCGGTCGACCTGGTTGAGGACGACGAACATGATCTCCGCGTGCCCCGCCATGGGCCGCAGGTACCGCTCGTGCAGCACGGCGTCCGCGTACTTCTCCGGGTCCACGACCCAGACGACCGCGTCCACCAGGGCCAGTACCCGGTCCACCTGCTCGCGGTGCTGCACGGCCGCGGAGTCGTGGTCGGGGAGGTCGACCAGGACCAGTCCGCGCAGCTGTCCGTCCGGGTCGGCGTGCTGGGCGGGGCGGCGGCGCAGCCGGGGCGGAATGCCCAGCCGGTCGATGAGCGGGGCGGCGCCGTCGCTCCAACTGCACGCGATCGGCGCGGAGGTGGTCGGGCGCCGTACGCCCGTCTCGGAGATGGTCAGCCCGGCCAGCGCGTTGAACAGCTGCGACTTGCCGCTGCCGGTGGCGCCCGCGATGGCGACCACGGTGTGCTGCCCGGAGAGCCTGCGCCGTGCGGCGGCCTCGTCGAGCACCCGTCCGGCCTCGGCGAGGGTGCGGCTGTCGAGCCGGGTACGGGACAGCCCCACCAGCTCGCGCAGCGCGTCGAGCCGGGAGCGCAGGGGGCCGTCGAACGCCAGGGTCGTCGGCGTCTGCGGTACGGAGGCCCGGCTCTCGACGGCGGAGACGGGCTGCTGCTCGTCGGCGGTGTCGTTCACGCGCCGCGCGATGAGCCCGTCGTCCCAGGCGCCGTCGTCCTCCTCACGGCCATCTTCCGTCTGCGCGGCCTCCTCCTCGGCACCGGCGCCGGACGCCTCCGGGACGCCGTCCTCGCCCTCGGCCGGTTCCGTGGACCCCGGTTCGTGGTCCTGATCAGTGGCGGCGGTCACCGGTCACCTCTCCTTCTGCAGTACGGACAGCGCGGCGATGAGTTCGGCCTGCGGCTCGGGGTGGACGTCGAGCGCGTCCAGGGGCGCGAGGCGGCGCTCGCGTTCGGTGTGCACGGCGCGGTCGAGGTGCTCGGTGAGCAGCCGCCCGCCCCGGTCGCGCAGGCGCAGCGCGCCGTGGGCCCCGAGCCGCCCGGCGAGCCGTTCCCCCGCGGCACGCGCCCTACGGCCGCCCAGGAGCGCGGTGGCGACCAGTGCGGCGACCGCCTCGGGGTCGAGCGTCGCGCCCTTGTCCAGCTCGCGCACCTCGTCCTCGGCGCACTCCTCCAGCTCGCGCCGCCAGCGCCGTACGGCCAGACCGATGCGGTGCTCGACGCTCTCCGCGGTGGGGTCGCGGTCCCGCAGGGTCGGGGCGGCCGCCGCCGGTTCGCGGCGCCAGGACTCGTCGACGCGGTCGTCTGCGGCTGTGACGGCGCATACGAGGAGGGTGGTGAGGCTCTCCGAGAGGGCGTCGAGGAGCTCGCCGGCCGTGCAGTCGAGCGGGAAGGCGCGCCAGCGCTTGAGGGCGTCGCCCGCGAGGACCGCGCCGGACTGCAGACGGCTGCGCACGCGCGCGTGCTCGCTGTCGTACGCCGCCTCCACGGCCGCGGTCAGCCGGGTCGCGGCGGCGTACTGGGCGGCCGCGGCGCTCGCCAGCTCGGGCATGCGGGACTTGAGGGAGTCCAGGACGCCGTAGGCGGTACGGGCCATGACCTGGTGGTGGGCGGCGGGGTCCTGGGCCTGGTGGACGAGCCAGGTGCGCAGCGGCGCCACGGCGGTGGCGGGCAGCAGTCCGCCGCCCCAGGCCGACTCGGGCAGCTCGGGGACGGTGAAGCGGGGCACATGGCCGAGCCCGGCCTTGGTGAGCAGGGCGCCGTACTGCCGGGAGACCTCGGAGACGACCTGGTGGGGCACCCGGTCGAGGACGGTGACGAGGGTGACGTCGTACTCCTTGGCGGTGCGCAGCAGGTGCCAGGGGACGGCGTCGGCGTAGCGGGCGGCCGTGGTGACCATGATCCAGATGTCGGCGGCGCAGATCAGCTCGGCGGCGAGGACGCGGTTGTCGGCGACGAGGGAGTCGATGTCGGGGGCGTCGAGGAGGGCGAGCCCGCGCGGGAGCGACTCGGCGGTCTCGACGCGCAGCACGCGCGCGGGGTCCTCGCCGGGCAGCAGCATGTCGTCGCCGGGTTCCTGCTGGGGCACCCAGACGCGGGTGAGGTCGGGAAGGACCCTCATCCCACTGAACCAGTGATGGTCCTCCGGATGGCACACAAGTACCGGGGTCCGGGTCGTGGGCCGCAACACGCCCGCCTCACTGACCCGTCTGCCCACCAGCGAGTTGACGAGCGTGGACTTGCCGGCGCCGGTGGAGCCGCCCACAACGGCCAGCAATGGCGCTTCGGGATCCTTCAACCGGGGCACCAAGTAGTCGTCGAGCTGGGCGAGCAGTTCGTCGCGGTTGGCACGCGCGCGTGGCGCCCCCGCCAGGGGTAGCGGAAAGCGTGCGGCTGCGACACGGTCGCGCAGAGCGGAGAGTGCGTCGATCAGCTGGGGCCGTACGTCCAAGGTCACCACATGCGAAGAATGCCCAATTTTAGGGGAATTATGAAGCATATGAGCATGTCTGCGCGCCGACGGAACAGAAGGGGCGGAAGGGACGACTGGGACACCGGCACAGTCCAGGCATAACGAGTGCACAACACCCGGTGCGCCAGACGTCAAAAGCGGTGCACGATTCGTACCTGCCTGCGATTATCAGGACCGCTTCACCGAACCTCCACATCGAGCCACGGAGGCGAAGCAACAGGGACACGGACCCGAGAGCCCTATCCTTGTCCCCGGCAACGTCAGGGATCAGCCCACACCCGGGCACCACGACAGAGGCCACCACACCGGCCCCCGTAGCTCAGTGGATAGAGCAGGCGCCTTCTAAGCGCTTGGCCGCAGGTTCGAGTCCTGCCGGGGGCGCCCAGTCTCCGCCCTCCTTCGGGAGGGCGTTTTTGCTGGTGGGAGTGGGTTCGTCGGCGCGTCGCCGCTCAGGAGGCCCGACTGCCGCTGAGGACGTTTCCGGCCGCTGTGCGCAGGTCCTTCACCGCCTGGTACAGCAGGTGCTCCCGCTCGGCGGCGAGTGCCGTGTCCGCGGCCTTGCGGGAGGCGTCGCCCGCATGGGCATCGCGCGCCATGCGCCGCACGACCTCGGCCAGGCCCTCGGCCGCGTGCACCGCGCGGTAGAGGGCCTCTACGACGGACTCGGGACCTTCGAGGACGACGAACTCGGCAGCCCGGTGAACATCCCGGGCCCGAGCGCGGAAGAGTTCCATCCGCTCGTCCACTTCCCGCAAGTCCGGGTTGTCGTCCCGCAACGCGTCGCGCACGGCGTCCAAGGCGATGTCCCGGTCGTACACCGCCGCCAGATAGTTCGCGTAGGCGTCCCGCCGATGCTGTCGCCGCCACTGCGCGAACTGGGAGCGCGCCGCCGCGCGTCCGGTGACCATCGCCGAGCCGAGGGTGGCGAGCGAGCCCACGGCGGCGCCGTGCGGCGAGTCCAGCGCAGCACAGACATCCTCGGCCCCGACTATCCCGGCCGTTCGGGGGATACACGGGCGGCTTCAGGGACGGCTACCGCCCTTCGGGAGCATCCTTGTTGGGACGAAGGGGAGACATCATGCCGCTCTATCTGTCGAGGTTCAGCTACACGCCGGAGACCTGGGCGAGGCTCATCAGCCACCCCGAGGACCGCGCGAAGGCCGCTCAGGCGTACATCGAGTCCGTCGGCGGCAAGCTCCACGGCTTCTGGTACGCGTTCGGTACCCGTGACGGCTACAACCTGTGGGAGGCCCCCGACAACGTCTCCATGGCCGCGGTCGCCCTGGCGATCAGCGGAGGCGGCGCGCTCAGCTCGTTCGAGACGACCGTCCTTCTGACCGTCGACGAGACCATGGACGCCCTGCGCAAAGCCGGGCAGATCCAGTACCGGCCCCCCGGCGCGTAGCGCGAGGGTGCCCGAGGTCGGTCAATCGCGACCGACAGTGACCGTCGCCCCACCGCCGCCGGCAGCGAACCCCCAGGTCACAGCCCCACCTATACGCGTTTCCGCCCAGGGGTGGCGGTACGGCAAGATGGGCGGGAAAGCCGCCATGTGCTCGCGGAGTGCCGCCGACACCTCGGGGTCGAGGGGCACATCCCGGAGCTTGCCACGCTTGGGCGGAGCGAAGACCAGCGTGCCGTGCACCGGCGGGAGTGCAGCGAGGCACACGCGTGCGCCGTCGGGCGGCGCACCCGCCGTCGTGGCCGACTTTCGTCGGCTGAGATTCGTGCCACTGCCGTGCCAGATGCAGGGGTCAGCCACGGTCAACGGGGTTTTCTCACTGCCGCATTCGCGGATCTCGGCCAGGTACCGAAGCCCCAGATCAAGGTCCGTGCTCCCCCGCCGCTCTCCTAAGGCGGTGCTCACTCCCCGGCCAGCTCAGGGCAAGGGGGAGAAGCCGGCGGACAGGTCGAGGTGAAACGGCGAGCCCGCGTGAGTGGGCATCCAACCCTGTCGTAGAGCGGATGCAATGGCATGGGCGACATCGGAGGGCAGTACCGGGTTACCCAGCCCTCCAAGCCAGTTGCTGAGGTGAGGCTGGTTCGTGGTGACGACGAGAGTTCTCCCAGGAGCATCCGCATGTTCCACGGCGCAAGTGCACGGCGACCAGCACAGTGCCTGGCTGTAGGTGGGCCTGCGTCGCAGCCGCGCGGTAAGCCGTGCCGTCGCCGACTATGCGCCGTGCTCCCCTGCGTCCCAGTGCCATGCCTATCCCTTCGATCCCAGGATGCTGGCGAACCCAACTCGACGAAGGAGCAGTGCGATTTCGGGCCGCCTCTGAGGCATCCAGGATCGCCCGACTCCGGCCGCCAGCGACAGAAGCCCACGGCATCCGAACTGGTCGGAGTCGTGGGCTTCTTCCAGCCCGCCGGTCAGCGGGGGCGGTGATCGGTAGACCGGCTGTCCAGACGGTGACCGCGGCTGGTCGCAACGCGGAGCGTGTCCCGTAGAGCTCCGGTCAGGTCCTTCGTCAGGAGTCGCAGGTCGTCGGGGTCCGTTTCCGCCTGGGCGAGGATGTCTAACGCTTGGGCCAGGAGGGCGGTTGCCATGCCGAGTTGCACTGACTCGATGTTGTGTGCCAGGCGGGACATGTGGCCGCCGTTGTCATCGGTGCTGAGGAAGCACGGCTTGCCGTCGGGGCCCGTCCAGGGGAGGAGCCGCAGTTCGTTTGAGGTCGTCATGCTTCCACGGGCCTCTCGTCGATCATGTGGTGAGTGGTGAACACCGCGTCGGCGCGGTTTCCCGGTAGCACGAGGAGGGCCGCCTCGACCACGCGTCCAGCGACGTCGGCCGTCTGGCGGGTGATGGCGAGGACTGCCAGGGCGGAGCTGATCCGGAGCGTGGATGCCTCCTCCGGTGTCGGAAGGCGGACGCTGATCTCCTCCCGGACTTCAGCCGGCGGCGGGCGAAGTTCCATCAGGCCCGTCATGATCTCCTCGTACGGGAGTGACTCGCGGAGCGCGGCGGCCGGTGCCAGGTCACAAGGGACGTAAATACGAGCGAGGCTGTGAGGCCCCTCGCCCTCATGGCCGAGACAGAGGATCTCCGTCAGAGGACTGCCGGTCGGCATCTTCAGCAGGGCCGCGAGATGCCTGCGGGCCCGGACTATGGTGGTGTGGACGCTGACGCTCAGAGGTGCGAGGTCCACGATGCGCCTGTCCGGTGTCCGGCCCCCTCCCACGTACGTGATTCTGCACATCGGACGGCGAATGAAGTTCCCCTTGCCGTGGACCTTCTCGACCAGGCCTTCCGCCTGGAGCACGGCGAGGGCGTTCCGCAGTGTCGGTGTGCTCACCGCGTACTGCGCGGCCAAGTGCGCCTCAGAGGGCAGGCGGTCGCCGGGCTTGAGCCGACCGGTGACGATCCGGTCCCGGAGGTCATCGGCGATGGTGTCGCGTCGCGAGGGCATGGGTTGGATCACCGCCTCTCACTCGCACGAGCCGCAGGGCCACGAGCCGGGTCATCGTGTGGATGGTCAGCAACTCACCCGAGTCGAGGACGAGTCGCTTCGCTCCGCCGGGCAGTTGGAAGAGGTCGCTCACCCGGCACTGCTGGCCTCCGACCTGGATGATGTCGCCGCGTTGCACGCTGGCCGAGGTGATCTCGACAGGGGAAAGCACCGCGCCATCGAGTGCCGTTGCCTTCACCGTGCCGCCTCCGTCGGTACGGGGCACTTGGCGATCGTGTGGCACGAGCAGTCGCAGGCTTCGTAGATCACTGGCACATCGACCGGCGCGGTGGCCGGGGACGACTCCGCGCAGGCGTGGTGCGTGCCGATCCGGCAGGAGGCCGACCGGTAGGAGTCGGGCCCCGGTGCGCGGAGTTGGTGGTGGGGCGGCATCAGTGGTCACCCGCTGAGGCGTACCAGGGGCCACCGAGGGGAGTGCTGCTCACGGGCGCCGAGCGGTGCTGTGCGCGGGCCTCACTGGCAAGGACGTACGGGCGGACGAGCGCCGTTTCCTCCCCTACGAGAAGGCCCGTGTGCTCGCGATGTCGGCGCAGGAACAGCACCGCGCCGTGGGCGACTTCAGGGGAAGCGGCGACGGGCCGCACAGGCGTTGCGGAGCGGCGGTGTCGGCCCTTGTGGAGGTACCGCTCCCTGAGGTGCGAGGCGGTACGGCGGATACGATTGAGCACGGTGCTCAGCTCCTATCGCTGATGGCCCGGTCCCCCGACATTGCCCGTCGCGGGCACCGTCTTGTGTAGGACCGCCCAGAGGGTGCGGTCGTTCGAACTGGTGGCGAGTAGGCCGAAGCGGTCGGCATCGGCCACCGCTTTCAGGACCTCCCGCCATGACTCGGCGGAAAGTGGTTCCGGCACCTCCGCCTCGATGGCCGTGCACTCGTCGCGCTCCTCCACGCGCGTGGCGAGCCCGACGGCCGATAACCGGGCGGCGATGGCCCCCGCGCGCTCCTTGGAAGCAGGCACAGGGCAGCCCTCCGGTTAGCGGTGATCGCTTTAAGTAAAGCTAGTTAACTAGATTAGAGCTAGTGGACTAGATTTTCCATATGCCTGAGCAACCGCCCTACCTCCGCATCGCCGACGAGCTTCGGCGGCGGATCGCGGAGCACGAGTGGGAGCTGGGGGACCGGCTTCCCTCCCGCGCCCAGATCGGCCAGGAGTACGGCGTCGGCGACAACGTGGTGCGTCGGGCACAGGAGTTGCTGATCTCCCAAGGTGTGCTGGAGGGCCGCGCCGGTTCCGGCACCTACGTCGCCGAGCCACGGCAGCGCGTGCGCGTGGTCCGGTCGTCCGCGCGGGAGCAGCCCAGCGGCTCACCGTTCCGGGCCGACATGAAGGCCGTCGGCAGGCAGGGCGACTGGGAGAGCCGGACCGAGGCCAAGGTTCCGGCACCGGCGGAGATCGCCACGCGGCTCGGTATCGCCGAAGGTGAGCTGTGCGTGCGGACGGCGTACGAGTTCCTGGCCGACGGTCGGCCGGTGCAGCTGTCGACGAGCTGGGAGCCGTACGACCTCACCGGCGGCACGCTCGTCGTTCTCCCCGAGGGAGGGCCGCACGCCGGGGCAGGGGTCGTGAACCGCATGGCGGAGATCGGCGTCACCGTCACCCACGCCGTGGAGCAACCGGAGCCAAGGCAGGTGACCGCCGAGGAGGCCTCACTCCTCGGCGTCCAGAAGGGTGCGCTCGTCACGCACATCCGGCGGACGTACTACAGCGACCAGGGGCGGCCCGTGGAGACGGCGGACATCGTTGTGCCCAGCGCGCTCTGCGAGATCGTCTACGAGATCCCCATCAAGCGGTAGTTCGGTTCAGTCCCGCAGATGGGGCCAGCCGTCCCGGTTGGAAAAGCTTTCGAAGCAGTACCGGGTCGAGCGGTTCCACTCATCGCCAGTGGCCAGCTCGTACGCCATGTCCGGCACATACAGAAGCCATTCGCCGTCGTGCTCGCTGGAGGTGTACGGGGCGAACTTGGCAGCATCGGAGAAGACGCTCTCCCATACGGCTTGCCCCGCGGCCACCACGGCGCAGCGGGCATACAGGAACACGTCGGCCGACTGCGGGAAAGGGCTACCGAATCGGGCCGTCAGGTCAACGACGGGGAGGCAGCCGAACTTCTCCTGGTCCAGACGGTAGAGAGCCTCGGCATGACGTTCCGCGAAGCCGATGATGTCGGAGACGGAGCGGCGGCTCAGTTCTGCGGCGAGGTGTCGGCAGTTCGCTTGGGTGGCCTCACCATTCAGGGTGGCTATCAGTGCCCAGAAGTCGGCCCATGTCATTCTCACGGGCGCAGAATGCCAGGGTGGTCTGACATCCACGGTTGACAGGCGGATGGGGGCGGTGGCGCCCCGGCGCCAGCAGCAGGGCAGCGCAGGTGAGGGTCACCGCCGAATTCCTGAGACGGTGCTCATCCCGACGTGACGGCGTCGAGCCATCCGGCGAGCGCGTGGAAGTCGGAGTCTTCGAGGCCCTTGGCCGGGTCGACCTGATGAAGCAGTGACGGACCGGGGTGGCCGGCGTCTACCCAGAGGCGGTCCATGGCGCTGATCTCGTCGTCGACCCAGATGAATGGCCGGCCGTCGGGCCACTGGACAAGGGAGAGGGTTGCCCAGTGCAGGCCCCGTGGGCCTTCCTCCGTGTCGGCGTCCGGCCCCTTCACCACGGGTAACCGCGGCAGCCCGATGCGCGGGGCGACGATCTTGTTCGCCTCGTCCAGCCAGGTTGTCGCCCACACGAGATGTCAGCCCAGAAACATGAGGCGTGCCCCGATCCCAGGGGCGAGCCGGGCCAGCAGTAAATTCCCTTGATCGGCAGCCCTCACGGCGGCGGCAGCGGCAGCCCGTGGGTGGCCGGACGACGATCCGAACGGAATCAGTGGGCCATCGACGTCGAGGAAGAGGAGAGGGCCGTGCTGGTCACGACGGCACGGTAGCCCGGCACGGTGGGGGAGCGGCATCCTCGGGCCGGGTCGTCCCTGGGCCGTGCGAGGGCGCCCGAGGCCGACCGGTGGTGACCGACAGTGACAGGCGGGGCTCGGGCGTCATCCGGGAAAGGCCAGGTCAGTGCCCTGCTGCGATACGGGTTTCCCCCCAGGGGTGGCGGTCGGGCAAGATGGGGTGTATCTGCCCACTGCCTGATTTCAAGCTGCCGGACGGTTTCTCTTGGCTGAGTTCATTTACACCATGCGCAAGGCGCGCAAGGCGCACGGCGACAAGGTGATCCTCGATGACGTCACCCTGAACTTCCTCCCCGGGGCGAAGATCGGCGTCGTCGGCCCGAACGGCGCCGGTAAGTCGACCGTGCTGAAGATCATGGCGGGGCTGGAGCAGCCGTCGAACGGCGACGCGTTCCTGTCGCCCGGGTACAGCGTCGGCATCCTGCTGCAGGAGCCGCCGCTGAACGAGGAGAAGACGGTCCTGGAGAACGTCCAGGAGGGCGTCGCCGGGATCAAGGGCAAGCTCGACCGGTTCAACGAGATCGCCGAGCAGATGGCGACCGACTACTCCGACGCGTTGCTCGAAGAGATGGGCAAGCTCCAGGAGGAGCTGGACCACGCCAACGCCTGGGACCTCGACGCCCAGCTGGAGCAGGCTATGGACGCCCTGGGCTGCCCGCCCGGCGACTGGCCCGTCACCAACCTCTCCGGCGGTGAGCGGCGCCGGGTCGCGCTGTGCAAGCTGCTGCTGGAGCAGCCCAACCTGCTGCTGCTCGACGAGCCCACCAACCACCTCGACGCCGAGTCCGTCAACTGGCTGGAGCAGCACCTCGCCAAGTACCCGGGCACCGTCGTGGCGATCACCCACGACCGGTACTTCCTGGACAACGTCGCCGAGTGGATCCTGGAGCTCGACCGCGGGCGCGCCTACCCGTACGAGGGCAACTACTCCACGTACCTGGAGACCAAGCAGACCCGTCTGAAGGTCGAGGGGCAGAAGGACGCCAAGCGCGCCAAGCGGCTCAAGGAAGAGCTTGAGTGGGTCCGCTCCAACGCCAAGGGGCGGCAGGCCAAGTCCAAGGCCCGTCTCGCGCGGTACGAGGAGATGGCCGCCGAGGCCGAGAAGATGCGGAAGCTGGACTTCGAGGAGATCCAGATCCCGCCGGGGCCGCGCCTGGGCAACATCGTCGTCGAGGTCAACAACCTCAGTAAGGCCTTCGGGGAGAAGGTTCTCATCGACGACCTCAGCTTCACGCTGCCTCGGAACGGGATCGTCGGTGTCATCGGGCCGAACGGTGCCGGTAAGACCACCCTCTTCAAGATGATCCAGGGGCTGGAGAAGCCCGACTCCGGTTCGATCAAGGTCGGCGACACCGTCAAGATCTCCTACGTCGACCAGAGCCGCGAGAACATCGACCCGAAGAAGACCCTGTGGGCGGTCGTCTCCGACGAGCTGGACTACATCAACGTGGGCCAGGTCGAGATGCCGAGCCGGGCGTACGTCTCCGCCTTCGGCTTCAAGGGCCCGGACCAGCAGAAGCCGGCCGGTGTGCTCTCCGGCGGTGAGCGCAACCGCCTCAACCTCGCGCTCACCCTCAAGCAGGGCGGCAACCTGCTGCTCCTCGACGAGCCCACCAACGACCTCGACGTCGAGACGCTCTCCAGCCTGGAGAACGCGCTGCTGGAGTTCCCGGGCTGCGCCGTGGTCGTCTCCCACGACCGGTGGTTCCTGGACCGGGTCGCCACGCACATCCTCGCCTACGAGGGTGACTCCAAGTGGTTCTGGTTCGAGGGCAACTTCGAGTCGTACGAGAAGAACAAGATCGAGCGCCTCGGTCCGGACGCCGCGCGTCCGCACCGCGCCACCTACAAGAAGCTGACCCGGGGCTGATCGATCTTGCGGCACATCTACCGCTGCCCGCTGCGCTGGGCGGACATGGACGCGTACGGCCACGTCAACAACGTGGTCTTCCTCCGGTACCTGGAGGAAGCCCGTATCGACTTCCTGTTCCGCCCGGACAAGGATTTCCAGCAGGGGTCCGTGGTGGCGCGCCATGAGATCGACTACAAGCGCCAGCTCGTGCACCGCCACCACCCGGTGGACATCGAGCTGTGGGTCACCGAGATAAGGGCCGCGTCCTTCACCCTCACCTACGAGGTGAAGGACGACGACATCGTCTACGTCCGGGCCTCGACGGTCATAGTGCCGTTCGACTTCGAGGCGCAGCGGCCCCGCCGGATCACCGCCGAGGAGCGCGAGTTCCTCGCCGAGTACATGGACGACGATGACGAGGAGGAGGCCGTCGCCGCATGACGGTGCTCCACCTCGCGGACGAGGGGGAGGCGGCCGATCTCGCCGCCTTCCTCTCCCGGCTGCTCCACTACGACCGGGGCGCCGCGGTACGCCTCCAGGCAGCCGGCACCGCGCTCGCCGTCTTCGGGCGCCCGCCGTCCTTCGAGGTACTGGCGATCCGCGCCGCGCGGCTGGCCAAGCCGTACGAGAACGGCCTCGACGTCACCCTGGACGTGACCGTCTCCGCCGGTGAACTGCTGGAGGCGGTGGACGAGCCGGCGGCCACCGCCCTCGTCCCGGCCGCCGTCACCGGACCGCCCTGGGCGGGCGTGCTGCCGCCGAGGAGCGGCTGGCGCCCCGTGCCGGGGCTGCCCGCGCCGGACGACCTGCGGGCCCTGGTGGGCGCCGCGGTGGCCGAGTTCCGGGCCCGGAGCGAGGAACTCGACCCCGACCGGCGTACCCGGGCCGAACTCGACCGCATCGGGCGGGAGATCTGGTCCCGGGAGGTGGGCTCCACCGCTCTGCCGGTGCGGGCCGTGCACGCCGCGCAGTCGCTCGGCTTCCTGCGTGCCTCCGGGGAGCCCGCGCTGTTCTCCGCCGCCTCCTGGCTGCGCCTGCGCACGCCGTACGGGTCGATAGCCGTGCGCAGGGCCAACGGGCTCGGGTCGCTCGGCGTCAGCGTCTCCCACTGAGCCGGAGCGAAGGGGTCACTGCCCCCGGCTCAGCCCTCCGTGTTCACCATCGACGCCGCCGCGTACGTGAGGTAGTTCCACAGCGTCCGCTCGTGCTCCTCGGACAGGCCCAGCTCGTCCACGGCGTCGCGCATGTGCTTCAGCCAGGCGTCGTGGGCCGCGCGATCCACGACGAACGGCGCGTGGCGCATCCGCAGCCGGGGGTGGCCGCGGTTGTCGCTGTACGTGGTGGGCCCGCCCCAGTACTGGATCAGGAAGAGGGTCAGGCGCTCCTCGGCGGGGCCGAGGTCCTCCTCGGGGTACATCGGCCGCAGGAGCGGGTCCTCGGCCACCCCCTGGTAGAAACGGTGGACCAGGCGGCGGAAGGTCTCCTCCCCGCCGACCTGCTCGTAGAAGGTCTGCTCCTGAAGCGTGCCGCGCCTAATCTCTTTCACGCCCCCATGGTCTCAGACGCCGCGGCCCAGGACTCAAGCCCTAGGTCCCCGACGTAGCTCCCCTCCGCCCTCGCCCCGCCCGGCGTCCCGCAGGACAGTGGAGGTATGAGCGCCCCCCATGCTCCCGACAGCGGCCTCGACGACTTCGACGCCCTCGCCGCCACGGCGCGGGCGCGGCTGGTGCGCGAGATCGACAGGAGCGGGGCCTGGGACGCCGATCCGAGGTGGGCGGAGGTGTTCACGGCCGTGCCCCGCCATCTCTTCGTGCCCTACTACTACGTCGCCGTCGTCGGCGGGCACGAGCGGCGCTGGGGCGAGGACCCCGACCCCGCCGCGCGCGAGCGCTGGCTGCGCGGCGCCTATGCCGACGTGCCGCTGGCCACCCGGCTGCGCGACGGCGAGCTGGTGTCCTCCAGCAGCCAGCCCTCGCTGATGGCGATGATGCTGGTCGCGCTGGAGGTCGAGGACGGGCACCGCGTACTGGAGATCGGCACCGGCACCGGCTGGAACGCCGCCCTGCTCGCCCGGCGCCTCGGCGACGACGGACTCGTCACCACCGTCGACCTGGAACCGGAGATCACCGAGTCCGCGCGCCGGCACCTGGAGGCCGCCGGGTACCGTCCGGCCGTGGTGACCGGCGACGGCGCCCGGGGCGTCCCGGAACGCGGGCCCTACGACCGGATCATCGCGACCTGCGCCCTGTCGTGCGTGCCGCGCGCCTGGCTCGCCCAGTGCCGCGCGGGGGCCAGGATCCTGGCGCCCATGGCCACCGGCCTGGTCGTACTGACCGTGCGGGACGCCGAGCACGCCGAGGGCCGCTTCCTGCACACGCCCGCCTACTTCGTCCCGCTGCGCGGCGGCGACCGCCCCGAGAGCGAACCGGCGCCGCTCGGCGGGGTGCCCCGCCGGGCCCGTGACCACGACCTGTTCCGCTTCCTGCTCGCCCTCGGCCGGGTGGGCCTGGACCCGCAGGAGGCGTACGCGCTGTGGGACCGCGAGGGGATGCCCGAGCGGGAGCGCTACGGCGTCACCGTCGGCGGGGACGGCCAGTGGGCCTGGCTGGACGGTCCGGAGGGGCCGTACACCTGGCCCCTGCGGGGGTGATTGGGCGGAGCCTCCAGGAGGCGGCGATGGCTCGGTCGAGCCCGTGGGCGCATCGGCGTTTCCCGGCGGAGGGGCCCGGCCGGGCGCGTGGGCGTGCGGGGCATTCCGGAGGGGCCGTACGCCTGGCCCCTCCGGTGAGAGTTCCGCGGCTCAGCCGCGACGGATGGTGATCGTCGTCCAGGCGCCGACGTGCACCCGGTCGCCGTCCTGGAGCGGTACCGGCACGAACGGCTGGATCGGTTCCTCGGAGCCGTTGACCGTGGTGCCGTTGGTGGAGTTCTGGTCGACGACCGCCCAGGAGCCGTTCGGCTGCTGCACCAGCACCGCGTGCTGGTGCGAGACGCCCGGGTCCTCCGGCGGCACCGACAGGTCGATGTCGGGGGACTCGCCGGTGGAGTGCCGGCGGCGGCCGATGGTGACCTGGTTGCCGGAGAGCGTGCGCTGCTGCTCGGGCGAGTACGCGGGCAGGTTCAGGCCCGCGGCCTCGGGGCCGGAGCGCTGCATCATCGCCATGAAGTACTCGCGGTCCGGGCCGATGGTCGCCGTCCAGGTGGCCGGCTGCTGCTGGTAGCCGCCGCCGGGCGGGGGCGGCGCCTGGCCGGAGCCGGGCTGGGGGTAGCCGTAGCCGCCGCCCTGGCCGGGGCCGCCGGGGCCGGAGGACGGGGGCGAGATCACCCAGTCGTCCTCGCCGCCGCCGAAGGACGGGCCGCCGGGCTGCGGACGGTTCGTCTCCTGCGGGTATCCGGGCGGGGCGGGCGGGCCGGACTGGAACCCCTGCGGAGCGCCACCGGGGCCGCCAGGGCCTCCGGGACCGGCGGGCGGGGTCGGGCCGGGAGGCGGCGGTACGGGCCGCGAGGGGTCACCACCGAAGCCGGAGGGGCCACCGGGGCCGCCAGGGCCTCCGGGACCACCCTGGCCGCCGAAGCCACCGGGACCGTTCGGGCCACCGGGACCGCCGTAGGGCCCCTGGCCACCAGGACCGCCGGGGCCACCCGGACCGCCGGGGCCACCCGGACCGCCGGGTCCGCCCGGACCCGGCTCCGCGCCGAACGGCGGGATCGGTTCCGCGGGCCGGTTCATCTGCGACGGCCGCGAGCTCTGGTAGTCGTACGAGTCACCGCCGCCGTAGGACGGGCCGGACTGCTGCTGGAAGCGGGCGGCCGGGCTGGGGCCGGGCGCCGGCGGGCGCGGAGCGGCCGGCGTGTACGACGTGGCCGTGTTGGTCAGGAAGTTCCACCGGCACTCCTCGCAGAACGGCGCGCCGCCCTCACGGGGCGTACGGCACTGCGGGCAGAGCTCCGGCTCGTGGTCCGGTACGGCGGACAGGTGCGGCGGCCGGGCGCCGCCGGGGGCTCCGGGGCCACCGGGCGGCGGGAAGCCGTAACCGCCGCCGGGCGGGGGCGGCGGAGGAGGCGGCGGTACGGCACCGGCCATGCGGTGACCGCAGACCTCGCACCAGTCGTCGGAACCCGACTGGTGTCCGTTCGGGCAGGTCGGCATGTCGGCGCTTCCCCCTCTCCTTTCCGGCCGTTGAAGCCGGATTTCTCCAACCCCGAGGGGCCGGGCTCGCGTTGTCGCTCGGGCAGTGGTGCTGTCACTTCTTTACACGAACAGTCTTTGTCGACCGGGTTTCGAGAGTCATCTCGTCGGCCTCCGCGACCTTCGCCTTCAGTCGCACAGTACCTGTCGCGGCATCGACCACGTCCACCACCTTCGCAAGGAGTTTCGCCGTATCGGCGTTTCCGGAGGCGCTGGCGAGCTGAACCGCCCGGCCCAGTTTGGCCGTTGCTCCATCGATATCGCCCGCTTTGCGAAGATCGAGCCCCTGTTGGATGGCCTGTGCCAGTTCGGCCTGCCCGGTGTAGTGGGCGACCTGCGGGTTGATCGAGGTCGAGGCGACCATGTCGTCGGTCCACACGGCCCGGACCAGGCCCTGCGCGCCGAGGTTCTGGACGCTGCCGTCCGGCTGCGGGATCACCAGGGAGACCCGCGCCGCAAGCATCTCCCGGCCCAGGTCGGCGGGCGGAACCTCGACACAAACGTGGTAGTCACGGGACTCGTCGCCCCAGGAACCGGTGGGGTAGTCGCCCGAACGCGGGCCCGATTCGGTGCGGCGGCCGGTCAGGTCCTCGACCGTCGGTGCCACCTGCTTGACGAATTTGATCGTCGTGCCCACCGGGGTCCACACCCGCAGGGAGACGTCCGCGACCTCCTTGCCCATCGCCGTCTCCATCATCTGCGTGAAGTCGGCGGCCAGCCCCGCCGGGTCGGCGACGATGTCGGCGGTGCCGAGGAGCGCGGAGGCGATCCCTGTGACTTCTTTCACTTCCCAGTCGGTGCCCACACCGCGCGCGTCGCAGGTGAAACGCCCCGCGCAGGCGTCCAGCGCGGCGCGCAGCTCCTCGGGTGACTCGTGTTCATTGCGGCCGTCGGTGAGCAGGATGCCGTGGCGGATGGCCACGTCCGCGGAGGACAGCAGCCGGTCGGCGAGCCGGAGCCAGGTGCCGATCGCGGTGCCGCCGCCCGCGGTGAGCCCGCGCAGCGCCTGCTTGGCCTGCTCGCGGGTGGTGGCGTCGGCGACCGCGAGGCGCCCGGCGCCCGGGTAGACCTCCTTGGCGACGTGGGTGCCGCCGATCACCGCGAAGTGCACCCCGTCGCGCAGGGTGTCGATCGCGGCGGCCGTGGCGTCCCGGGCGTTGCGCATCTTGGTCGCCGGGTAGTCCATCGAACCCGAGCAGTCGACCATGAGCGCCACGGCCGCGGACGGGCCCTGCCCCGGTGTGAACAGGTGGGGCGCCGCGACCGCGCTCCCGATCGTGCCGCCGCCGGTCGCGGTGACCGTGACGATCGCGTTCACCTCACGGCCGCCCTCGGGGAGGTACTCGTTCTGGTAGACGTCCATCGAGAACTGCGGCACGTTCGACTTCGAGAAAATGGCCATGCCTTCTCTGATCCCCCTAGGACACCCCACCGGAGTGGGGCGATGGCTGATGGCGGACCGGTCCCCTCCGGTCCGTCGAGGCCGCCCCCGCTGAACGGGGCCTCAGGCCGATCCTGCCCCCATCGGAGGGGCCGGGAACGGCAGCACGGCCACTGTTACGTTGTCGTGGCCCCCGCCGTCGAGCGCGTGACCGACCAGTACCTGGGCGCTGTGCAGGGGCCGTACGGCCGCGTCGAGGGGCACCACGTCCGCCATCTCCTCGGCCGCCTCGGCGTAGTTCCACAGACCGTCGGTGCAGACCACGACCACACCGGGCCGGTCCGGCTTGAAGGACGCGGTGTGCGGCTCCAGTTCGTAGGCGTCCGCGCCGAGCCAGCCGGTGATCGCGTGGGCGCGCTCGTCGGCGTACGCCTCGGCCTCGTTCATCAGGCCCGCGGCGACCATCTGGGCCGCCCAGGAGTCGTCCTCGGTGAGCCGGGCCGGGGGCGCGCTGCGGTCCACCGGCACCCAGTAGACGCGGCTGTCGCCGACCCAGCCGACCACCAGCAGACCGGCGGTGACGATCGCGCCGACGATGGTGCAGGCGGGCGCGTTCTGGTGCGGGGCCTGCTCCAGGGCGGTGGCGGGTTCACCGGCCAGCGCGTTGACCGCGCGGGAGGCCGCCACGATCGCCTCGTGCATCGCCTGCTGCGGGTGCGTGCCCTGCGGCAGGGCGGCCAGCAGGGCGTCGCTCGCGGCCCGGGACGCGGCCAGCGAGGCGTCGTCGGGGCGGGTCGCGGAGGAGACGCCGTCGCAGACGATCGCCAGGGTCGCGGGGGAGCCGTCGGCGAGCGCGGTGCAGCCCACGGCGAAGGCGTCCTCGTTGCGGTGGTGGCGCAGCCCGCGGTCGCTGACCGCCGCGACCGGGCCGCACTCCTGCTCCATGTGGTCGCGCTCGCGGGGCTGGGCGTGCCCGCAGTTCTCGCAGTAGCCGTCCTGGTCGACCCGGCCCGCCCGGCAGGCCACGCACACCTTGGCGGGCGCGGGCTGCTCGGCGGCGATCCGCGGGTCGGGCGCCTGGAGCGGGTACTCGTCGGGCTCGGGCGCACGGTCGAAGCGCACCCCGCCGGGCGCGGATCCGTCGGACCCGGTGCCCTTCAGGTCGGCCGGTACGTGCACGACCGGGGGCGTGTCCGTGCCGGTGGGCTCGGAGGCGTGCGGCCAGGCCACGGGGGCGGTGCCGTTCACCGCCGGAGCGGGGGCCGCGGCCGGAGGCGCGACCGGAGCCGGAGCCGGGGCCGCCGGGGTCTGGGGCGCCGCCGTCGCGGACAGGTCGTATCCGCACTTCTCGCAGAAACGGTCACCCGTGAGCAGCGGTTCGGCGCAGCTCGGGCAGTGCGACAGAGCGGCCTGCTGGGGCATCTGTGACATCAACTACACCCACGTCCGGGGGCGGTAACGGTTGGCGCGTTCCACCAGGTCGATCCTCTCCTCGCCGCCCTGCGCGAGCCGGGCCAGCATGCGGTACGAACGCTCCAGCCCGAACCGCAGTCCCCGCTCGTCCAGGCCACTGCCGAGCAGCACCCGTCCCCCGGCGGCGTCGGGGACGGAACCTTGGCCACCGGAGAGTACCCAGTCCAGCGCACAGCCGAGCACCTCCGTCGCCAACTCCTCGCGGCGCGCCGGGTCCAGGCCGTACGCCTGCAGCGCCTCCACCTGTCCCGCGGCGGCGGTCAGGTCCTCCAGGAACGGTACGTCGGAGGCGACCGCGGTGCGCTGCCGCAGCCGCGCCCGTACGGCGGCCACCCGGGCGGCCGTGTAGTGGATCGAGCTCTCCGGGACCGACTCCAGGGTGGCCACCGCGCCGCGCCGGTCGCCGGTGGCGAGCTGGACCCGGGCCAGGCCGAACGCGGCGCTGACGAAGCTGGGGTCGGTCGACCACACCAGGCGGTAGTACTCGGCGGCGTTGTCGAGCTGGCCCAGCACCTCCGCGCACAGGCCGAGGGCCAGCTTCGGCGCGGGCTCACCCGGGAAGGCGTCGTAGACGGCGTCGAAGGCGAGCGCGGCGCCCTCGTGGTCGCCGGTGACCAGCGCGGCCACGCCCCGGTACCACACCACCCGCCAGTCGTCGGGCCGTTCGCCCTCCAGCCGGGTCAGCATCTCGTGCGCGGTGCCCGCCTCGCCGTTCTCCAGCCAGGCCCGCACCTGCCGCAGGCGGGTCTCGGTGGACGGCGCCGGGGCGGCGGCGAGGGCGCTCACCAGTTCGGCCGGGGCGGAGGCCAGAAGCCCCGCGAGGAAACCGGCGTTGGGGTCCGAGGCGTCCACGTGCGGCACCGGAAGGGCGAGCGCCGCGACGGGTGCGTTGACGGGCTTGACCAGCCCCGCGGAGAGCGCGGGCGCGCTGATCTCGGTGTCCTTGCGCCCGTTGCGGCGCGCTCCGAGCCGGGAGACCTCGCCGTCCAGTCTCGGGAACAACTCGGTGTCGGTGACCTTCACTTCGGGCCCGAACAGTGTCGACAGGGACGGCCGCGGCTGCCCCGTCTGGAGCGAGACGACCTCCCGCAGCACGCCCGTCAGCTGCTCCGCCATCTCCTGCGCGGAGGCGAACCGGCGCGCCGGGTCCGGGTCGGTGGCGCGCACCAGCAGCCGGTAGAAGGACTCGTACCGCCGGAAGACCTCGATGTTGTCCGGGTCGGGCAGGGAGTCCACGAAGACGTTCGTGTAGCCCTGGAAGTCGAAGGTCAGCACCGCCAGGGTGCGGGCGACGGTGTACAGGTCGCTCGCCACCGACGGGCCCACCTCGGCGACCTCCGGCGCCTGGTAGCCGACCGTGCCGTAGATCGCCGACTCGTCGTCGTCCATGCGGCGCACGGCGCCCATGTCGATGAGCTTGAGCTGGCTCTCGGTCTGGATGGCGTTGTCGACCTTGAAGTCGCAGTACAGCAGGTTGCGGCTGTGCAGATGGCCGAGCGCCTCCAGGGCCTCGATGCCGTAGGCGCAGGCCTGCTCCACCGGCAGCGGGTCGCGCTTGCCGTCGGGTGTGCGGCGGCCGTTGGCGATCTCCTTCAGCGACTTGCCGCCGACGTACTCCATGACGATGTAGCCGTCGAGGGAGCCGGTGCGCTGGTCGAGGTGCTCGACGAAGTTGTAGATCCGCACGATGTTGGCGTGCTCGATCTCCGCCAGGAAGCGCCGCTCGGAGATCGCCGCCGCCATCGCGTCCTGGTCACCGGTGTCCAGCAGGCCCTTGAGGACCACCCACCGGTCGGAGACCGCGCGGTCCACCGCGAGGTAGATCCAGCCGAGCCCGCCGTGCGCCAGGCAGCCCACGACCTCGTACTGGCCGTGCACCACGTCCCCGGCCCGCAGCTTGGGCACGAAGGAGTACGGGTGCCCGCACTTGGTGCAGAAGCCCTCCGTGCGGCCCGGCCGGTCGCCGCGCGAACGGCCCACCGGGGCGCCGCAGTCGGAGCGGGAGCAGAACCGCTTGCGCTCGGGCACCTCAGGGTTGTCCAGCACCATCGCGCGCGGGTCGGGCCGCGGCACGTCCGGCACCTCGACCAGGCCCACCCCGAGCCGCCCCCGCCCGGAGGAGGCGGCCGCCGAGCCGGAGCTGCGCACCGACACCGAACGGCCGGACGTACGCCCCGACAGGGACCGCGAGAGGCGTCCCGACACCGAGCGGCGCGACTTCGACGACTGCGAGGACGTACGCGAGCTGGCGCGGCTGCTGGAGCGGGAACTGGCGCTGGAGGAGCCGGACTTGCCGCCCCCGCTCACCCCCGTCGGGGTGGAGCCGACCATGCCGTTGGTGGCGACGACGGGGGCCAGACCGCAGGTGTCGCAGTACAGCTCGCCGCCGCCCATGTCCTCGTAACTGCCGCCGCAGCCGGGCCGCTGGCAGGTCTGCTGTGCCTGACTCATGACGACGTCTCCCCCCTGCGGTCCTGCGGGCCGCCCTGCTCCGGCACGTGCGAGGCGGCGCTGAGCTGCTCGGCCGCCGCCTGCTGGTAGCGCAGGACGGCCTGCTCCGCGACGCGCAGGTCGCAGGGCGCGCTCCACAGCATGCGCCGGGCCGCGTCGTAGCGCTCGATCAGGAACGGGTCCTCGGCCAGGCCGAGCCGGGCCACCTTCGCCTTGTACGCGTCCAGCCGGCCGCGCAGCTCGGCACGGACCGCGAGCGGCGCGGTGACCGCGGTCAACGACTCCCGGGCGCGCAGCAGTTCGTCCTCCGCCTTCTGCTCCAGGGAGTCCAGCAGCGGGGACAGCCGGTGCCACTGGGCCTGTCTGCGGTACTCGGCGGCGGTCGCCAACTGCTCCTGGAGCACGGTCGGCGGGCCGCTGACCACCGGCACCTCCGTGGCGGCGATCTTCGCCAGGACCTCACCGCGCGCGGTGCGGGCCTCGGCGAGGGTGCGGTCCGCGCGGGAGAGCACGTCCCGCAGCTTCACCAGGCGGGCCTCCGCGTCCTGCCGGACCGTCAGCACGGCCTCGATCTCCCGGCGCACGTCCTCCAGGGCGCGCGCCTCGCGGTCGTAGACCGTGGTGTCCGGCTTCCCGCCGCCCGGTGCCGAACTGCCCTCCGCCGGAAGCCAGTACGCCAGCGGGTCCGAGACCACCTCTTCGCGCAGCCGGGTCAGGGTGCGGGTGATCCGCTCCAGGTCGTCCCCGGCCGGGTGCTCGCCCGGCCGCACCCCGACGGAGTACGCGAGCTTGCGGGTGCGCTGCAACTCCGCGGCCAGTAAATCGATCCGCGCGGGCAGCGCCGACCAGACCGCGTCGGCGGCGACCACCATGTCCAGCGAGGTCGCGTACAGCTCGTTCATCCGGTCCACCAGCGTCACCAGCGAGTACCGCTCGGTGAGCTTGCCGGAATTGCCGTGCAGGGTCGGCGCGTTGGCGGTCGCGGCGGCGGACCCGGCGACCGTGACCGACTCGCCGCGCAGCAGTTCGGTCAGCTCGACCAGGTCCTCGCGGCTGGACCAGCGGCGGCGGGCCCGGATCTCCCGCGCGGTGCGCAGGGCGGCCGTGTAGGCGTCGAAGTACGTCCACAGCAGCGTGATCGACGCCTCCGTGGCCGTCCAGCGCTCCTTGGTCACGCCGGTCAGCTCGGCCCCTTCGAGGAGTCTGCGGCCCGCGTGGTCCTGGAGGGCGAGCAGCGAGGTCTCGATCGCCTCGTGCTCCGCGCCGAGCCGCGCCAGCGCACGGTCCACCTCGTCCCGGTCCATCACCGGCCCAGGGGGTCCCGTGACGCCCATCGATCACCTCTCGCTGCTGTTGTGTCCGGCTGGGGAGTTGTAGTCGTGCGGTGCGGGTTCAGCTCTTGCGGAGGTACTGCGGCGCGGGCGGCTCCGAGTCCTTCGACTCCGCTCCCAGTGTCGCCGAAAGCCACTTGTCGTACGACGCCTGCCAGCCGCCGGAGGTGTCCTTGCGGTAGTCCACCAGGATCTGGTTGACCCGGCGTACCAGATCGTCGGCGTCCTTCTTCATCGCCACGCCGTAGTACTCGGTGGTGAACGCCTCGCCCTTCAGTTCGACCGTGGGGTCCTGCGCGGCCTGGCTGGCGGCCAGGGCGCCGTCGGTCACCACCGCGTCCACCTCGCCGAGTTGGAGGCGGACCAGGCAGTCGAGCTGGTTGGGCACGGTGCGGGAGATGTCGGCGGAGGCAGGCAGGTCGCCGTCCTTGCGGCCCTGCTCCAGGGTGGAGTAGGCGGTGGAGCCCTCGGCGGTGCAGATCCTGGCGTCGGCGAGGGAGCCGTCGTAGCCGGTGATCTTCGAGGACTTGGGGGCCAGCACATGCTGGCCGGTCTTGAAGTAGGGCGCGGAGAACGCCACATCGGCGAGCCGGTCGCAGTTGATCGTCATGGTGCGCACCACCATGTCGACGCGGCCCTCCTGGATCGCCGGGATGCGCTGGTTGGTGGGGATCGCCTTGAACTGCACCGCGTCCGGGTCGCCGAGGATGTCCTCCGCGATGCGGTGCACCAGGTCGATGTCGAAGCCCTCCAGCTCGGCGGCGCCGGTGCTGTTGGGGTTGCGGTAGCCCCAGCGGTAGCTGTTCTGGTCGACGCCGACGACCAGCTTGCGCTTCTCGCCCTGCCGGTTCTTGATCTCCTCGATGGTCGGACCGTCGGCGCCGGACGGGGACAGGGTCTGCTTCTCGGGCGCCTCGCACTCCTCCGCGGCGCGCGCCTGCTCGCCGTGAGCCACCTTCTGACCCCCGGTGCCGGCGGTGTCACCCCCGGAGGTCCGGGCGAGCGGCAGCAGCAGGGCGAGTACGACCGCCAGGGCGCACACGGCGGCCATCGCGCCGACCCCGCCCCAGCCCCGCAGACTGGCCCGCAGACGTCGTGCTCGCATCGTCGTGCCCCCTCTCACCGGTACTCCGACAGCCTGCGGCCGATGCCCAGGACGGCGCCCGCCGCGCCCAGGACCGCGAGGACGGCGGCGCCGATCGCCAGCCCCGACATCGCGTCCAGGCCGCCCCCGGCCGCCGACTTGAACTCGTTCGTCTCGTGCTTCAGCGCGGTGGCGAGGTTGGCGTCGACACTGTCGAAGCACTCGCCGGTGGCGCCCTTGGCGCCGATCACCCGGTCCAGCGCCTTCTGGTACTCGCCGTTCTCGTCCTCGGCGCGGGCCGCGGAGTGGCGCTTCTTCCACTCCTTCATGTTCCCCATGGCCGCGGTGACCGGCTTGCCGCCCTCGGTGTCGTCGGCGAGGTCCTCGGCGAGCGCGAGGCCCTTGCCGAGGGCGTCGATGTCCTGCTCGAAGTCGTAGTCGTAGGCGTCGTACGTCTCCTCGCCGACCTTCTTGGTCTCGGCACCGCGGGAGACCAGCGTCAGGTTCTCGTTGCCGCGGGCCTTCAGGGAGGCGATACGGGCGTCGGTGAGGACGTTCAGCGAGCGGACGCCGTGGTCGTAGGAGTCGTTGAGCCCTGCGCGGGCCACGCTGTGGCCGACGACCAGCCACAGCAGCACCACGGTGGCGGCCGCCGTGGCGGCGACCAGGCCGTGGTTCAGGACGCGGTTGGTGCGCCGGTAGTTGCGGTGCTGGGCCCAGGCGAGCGCGGCCAGGGCGACGACGCCGAGCGCTATCGCGGCCCAGGGGTAGGGCGTGGCGTCGGCGTAGTCGTCGCGCAGGCGCTGGTTCTCCTTCTTGTACAGGTCCTCGGCGGCCGGGAGCATCTCCCGCTGCATCTTCTCGTTGGCGTAGCGCAGGTAGGCGCCGCCCACCGGGAAGCCCTGCCGGTTGTACGTGCGGGCCTGCTCGACCAGGCCCTTGTACTCCGGGAGCAGCCGGTTGAGCTTGGAGATCGCGGCGGCCGAGGGGTCGCCGGGGTCGGAGTTGGACGCGGCGGCGACGAGCTTCTCGGCGGCGGTGCGGATGCCCTTCTCGTAGCGGACGCGGTTGTCCCCGCTCTCCGACCGGCCGGCCAGGAAGCCGCTGGAGGCGGCGGTGTTGGCGTCGGCGAGCGACCGGTAGATGTCGGCGGCGTCGGAGCTGATGGGCTGGCTGCGGTGGAGGACGCTGTCCGCCGCTGTCGCCCGGTCGTTGACCTGCCACGCCGTGACCGTGCCGAAGGCGACGACGAGGAGGGCGAGTACGGCGCCGATGATGCGGAGGCGGCCGGGTTCGGTGGTCGCGGCGGCCCGGAGCTGGTCGAGCCCCTCGGCGAAGGCCGTGCGGCGCCTGTCGGGGGCCTGCGGCAGTGCGGTGGCGCGTGTCCGCTGCGGGGGCACCGAGGGCATGCCGGTCGGCGGTGCCGACGTTGGTGGTGCCGTGCCGCTGTTCGCCGACCTGTTCACTCCGACCTCCCCCATGGTCATCCGTCGCCCGCAAGTATCACTGGCGGCACCGGCATTCGTCACGGTGGGTCCGCCGGCGGCCTCGCAGTGTCCCGGATCACCCCCTGCCCATGAATACGCGGTACGAATCGGTTCGGTTCCGGGGAGGGCTGCGTGAGGGCCGCCCCGACGTATTCACCGAGGAGCCGAGGAGCCGAGGAGCCGAGGAGCCGAGGGGTCGAGGGGTCGAGGGGTCGAGGGGGTCGAGGAGTCGGAGATGCCGCCCGGGACGTCGGCGTCACCGAGGCCCCGGAACAGCACGGCTAGATACGCGAGTTGCGCACCGACTGCCACGCGGCGCCGGCCAGCGCCAGCGACGCCCGCGGCACCGACAGTCGCTCGTGCTCGCGGTACAGGGCCCAGTTGTACTTCACCAGCGACATCTTGTTGGAGGACAGTGACCCGGCCTGGTGGGCCCGGTAGACGGCCAGCGGTTCGTCCAGGCCGCGGGCGTCGGCACCGTCCCGCATGATCGACAGCCACAGGGCGTAGTCCTGGCGCTTGCGCATCTCCGGCATCAGCCTGGTGCCCAGGACACGCCGGTCGTACATCGCGGTGAGGGCCCCGATGTAGTCGCGGCGCAGCATCGCCTTGTAGTCCACGTGCGGCCGGGCACGGATCACCCGCCCGTTGGGGACCCACTCGGTGCTCTCACCAGCGTGGTCGGCGTCCATCTTGTAGTACGAGGTGAACGTCAGCGGTGCGTCGCCCTCGGCGGCGAAGGCGAGCTGCTTCTCCAGCTTCTCGGGCAGCCACATGTCGTCGCTGTCGAGGAAGGCGACGTAGTCCCCGCGGGCGCGCTGGATGGCGAGGTTGCGGGCCTTGCCGGCGCCGCCCTGCTCGGGCGCGGTCTGCGGCAGGACGCGTTCGTCATGTGCGGCGAGCTCGCGCAGCAGGTCCATGGAGCTGTCGGTGGACTGGTCGTCGGTGATCAGCAGCTCCAGGTCGGCATGGGTCTGCGTCAGCACCGACCGGACTGCCGCGCCCAGCGTGGTCGCCGAGTTGTACACGGGCATCACGACGGACACCAAAGGCACTGCATCTCTCCTTGCCGGACCGGAACGGGCGGTCCATTCAAGCACCGGTATCGGAGGGGAGTCGCCACGCGGGTCGTCGTCGCAGGTCAGGGCCTTGTGGGGGAGGCCCTGACCGTGCGGGCGGCCGGGATCGGCCCCCTCTTCTCCGGTGACGACGTGGACACGCGGCGTGTGGCTCAGTGCTCGTAGTGGGCGCGGGCCGTGCGGGCTGCCTCCGGTCCCGCCCGCAGGTGGTCCAGGCCCAGCAGTACCGCCCCCAGCACCGGCCGCGCCGTCACCACCCTCGGCACCGCCTTCGGCGCCATCGACGCCAGTACGTCCCGCACCCCCACGTCCAGCTGCTCGTGCCGTGCCGCCAGCACACTCCCGCCCAGCACCACCGGCGTCTCCTCCTCCAGCAGGTCCAGGCGCCGCAGGGCGACCGTGGCCATCGTCGCGACCTCCTCCGCCAGCCGGTCCACCAGCCCCCGCGCGATCTCGTCGCCCGCCGCCGCGGTTTCGAAGAGGACCGGGGACAGCTCGTGGCGGCGCGCGAGGGGCACCTCGTCGAGGTGCAGTGCCTCGATCAGCGCCGGCATCGACGGCAGGCCGAAGTGGGCCGGAAGCGTCCTCGCCAGTGCTGTCGGGGCGCCCCGCCCGTCCTCCGCCCGCGCCGCGTGCCACAGCGCCTCCTCCGCCAGGCCCCAGCCCCCGCCCCAGTCACCGGAGATACGGCCCAGCGCCGGGAAGCGGGCGGTGCGGCCGTCGGGGTGCATGCCGACGCAGTTGATGCCCGCGCCGCACACCACGGCGACCCCCCGCGGCTCCGCCACCCCGGCCCGCAGGATCGCGAACGTGTCGTTGCGGACGTCCACTGAGGAACCCCACCCGCGGGCCCGCAGCGCCGCCGTAAGACCCTCCTCCTCGACCGGCAGGTCCGCGTTGGCCAGGCAGGCGGAGACATGGGTCACCGAGGACACACCCGCCGCCGCGAACGCCTCCCGCACCGCCTTCTCCAGCGTGTCCACCGCCGCGTCGACCCCCACCGCCGGAGGGCGGAAGCCGCCCCCGCGGGCCGCGCCGACGACCTCCCCGGCCGCGGTCACCACGGCCACGTCGGTCTTGCTGTTCCCCGCGTCGACGGCGAGGACCGTGCCCGTCATGCCCACGCGAGGTGCTCCCGGTTGTGCGCGATCAGCAGGTCGGTCAGGGTCTCGGCGTAGTCGTACTGGCCGATCAGCGGGTGGGCGAGCAGCGCCCGGAAAACCCGCTCCCGCCCGCCGCGCAGCGCCGCCTCCAGCGCGAGGTCCTCGTAGGCCGTCACGTTCGCGATCAGTCCCGCGTACAGCGGGTCCACCGGGCGCACCGGCAGCGGCGAGGCTCCCTGCGGGCCCACCGCCGCCTGCACCTCCACCACCGCGTCGTCGGGCAGGAAGGGCAGCGTGCCGTTGTTGTACGTGTTCACCACCTGGTACGTGCTTCCGCCCCCGCCCAGCAGCCCCGCCGCCAGGTCCACGGCCGCCTCCGAGTAGTAGGCCCCGCCCCGCCGCGACAGCAGCTCCGGCTTCTCGTCCAGTGTCGGATCGGCGTACAGCCGCAGCAGCTCACGCTCCATCTCCGCCACTTCCGCCGCCCGCGAGGGCTTGGTGCGCAGTTCCCGCACCACCTCGTCGTGCGCGTAGTAGTAGCGCAGGTAGTAGGACGGGACCACGCCCAGGCGGTCCAGGACCGTGCGGGGCAGGTGCAGGGTGTCGGCGAGCGGGCCGCCGTGCTCCGCCAGCAGCTTCGGCAGGACGTCCTCGCCCTCCGGGCCGCCCAGCCGTACCCCCGTCTCCCAGGTGAGGTGGTTCAGGCCCACGTGGTCGAGGTGGACCTCGGACGGGTCGACGCCGAGCAGCCCGGCGAACCGGCGCTGGAAGCCGATCGCCACGTTGCACAGGCCGACCGCGCGGTGCCCGGCCTTGAGCAGGGCCCGGGTCACGATGCCGACCGGGTTGGTGAAGTCGATGATCCAGGCGGCGGGGTTGGCGCGCCGGACCCGTCCGGCGATGTCCAGCACCACCGGGACCGTCCGCAGCGCCTTCGCCAGGCCGCCGGCGCCCGTCGTCTCCTGGCCGACGCAGCCGCACTCCAGCGGCCACGTCTCGTCCTCGTTGCGGGCCGCCTGCCCGCCGACCCGGAGCTGCAGGAGCACCGCGTCGGCGTCCGCGACGCCCGCGTCCAGGTCGGCGGTGGTGACCACGCGCGCGGGGTGGTCCTGGCGGGCGAGGATACGGCGGGCCAGGCCCCCGACCAGCTCCAGGCGCTCGGCCGCCGGATCGACCAGGACCAGCTCCTTCACCGGCAGGGTGTCCCGCAACCGGGCGAAGCCGTCGATGAGTTCGGGCGTGTAGGTCGATCCTCCGCCGACCACGGTGAGTTTCATTGTGCGGCTCAACCCTTCACTCCGGTCAGTGTGACGCCCTCGACGAACGCCTTCTGCGCGAAGAAGAACACGAGGATCACAGGGGCCATGACCAGAACGGTCGCGGCCATGGTCAGGTTCCAGTCGGTGTGGTGCGCGCCCTTGAAGGACTCCAGGCCGTAACTGAGCGTCCAGGCACCGGGGTTCTCGGAGGCGTAGATCTGCGGGCCGAAGTAGTCGTTCCAGGCGTAGAAGAACTGGAAGAGGGCCACCGCGGCGATGCCCGGCTTCGCCATGGGCAGGACGACCTTCAGCAGGGTCCGCAGCTCCCCGCAGCCGTCCACCCGCGCCGCGTCCAGATACTCGTTCGGGATCGTCAGCAGGAACTGGCGCAGCAGGAAGATGGAGAACGCGTCCCCGAACGCCATCGGGATGATCAGCGGCCACAGGGTGCCGGACAGGTCCAGCTGCTTCGCCCAGAAGAGGTACATCGGGATGACCACGACCTGCGGCGGCAGCATCATCATCGCGATCACCAGCATCATGGCCAGATTCCGGCCCCGGAAGCGGAACTTGGCCAGCGCGTACGCCACCGGGATCGACGACACCACCGTCAGGACGGTGCCGAGGCCCGCGTAGAGCAGGGTGTTGCGCCACCAGGTGAGAAAGCCGGGGGTGTCCAGGACGCGCCGGTAGTTGTCCCATTCCCAGGTGTCGGGGACCAGGTCGCGGGTGAGGGCCTGCTGGTCGCTCATCAGCGAGGTGAGGACCACGAAGACGAACGGCAGCGTGAAGAAGAGCGCGGCGGCCACGCCGAGGGAGTGCACCGCGATCCACTCCAGCAGCGTGCGGCGGCGCGCGGTGCGGAGCTGCTCGGCCACGGGGACCGGCCGCACGGGCGGTTTGTCGAGTACCTGGGTCATCAGTCACCTGCTCCGAGCAGTCCGCCGCGGCGGCGCATCAGCAGTGCCGTGAAGGCCATGGCGAGGGCGAACAGAACCAGCGCGACCACGCAGGCGGCGCCGTAGTCGAAGCGCTGGAAGCCGAGGTTGTAGACGAGTTGCGGGAGAGTCAGGGTCGACTTGTCGG
This sequence comes from Streptomyces sp. NPDC110618, assembly GCF_055657065.1. Classification (NCBI taxonomy): domain Bacteria; kingdom Bacillati; phylum Actinomycetota; class Actinomycetes; order Kitasatosporales; family Streptomycetaceae; genus Streptomyces; species Streptomyces sp. NPDC110618. The sequence continues at coordinate 285,822 of NZ_JBVKBN010000002.1, read as the reverse complement.
GGTAGCCCGGCTCGAACTGCTGCCCAGAGCCGCCGATCACCCCGGAGGCCACCTTCCCGGCGACCAGCGGCTGCGTGTAGTACTGCATGGTCTGGATCACCCCGGTGACCACCGCGAACAGCACGATCGGCGAGATGTTCGGCAGCGTCACGAACCGGAACCGCTGCCATGCCGAGGCCCCGTCCAGCTCGGCGGCCTCGTACTGCTCCTTCGGTACGTCCAGCAGCGCGGCCATGAAGATGACCATCAGGTCACCGACGCCCCACACGGCGAGCGCGGTGAGCGCCGGCTTCGACCAGGAGGCGTCCGTGAACCAGCCCGGCGTGGGCAGCCCAACGCCGTCCAGCACCGAATTCACCGGCCCGGTACCGGGGTTGAGCAGGAAGACAAAAGCCAGCGTGGCGGCGACCGGCGGGGCGAGATAGGGCAGGTAGAACAGGGTGCGGAAGACCCCGGCCCCCCGCTTGATCCGCGTGACGAGCAGACCCACCCCGAGCCCGAAGACGACCCGGCACGTGACCATCACCAGCACCAGCCACAGGGTGTTGCGCAGCGCGGGCCAGAACATGGGGTAGTCGGAGAAGACGTAGGTCCAGTTGTCCAGGCCGCGGAACTCCGGGGTGTTGAAGCCGTCGTACTTCATCAGGGAGAAGTACACGGTGGAGATCAGCGGGTAGGCGAAGAAGACGGCGAAGCCGATCAGCCAGGGGGAGAGGAAGGCCAGCGTCCGCAGGGCGGACCTGCGGCGCCGTACGGCGAGCGTGGACATGGTGGGCTACTTCGCCTGCTCGATGTCACGGTCGATCTGCTCGGCCGTCTTCTCCAGGCCCGCCTTGAGGTCCTTCGCCTTGCCGGACTCGTACTGGTAGCCGAAGTCCTGGAGGGTGAGCTGGTAGGTGGCGCCGTCCACCGCGTTCGGGGCGGTCGTGGACTCGGGGTGCAGGGCGATGTCCAGGAACGTCCTGAACTCCGGGTCGGTCTTCAGATCGGGGGACTTCAGGGCCTCGAAGGTGGACGGCACATTGTGGATGGCGTTGGAGAAGGCGACCACGGACTCGGTGTCGGTCGTCAGGTACTTCACCAGCTCCCAGGCTGCGTTCTGCTTCTTGCTGGCAGGCGCGATGCCGACGATCGTGCCGGACAGGAACCCCTTGCCGTACTCGTCGACCTCGTCATCGGCGACCGGCAGCGGCGCGGTGCCTATCTCGAAGTCAAGACCCGCGTCCTTGGCCATGCCCAGCCGCCACTCGCCGTCGAGCTGCATGGCCACCTGGCCGGTGTGGAAGGGGTGTTCGGCACCCCACTCGTCGCCGAAGGTGGTGCGGTACTCCTCCAGCTTCGCGAATCCGCCGAGGTCGTCGACGAGCTTCTTCTGGTACGTGAACATCTCGGCGAACGCCGGGTCCTCGGCGATGTTCGACTTGCCGTCCTTGTCGAAGTACTCGTGGTCCCACTGGGACATGTAGTGCGAGACGACCGTCTCGTAGCCGTGGTACGTCGGCATGAACCCGAGCTGCTCGTAGGAGTCGCCCTTGGTCTTGGTGAGCTTCTTGGCCACTGTCGCGAACTCCGACCAGGTCTTCGGCGGGGCCTTGATACCGGCTTCCTCGAAGGCGTCCTTGTTGTAGTAGAGGCCGTAGGCGTCGCCGAGCAGCGGCAGGGCGCAGCGCGTGCCCTCGAACTGGGTGTAGTCGAGCATCGGCTTCGGGATGATCGCGTCCAGGTCGAGCTTCGACTTCTCGATGAACGGCTTCAGGTCGAGGAAGGCGCCCGAGGAGCAGAACTTGCCGACGTTGGAGGTGGTGAACGAGGACACCACGTCCGGTCCCTTCGAACCGCCCGCGCGCAGCGCCTGGTTGAGCTTGTCGTCGTTGATGTTGCCGACGACCTTCACCTTGATGTTGGGGTGCGCCTTCTCGAACCGGGCGATGTTCTCCTCGACGGCCTTCACCTCGGCGGGCGCGCTCCACCCGTGCCAGAAGGTGAGCGTGGTCTCGGCGTTGGGGTCATCGGTGGCCCCGGACTCGGAGGAGCCGGTACAGGCGGTGACGAGGAGAGCGAGGGATGCGGTGAGAACACAAGCCGCATTTCGGCTGTATTTGGGCATGACGGAGTCTCCCTGAGCGGGCTGTCGTAAGGGGGGTTACTCAGCGCGAGGCTGCTCAGCGCGAGGTGTCAAAGACCTCGTCGCGGGTCATAGCCAGCGCGCTCTCCAGCGCGCCGCGCAGGACGGGGTGTTCGGTCACGTCGCCCATCACCAGCCGTGGCCGGGACGCGGCCAGTTCCGCCAGTTCGGCCCGGACGAGGGCCAGCAGCCGTTCGCCGCCCGAGGTGAGGGCGCTGCCGCTGAGGACGACGAGTTCGGGGTCGAGTACGGAGACAAGGGAGGCGAGACCGGTGGCCAGACCGGTCGCGTACGTGGAAAGGAGCCGCCGTTCCGCCTCGGCGCCGCTGTCCGCGGCCCGCGCCAGCAGGGCGGCGGCGACCTCGGTGTACGGCCCCTCGGGGACGGGTTCGATGCCCAGTTCCCGGGCGAGCCGGGGGATCGCCTGGGCACCGGCCAGCTCCTGGTAGCCGCCGCTGTTGGTGCGGGTCACCTGGCGCACCAGGGGCGCGCCCGGTACCGGCAGGAAGCCGACCTCGCCGGCGCCGCCGGTGAAGCCGCGGTGCAGCCGTCCGCCGAGGACGAGCGCGGCGCCGAGTCCGTCCTCGTTCCACAGCAGTACGAAGTCCCCGTGGCCGCGGGCCGCGCCGAGCCGCTGTTCGGCGACGGCGACGAGGTTGACGTCGTTCTCGTACTCCACCGGCATCGGCAGGGCTGCGGCGAGTTCGTCGAGGAGGGCCGGGGAGTGCCAGCCGGGCAGGTGGGCGGCGTAGCGCAGCCGGCCGGTGTTCGGGTCGAAGGCGCCGGGGGTGCCGATGACCAGGCGCCGGATGTCGTCGCGGGTGAGCCCGGCGGCCTTCACGGCGCCGTCCAGGGCCTCGGTCACCTGCTGGACGACGGGCCGGGCGGGGCGGCGGCCCGGGGTGGGCAGTTCGTACCGGCCGACGGTGCGGCCGGTGATGTCGGCGACGGCGGCGAGGACGCGCTCGGGGGTGACGTCGAGTCCGGCCGCGTGGCCCGCGGCGGGGTTGACCGCGTAGAGCTGGGCGCTCGGGCCGGGGCGGCCCTCGGTGGTGCCGGTGGCCAGGACCAGTCCGGCGGCCTCCAGCCGGGCCAGCAGCTGGGAGGCGGTGGGCTTGGACAGGCCGGTGAGCTTGCCGATCCTCGTACGGGACAGGGGGCCGTGCTCCAGGAGCAGGTCCAGGGCGGCGCGGTCGTTCATGGCGCGCAGGACACGTGGGGTGCCCGGCGTGCCGACGGTTCCTGCCATGCGATCTGCCACCTGCCTTTCCAGGGTGAAGCTTCTCACGCCCGGTTCTCGCGCCACCCGTAACGTCCAGCGCTGTTAGGAACCTTTCCTACCGATTGACGAGGAAGGTAGGCGCCCAACCCGGAGCCGTCAACCCCCGGGAACGGGAGGCAGGCAAGCAAATGGCGGTTTCGGGGGGGGGGGGGGGGAGAAAAAAAAAAGGTGGGGGAGCACCGAACAAAAAAAAAGCCCGAGGGGTGCCTTCCCCTTCTTCCCCTCCCCAGAGGGGGCCAAGGTCTCGCCC
>NZ_JBVKBN010000002.1:0-282155 GCF_055657065.1 Streptomyces sp. NPDC110618 | reverse complement strand
AGAAACACCAAACCGGGAACCAAAAAAACGAGGGGAGGGGGGAGAGGAAAAGGGGGGGGTGTTTGGGGGGACAAAAAACAAGAAAAAACCCGCTCCCCCCCCCCCCGAAACCGCCAGAAGGTCTTGAGGTTCGCCGCTACTTCGTCACGCTCGGCGGGGTCAGCGGCGTCGCCGCCTGGGCCTGCGGCGAGGCGGTGTTGGCGTACACCGACGGGGCGGCGATGGTCGCCGTCGGGTCGGGCACCGCCTCCTCCTCGGTGGGCTGCGAGCCGCCGATGATCTGGATGCCGGCCTGGTCCAGGGCCCGCTTGATGCGCCAGCGCAGCTCCCGCTCCACGGTCACCGACTTGCCCGGCATCGTCTTCGCCGAGACCCGGATGACCATCGAGTCCAGCTGCACGCTGTCCAGGCCGAGGACCTCGACCGGGCCCCACAGCATCTCGTTCCAGGGCTCTTCCTTGCTCATCCGCTCGGCGACGTCGCCGAGCACGCTCTTGAGCCGGTCCAGGTCCTCGGTCGGGCGGACCGTGACATCGACCCCGGCCGTCGACCAGCCCTGGGAGAGGTTGCCGATCCGCTTGACCTCGCCGTTGCGGACGTACCAGATCTCGCCGTTGTCGCCGCGCAGCTTCGTCACCCGCAGGCCCACCTCGATCACCTCGCCGGAGGCGACCCCGGCGTCGATCGAGTCACCGACGCCGTACTGGTCCTCCAGGATCATGAAGACCCCGGAGAGGAAGTCGGTGACCAGGTTGCGGGCGCCGAAGCCGATCGCCACGCCCGCGACACCGGCCGAGGCCAGCAGCGGGGCGAGGTTGATCTCGAAGGTGCCGAGGATCATCAGGGCGGCGGTGCCCATGATCAGGAAGCTGGCCACCGAGCGCAGCACCGAGCCGATCGCCTGCGAGCGCTGGCGCCGCCGCTCGGCGTTGACCAGCAGCCCGCCTATCGCGGTGCCGTCGACCGCCGAGACGGTGCGGTTCATCCGGTCGATGAGCTTGGTGATGGCCCGCCGCACCGCGACCCGCAGCACCGCCGCGATCACCAGGATCAGCAGCACTCTGAGACCGATCGCGAGCCAGGTCGACCAGTTCTCCTCGACCCAGCTGGCCGCGTTGGTCGCGCTCTCCTGGGCGTCCTGGAGCGAGGGGACCACCGGAGTCGTCTCCGAGGGAGAGGGGGACGGGGTGGAACCGGCGGCCAATAGGACGGCGGACAGGGACACGGCGGGTACCTCCAGGTGCGGCTTCTGCCCTCCCGGTACGGCGGTCGGGGGTCAAGCGGTTCAAGGTCACGGAATGGTCACCGGGAGGGGCAGACCCACCACACTAACGGTGCATTGTGTGTGGATCGTTGTCATGTTCGGGGGAGAGACGGCTCTCACCTGGGGATGAAGAAAGGTGTGGTCGAAAACACTCTCAGCCCGTTACCTGGACATGGTGGCGCATTCGTACGGCCTGAGGGGAGACTGACTACAGATCGTCCCGGCACGAGCCACGTGCCGCCGACGCCCAAGGAGGCATCCGTGCCGCATGTCCTGGTCCTCAACGCGTCGTACGAGCCACTCGGCGTCGTACCGCTCCGCCGCGCGCTCGTCCTCGTCCTCGAAAACAAGGCTGTCTGCCTTGAGGAGTCCGGCGCCTTCATGCACAGCGCAACTGTCACAGTCCCCGCACCAAGCGTGGTCCGGCTCAAGCGATTCGTCCGGGTTCCCTATCGGGGGCCCGTTCCTCTTACCCGCCGAGCGCTCTTCGCGCGCGACGGGGGCCGGTGCATGTACTGCGGTGGCGTCGCAACCAGCGTCGACCACGTCATCCCGCGCAGTCGCGGGGGCAAGCACGTCTGGGACAACGTGGTGGCGTCCTGCCGCCGCTGCAACCATGTGAAGGCCGACCGTCATCTGTTCGAGATCGGCTGGCGGCTGCGGCACAAACCGGCCCCGCCGACCGGGCTGGCCTGGCGCATCATCGGCACCGGTCATCGTGACCCGCGCTGGTTGCCGTACTTGCAACCGTATGGGGCGGATGACGCCTTGGCCCGGATCGACGGCATTTCCGCCTGAGGTTCCGGGCCTTCGCGTATCGCGGGTGCGCACGGGTGCATGGGGGCGCGCGGGTGTACGGGGGCGCGGCTCCCTCCTCAGGGAGTTCCGCGCGCCCCCTTCACCACGTACGCGCCGCCCCCCAGGGCGAACAGCAGCGCCGCCGTCGCCCACGGCCCCGGGCCGGTACCCGGCTCCAGCAGCCATGCCCAGGCGGGCAGGGTCGTGGTGCGCACGCCCGAGATCCCCATGTACACCGCGCTGACGTACCCGAACACCGGCAGCCAGCTCAGGCGCGCGCCCAGTACCACCGCCGCGCCCGCGGTCAGGCCGGTGCAGCCGAGGACGTTGCGGACCATGGCGGGCGGGCCGAAGGTCTGCGCGCCGGACAGGACCGCCGGCGGGAGCAGCGCCGCCGCCAGTGCCGTCAGGCACAGCAGGTGGGCCAGCCTGCGGTGCCACCAGGGGCGTACCGCCGTGCGGTCCAGCTCGTCGGAGGCGGAGTGCAGGCTGGTGCCGATCGCGGCCGCCGCCAGCAGCGGGGCCAGGGCCACCACCGGGACCCTGCGCTCCGGGTCCAGGTAGGAGTCCAGGGCGTGGGCGGCCCAGACCGCGAGCAGGGCGGTCGCGGTGAGCGCGAGAACCGTCTGCGGAAGGGCCCGGGAGCGGGCGTAGAGGACGATGCCGGTGCCGGTCACAGGGTCGGCACTCCGCTCGGGTCGCAGACATCCGCCGTCGCGAAGTACTCCGACAGCCACTCCCGGCGCTCGTCCTCCGGCGTGTCCAGCAGCCGGGCTCGGGCCTGCTGCGTGGCCTTCAGGTCGGCGCGGTCGGCCTCGGTGCCCTTGGCGGCCAGGTCGTCGAAGTACTTCTCCATCGGGCTCGGGGCCAGGTAGTGCTCAACGGCACGGTCGGTGCGGTCGACGGCGGGGTCGGTGCTGTCGCAGTCCGCGCGGCCGACGAGCGACATCCCCGCCTCCCACGCGTACCGCTCGGGGTCGGTGAGCTTCCCGCGTACGACCGACCGGCCGAGCGGAGTGACCATCGGCAGCCGTGCCTCCTCGGGGCGCGAGCGGCCCACGCGGTCCTCGAAGCGCACGGGGAGGTTGTCCACGCCCTTCAGGCGGCCCGTCAGACCGGACAGCGCCTCGGTGATCTGCGGCAGCAGCTCCTCGTACCGCTTGTTCACACACACCTGCGGGGTCGTGGAGGTGTCGCAGACCTGGCGGCGGGCGACCGGGTTGGGGCGGGTCAGCTCGTCGGCCTCGACGAGGGTGACCGCGGCGGCCGTGGCGAGGGCCAGCGGCACCAGGGCGACGGCCCGGCGGCGGGCGGTGAGGGCCAGGACCGCGGTCGCGGCGAGCCCGCCCACCCACAGCACCGACACCCAGGGCTGCCACCACACCGTCAGCTTGGTGACGGAGGTGTCGATCAGCGGGGACAGGCCGGCGTAGGTGTTGCGGTGGTCGTAGGAGAGGAAGCCGAGGACGACGTACCCGCCCGTCGCCAGCACCGGCGCCGTCAGCCGCCAGGGCACGACCCGGCCCACCGCCTGGCCCCCGAGCGCCGCGCTGAAGAGGAGAAGGGTGTCGGTGAACGGCACGGCCAGGTACGGGCTGTCCCCCGTGGCGCAGTACCAGGTGGCCAGCAGCGCGCACCCGGCGGCGACCAGGTGCCCCACCGCCACCCACAGGGCGACCGGCACCGCCGAGGCGAGGAAGCGGGGGAGTGCGCCGCGCACGGAGGTCCGCAGCAGATCGCCGGTACGGCACCGGCGTTCCCGCCCGCCCTGCCAGCAGCCCGCGGCCAGCGCCAGCGGTATGCCGAGCAGGACCGCGGCCGCGTGCGTACGGTCCCGGGTCTCCGCCCAGCCGCCCTGCCAGCTCGCGGCCGGTTCGGCCAGGGCGACCAGCAGGGTGAGCAGGACCGCCGCGCCGGCGAGCGGGGCGAAGCCGCGCCGGAACTCCGGGCGCAGGGGGCCGGCTTTGGCAAGGATCCTGGGCTTGTCCATGAGGAGCGTCATCGGACAGCCACCTCCCGGTGGGCGCGCAGGGCGGCCGTGTAGCCACGTTCGATGGGGTGGTCGCCGACGCCGTCCGCGGCGGCGCCGAGGGCGGTGAGCGCGTCGGGGGTGCCGCGGTAGGCGAGGCGTCCCCCGGCGATCAGCGTGACCTCCGTGCAGGCCGCGGCCACGTCCTCCACCAGGTGCGTGGAGACCAGGACCGTGGCCTCGGCGCCGAGTTCGCGCAGCAGCTCGCGGAACTCCACGCGCTGCTCCGGGTCCAGGCCCGCGGTCGGCTCGTCCAGGAGCAGGACCGCCGGGTCGTTGACGATGGCCTGGGCGATGCCGACCCGGCGGACCATGCCGCCGGACAGCGTGCGGATCTTCGCGTCGATCCGGTCCGCCAGCCCGACTCGCTCCACGGCGCGCTCCACGGCGGCCGGCGTCCCGGCGGCGGGCATCTCCTTCAGCCAGGCCATGTACGCGACGAACTCGCGCACGGTGAAGCCCGGGTAGTAGCCGAACTCCTGCGGCAGATAGCCGAGCCTGCGGCGGACCTCGGTGCGGGCGCGCGGGTCGGCGATGTCCTCGCCGAGCATCCGCACCCGGCCGCCGGTCGGGGCGGCGACCGTGGCGAGCACACGGATCAGCGAGGTCTTGCCCGCGCCGTTCGGGCCGAGCAGCCCGTGCACGCCGCGGCCGAATTCGAGGTCGAGGGAGTCCAGGGCGACGGTTTTGCGGTGCCGGACATGCAGACCGGCCACCTGGATGGTGGTCAAGGAAGCTCCAAGGGAAGTACGGGGAAGCGAGGTCTTTCAGCGCCGTTCGAGGCGGTCGTACGTCGTGCGCCGGGCCGCCAGCAGGGCCGCGCACAGGGCCGCGGCCACGGCCCAGCCGCTCTGCGTCGCGGCGCCGCCCACATAGGTGGCGAGCTGGTCCGACAGATGCCGGGAGACCGCGCCGTCGGGTGTCGCCAGCGCCGGTGCCAGTACGGCGCACAGCCAGCCGCCGCCGGTCACCGCCGTCGCCGTGCGCAGCCCCAGCCAGCCGCCGAGGGCGAGCGCGGCCAGCGTCAGCGTGAGTCCGGGCAGCAGCCAGGCGGCGGCGCCCGGCGCGTCCGAGTCCGGCAGCACCACACCGGCGAGCGTCAGCAGCGGCAGGCTGACCGCCAGCACCATCACGGTGCGGGTCAGCGCCAGCCGCAGGCCCGCCGACGGGGTGGACGCGGCCAGTTCGTGCAGCGGGTCGGCGTGGCGGCCGTAGGACAGGGCCACCCCGGCGACCGGGACGACCGGGGCGACGGCCAGCAGCAGGGGGCGGGCCCCCTGGAAGTCGGCGACGTGGGCGAGCAGGACGGCGCCGAGCGCCACCAGCAGGACCGCGGGCAGCCAGGCGCCGCGCACGGCGGGGGCCGCGGCCCACAGCAGGCGGGGGGTGCGCAGCGGGGCCTTCGCCCGGACCGGCGGCGCGGCGTCCAGGACGGCACCGCGAACCTCCGCCAGTACCGCCCCGGCCGCCGTGGCCCGTACCGCCCCGGACACCCGGCCCGCGCAGGAGGCGCAGGACTCCAGGTGCTTCTCCAGGGACCAGGCGTCGGAGTCGGGCAGGGAGCCGTCGGCGTAGCGCGCGATCAGGGACTCGGGTGCGTGCCAGTCGGTCATGCCGGGCCTCCCATCGGGGACGGGGTCAACTGGGCGAGCGCGGTCCGCAGTTCGGCACGGGCGCGCATCGCACGGGACTTGACGGTGCCCTCGGGGATGCCGAGCAGCCGGGCGGTCTCACGGGTGGTCAGCCCGTCCACCACCGTGGCGCGCAGTACCTCCCGCAGCTCCGGGGAGATCCGGTCGAGGGCGGTGCCGACATCGCCGTACTCCAGCCCCGTCAGCACCCTCTCCTCCGCGGAGGGTGCTGACGGGGCCGGTTCGACGCCGGGCGGGGTGGCGTCGATCGGGGTGGTCTCCAGGCGTCCGGCCCGCTCCTGGGCGCGGCGCGCGTCGATCAGCCGGCGTGCCGCGATGGTCCACAGCCAGCCGCCCGCCTCCTCGCCGCGGTGCGACCCGGCCGACCGCCACACGGTGACGAAGGTGTCCTGGAGCACCTCGCGCACCACCTCGGGGTCCGCGCAGCGCCGGGTGAGCCGGGTGTGCAGCCATCCCGCGTGCCGGTCGTACAGGGCGGCCATCGCCGCCGAGTCCCCGGCCGCGACGGCCCGCAGCAGCGCCGCGTCCCCCTCGTCCTTCTCCCGATGGCCCCCCATGGGGCGGAACAGTCTCACACCCCGTCTATCGACGGCCCCGGCTGCGCCGGTTCACGACGGGTGGAACGGAGGTCGAACCGGGCTGACGCGATGGTCCGGCAGGCGTCGACGGAAGTGGCCGCGACCTGCCGTTTGCCTCACCCTGGAAGAGTCCCCGGGGCGGGAACGCGATGTGACACAAGGCACGTTGTCCGTCCGGGGACGTCTGCCGTCGCGCCCGCTGGGTAGGGCTGCATCAACCCGCGGCTGCGTTCGACCCGCGAGGGAACCGCAAGGGCCTGGCCGGCGCGATCCGCAGGACAGGCCGTAGGCCGCCGTACTCGACAAGGAGGCCCCCCGTGGCCGCATCGGCACACCTTCTGCTCACCGCCCTGTCCAAACCCGAGGCGCTCACCGGGCCCGAACCGCATGTGTGCGTCTTCAGCTCGGAGAGCGCCTGTGCCGAGACCCCGCTCACCAGCGAGCCGCCGCTGCCCGCCGCCGAGCCCCTGACCAGCGAGCCGCCCCTGCACGAGGCGCTGCCGCTGACCAGCGAGCCGCCGCTCGCCGCCGCCGAACCGCTGACCGGCGAGGCGTACGCCTACGGCCGGGACAGCGACCAGGACTACTTCGAGGACCCCGAGAGGCCGTAGATGGCACAACAGCGGTCGGCCGAACCCCCGTCCGAGGACCTGCCCGCCGAGGACCTGCCCGCCGAGGAACTGTCCGCTGCGGATCTGCCCGCCGAGGAACTGTCCGCCGCGGATCTGCCCGCCGAGGACCCGAACGCCGACGACCTGTCACGGCTCGCCGAACTGCACGGCGTGGCCACCTCCTACCGGCCCTCCCCGGACCGCACGGTCCGGGCCCCGGCCACCGCGCTGACCTCCGCGCTGGCCGCGCTCGACGTCGACGTCCGCACCCCCGACGCCGTACGCCGCTCCCTCGCCGCCCGGGAGAGCGAACTGCGCGAGCGGCTGCTGCCGCCGACCGTGGTGTGCTGGAACGGCTCCGGCGCCGACCCCCTGCCCGCCGCGCTCACCGGCCTCCCGGCCGGCACCCGGCTGCGGGTGGAGACCGAGCAGGGGGAGACCCGGGCCGCCGTCGACCGACTGCCGCACGGGGTGCACCGGTTGACCGCCACCGCGCCCGACGGCCGTACCGCCCGCGCCCACCTCGTCGTCGCCCCGGCCCGGCTGCCCGCCCCCGCCGGACGCTCCCACGGACTCCTCGTCCAGCTGTACTCCCTGCTCTCGCAGCGCTCCTGGGGTATGGGCGACCTCGGTGACCTCGCGGAGCTGGCGGCCTGGTCCGGGCGGGCCCTCGGTTCCGGGTTCGTGCAGGTCAACCCCCTGCACGCGGCAGTGCCCGGGGCGCCGACCGACCCCTCCCCGTACCGGCCTTCCTCGCGCCGCTTCCCCGACCCGGTGCACCTGCGGGTCGAGGACATCCCGGAGTACGCCCGGATCGAGGACCGCGAACGGCTGCGCGGGCTGCAGGAACGGGCCCGGCTGCTGCGGGAGTCGGTGCTGGAGAAGGGGGCGCTGATCGACCGGGACGCGGTGTGGGAGCTGAAGCGCGAGGCGCTGGAGCTGGTGCGCGAGGTGCCGCTCGGGCCGGGCCGGCGCGCGGCCTACGCCGATTTCCTGGCCGCCGAGGGCCAGGCGCTGGAGGACCACGCCACCTGGTGCGCACTGGCCGAGGTGCACGGCTCCGACTGGCGGCGCTGGCCGGAAGGACTGCGGGACCCGAGGTCGGCGGAGACCGCGCGGGCGCGCGGGGAGCTGGCGGACCGGGTCGACTTCCACTCGCTGCTCGCCTGGCTGACGGACGCCCAGCTCACCGCCGCGCAACGGGCCGCGCGGGAGGCGGGGATGCCGGTCGGGATCGTGCACGACCTCGCCGTCGGCGTGCATCCCGACGGGGCCGACGCGTGGGCGCAGCAGGAGTACTTCGCCGCCGGGATGTCGGTCGGCGCGCCGCCGGACGCCTTCAACGCGCGCGGCCAGGACTGGGGGCTGCCGCCGTGGCGCCCGGACCGGCTGGCCGAGTCCGGGTACACGCCCTACCGGCGCCTGCTGCGGGCCCTGTTCCGGTACGCGGGCGCGCTGCGCATCGACCACGTCATGGGCCTGTTCCGGCTGTGGTGGGTCCCCGAGGGCCGCCCGCCGACGGACGGCACGTACGTCCGCTACGACGCCGAGGCCATGCTCGCGATCCTGGTGCTGGAGGCCTCCCGGGCCGGTGCCCTGGTGATCGGCGAGGACCTGGGAACCGTCGAGCCCGGCGTACGGGAGGCGCTGCGCGCCCGCGGGGTGCTCGGCACCTCGGTGCTGTGGTTCGAGCGGGACTGGGAGGGCGACGGCCGCCCGCTGCCGCCGGACCGGTGGCGCGCGGACTGCCTGGCGACGGCCACCACCCACGACCTCCCCTCCACCGCGGCCCGTCTCACCGGCGAGCACGTCGAACTCCGCCACCGTTTGGGCCTGTTGACCCGCTCCCTGGAGGAGGAGCGCGCCGAGGCCGCGGCCGACACGGGGGAGTGGCTGGCGCTGCTGTCCCGGCTCGGCCTGCTCCACGGCACGGGCGGCGGACACGGCAGCTCCCAGGAGGAGGCCGAGATCCAGGCCGTCCACCGCTTCCTGCTGCGCACCCCGGCCCGCCTGGTCGGCATCTGGCTCCCCGACACGGTGGGCGACCGCCGCCCGCAGAACCTCCCCGGCACCTGGGACCAGTACCCGAACTGGCGTCTTCCCCTCAGCGACGCGGAGGGCAGGCCGGTGACCCTGGAGGAGCTGGCCGCCTCGCCCAGGCTGCGGGCGCTGCTGGAGGTGATGCGGGCGGGCTGAGGGCGGGCTGAGGGCGGGCTGAGGGCGGTGCCGGGGCGGGTGTGCGTGGGGTTCGTGGTGGTCACGGTCCAAGATCACCGAGTCCTGGAGGCCCCATACGCACCCCCGGGCGAGCGCCCCCATTCGGGGTTCGATACTTTGGGCACCGTGGACAAGAAGAACGCCCTGCGCGCCGGCGCCCTGGCTGCCGGTACGGCGCTGATGATGCTGCTCATGTCGTCCCCCGCGGCCGCGGTGGCCCGCGACGACGGTGACGACCCCGGCCCCGGCCTGAGCGTCATCGAGACGCTGGGTCTGTTCGTCGTGGCCCCGCTCGCCATCTTCGCGGTCATCGTGGGTCTCGTGATGGTCCTGGACCGCTCGTCGGAGGACCACCTGGTCAAGGCCAAGCCGAAGGCGAAGGCCACGGCGAAGGCCTGACCCCACCCGCACTCTTCGAGGGCGCCGTTCCCGGGGCGCGTACGTGCAGTTCGCCGTACGCCGCCGGGGGCGGTGCCTTTTCCGCGTCCGGCGCGGGTTCCGCCGGCGGGCTCAGGGGTTCGGGGCCGTCAGATAGCGCTGGACCGTGGGTGCCAGCCATGCCACCACCTCCTCCACGGGCAGTGCGACCGCCGGCGGCAGGCGTAGGACGTAGCGGGTCAGGGCGAGCCCCAGCAACTGCGTCGCGACCAGCGCCGCCCGCGCCGGGCTCTGTTCGGGGTCCGGGCAGACCAGCCGGGCCACGGGCAGCAACTGCTCCCCGAAGATGCTCTGCATGCGTTCGGCCCCGGCCTGATTGGTGACGCCGACCCGGAGCAGCGCGGTGAGGACCTCGTTCTCCTCCCACATGTGCAGGAAGTGCAGGATCATCGCCTCCCCGATCTCCTGCCGGGGCAGCCGGCTCAGGTCCGGCAGTTTCAGGTCGACCGAGACCGCCGCCGCGAAGAGCCCCTCCTTGTTGCCGTAGTAGCGCATGACCATCGACGGGTCGATGGCCGCGTCCTTGGCGATGGCCCTGATGGTGGCCTTCTCGTAGCCGTCGGCGGCGAACCGTTCGCGCGCCGCGGCGAGGATCGCGGTCCGGGTGGACTCGGACCGCCTGCGCCCGCCTCCCCCGTGGTCGGTCGCGCCGGGGAGTTCATTTCCAGTCATGCCAACAAGCGTAGGCCAACACGCGTAGGCCAACAAGTGTTGACTCCGCTCGCGCCCCGCCGTATCGTCGTCAACGAGCGTTGGCCAACAGGCGTTGGCAAACGAATGTTGGCCAATGAGTGTTGGTCAATGAGTGTTGGCCAATGAATGTGGACCAACAGGCGTTGGCAAATCTGAGGCGTTGGCTCTAGGAGGCCACCATGAACGGCACCGGCACCGGTCTCGGCACCGACCCGAACCCCACCCCCCACCCGGGCGCCGAAGACCCCACCCGCTCCGTGATCGTCGTCGGCTGCGGCCCCACCGGACTGCTGCTGGCCGGCGATCTCGCCGCCGCGGGTGTCCCCGTCACCCTCGTCGAGAAGCGCCCGCACAGGATCAGCAACCTCTCCCGCGCGATCGTCGTGCACGCCCGCACCCTCGAACTCCTCGACGCCCGCGGCCTCGCCGACGAGGTGGAGTCCCTCGGCAGGCCCCTGGACCGGATGAACCTCTTCACCCGGCTCACCGTCGAGTTCGACACCCTCCCCTCCCGCTTCCAGCACCTCCTCGTCCTCCCGCAGTACGAGATCGAGCCGATCCTGGAGCGCCGCGCCCTCGCCGCGGGTGTCCGGTTCCGCTACGAGACCGAGGTGACCGGGATCGCCCAGGACGACGCGGGCGTCACCGTCCAGACCCGCGGCCCCGAGGGCACCACCGAGTCCCTGCGCGCGGCGTACGTCGTCGGCACCGACGGCTTCCGCAGCACCGTCCGCAACGCGATCGGCCTGCCCTTCCCCGGCCGCTCGGTGATCCGTTCCGTCCTGCTCGCCGACGTCCGGCTGGCCCGGCCGCCCGAGAACGTGCTCTCCGTGCACTCCCGCGGCGACGCCTTCGTGTTCTTCGCGTCCTTCGGCGACGGCTACTACCGCATCGTCGCCTGGGACCGCCGCCGGGACACCCGCGAGGACGAGCCGCTGGACCTGGAAGAGGTCCGGCAGACCGTCACGGCCGCCGCCGGGCACGACTTCGGGATGTACGACGCCCGCTGGCTGTCCCGCTTCCACAGCGACGAACGCCAGGCGCCCTCCTACCGCGTCGGCCGGGTCTTCCTCGCCGGTGACGCCGCCCATGTGCACACCCCGGCCGGCGGCCAGGGCATGAACATCGGGATGCAGGACGCGGCCAACCTGAGCTGGAAGCTGGCCGCCGTCCTCCAGGGCCGCGCGGAGGACAGCCTGCTCGACACCTACCAGGCCGAGCGCCACCCCGTCGGCACCGAGGCCATGCGCAGCAGCGGCGTCATCGTGCGGCTCGCCATGGCGAAGTACCCCTGGACCCGGGGCATGCGGGCGGCCCTGACGGCCACCTTGAACACCGTCACCTCGATCCGCCGCAAGCTGGCCCTCCAGATCTCCGGGATCAGCGTGAAGTACCCGGCCCCCGACGGCGCCCACCGCCTCGTCGGCACCCGTGTCGCGGACGTGAAGCTGGAGGGCGGGCGCCTCTACGAGGTGCTGCGCGGCGGCCGGTTCGTGCTGATCACCCCGGAGGAGTGCACCGACAAGACGGGCCTGGAGGACCGCCTCGCGGTGGACCGCCGCACCGACCGGGGCGCCGGCAGCCGTACGACGGTCCTGGTGCGCCCCGACGGCTATGTGGCCTGGGCGGCGGACGCCCCCGACCTGCCGGAGATCGAGGCGGCGGTCGAGGAGCACGTGGGGGAGCGCGTCAGCCTGGCGCGCTGAAGGCGGCGGACTACGCCGCCCCGGCGAGCAGTTCCCGCAACAGGTCGGCCAGTTGGCCGACCTGTTCGCCGTTCAGCGCGGACAGTGCCTCCGTCTGGACGGCGAGCCCGGCGCCCACCGCCTCGTCGACCAGCCGCAGCCCTTCGTCGGTGAGGCTCACCTGGAGCCCCCGCCGGTCGTGCGGGTCGGGCGAGCGGCGCAGCAGCCCGGCCCGCTCCAGCTTGTCCAGCCGCCCGGTCATCCCGCCCGTGGTCAGCATCAGCGTCGCCGAGAGCTGACGGGGCGAGAGGGTGTAGGGCTCGCCCGAGCGGCGCAGGGTGGCCAGGACGTCGAACTCGCCCCCGGAGATCCCGAACCGGCCGTACGCCTTCTCCTGGCGGTCGCCCACCGCGCGCGAGATGCGGTTGATCCGCCCGAACACCTCCATCGCGGCCGTGTCCAGGTCGGGCCGGACGGCCGCCCACTGCTCGATGATCGCGTCGACGGCGTCCTTGCGCGGCCCAGGGCGTGCGTTCATGGGGCGAGTATCGGGGCTGGAAGAGTCGCCCGCAAGAAAGTGGCTTGACGGAAAGTAGCTTAGAGCTAAGCTACTTTCTATCGATCTATTTGAAGGGTGCGCCCCATGGTCACCAGCCGCCCCGCGCTCATCGCCGTCACCGCCCTGGCCCCCGTCTCCTGGGGCACCACCTACTACGTCACCACCGAGTTCCTGCCGCCGGACCGCCCCCTGTTCACCGGCCTGATGCGCGCCCTGCCCGCCGGACTGCTGCTGCTCGGGCTCGCCCGGGTCCTGCCGCACGGCATCTGGTGGCGCCGGGCCGCGGCACTCGGCGCGCTCAACATCGGCGCCTTCTTCCCGTTGCTGTTCCTGGCCGCGTACCGGCTGCCCGGCGGGCTCGCCGCGGTCGTCGGTTCGATCGGGCCGCTGTTCGTCGTGGGCCTGTCGGCGCTGCTGCTCGCGCAGAAGCCGACGGTACGGGCCCTGGTCACCGGGGCGGCGGCCGCGTTCGGGGTCAGCCTGGTCGTGCTGAAAGCGATCGGCTCCCTGGACACGCTCGGCGTGCTCGCGGCCCTCGCCTCCACCGCCTCGATGTCCACCGGCACGGTGCTGGCCAAGAAGTGGGGCCGCCCCGAGGGCGCCGGACCGACCGCGCTGGCCGGCTGGCAGCTCACCGTCGGCGGGCTGCTGATCGCACCGGTCGCCTTCCTGGTCGAGGGCGCGCCGCCCGCGCTGGACGGCCGGGCGGCCGGCGGCTACCTGTACCTCGCCCTCGCCGGTACGGCGGTCGCGTACTGGCTCTGGTTCCGCGGCATCGGCCGCCTCACCGCGACCCAGGTCACCTTCCTGATCCCGCTCTCCCCGCTCACCGCGGCGGTCGTCGGCTGGGCCGCGCTGGGGGAGTCACTGACACCGGTCCAGTTGATCGGCATGGCGCTGGCGCTGGGCGCGACGGTCGCGGGGCAACTGGTGCCGGGCGGGCAGGGCGGGAAGGGCGGGAAGGGCGGGAAGGGCGGGAAGGGCGGGAAGGGCGGCACGGTGCGGTCCGTGCACCTGCCCGGGAACACGGCCCCGAGGGAGCCGGCGCTGCGACGGTAAGCAGCGGGGGCGCTCCGCCACGATGGCGGAGCGCCCCCGGCTCGACCCGCTCGCCCTATTGCGCGGCGGCTGCCGTCGCGTCCGCGGCCTGGGCCTTCAGGGCGCGCTCCACGCCCGAGCGGGACTCCGAGACCAGGCGGCGCAGGGCCGCGTTCGGGGCGGCCTCCTCCAGCCAGCGGTCCGTGCGGGCCAGGGTCTCCTCGGAGACCTGGATCGTCGGGTACAGACCGACCGCGATCTGCTGGGCGATCTCGTGGGAACGGGCGTCCCAGATGTCCTGCAGCACCTCGAAGAACTTCTCCGTGTACGGCGCCAGCAGGTCACGCTGGTCGGTCTGGACGAAGCCGCCGATCACCGCCTCCTGCACCGCGTTCGGGAGCTTGTCGGACTCGATGACCGAGGCCCACGCCTCCGCCTTCGCTTCCGGGGTCGGCCGGGCCGCCCGCGCGGTCGCGGCGTGCCGCTCGCCCGCCGCGGTCCTGTCCCGCTCGTACTCGCCCGCGATCTCCGCCTCGTCGAAGCGGCCCACCGCCGCGAGCCGCTCGACGAACGCCCAGCGCAGCTCGGTGTCGACGGCCAGGCCCTCGATCGACTGGGTGCCGTCCAGCAGACCCTCCAGCAGGTCCAGCTGCTCCGGCGTACGGGCGGTCGCCGCGAACGCGCGCGCCCACGCCAGCTGGTGGTCCCCGCCGGCCGGGGCGGCCCGCAGGTGGGCCAGCGTGGCGTCGGTCCAGCGGGCCAGCAGCGCCTCCCGGGAGGCGGGGTCGGCGTACAGGTCGATGGCCAGCTTCACCTGGCGGTGCAGCGACTGCACGACACCGATGTCCGACTCCTTGCCGATGCCGGACAGCACCAGCGAGAGGTAGTCACGGGCGGGCAGTTCGGCGTCCCGCGTCATGTCCCAGGCCGACGCCCAGCACAGGGCGCGCGGCAGGGAGGACTCGAAGTCGCCGAGGTGCTCGGTGACATGGGCCAGCGACTGCTCGTCGAGGCGGACCTTGGCGTACGACAGGTCGTCGTCGTTGAGCAGTACGACCGCCGGGCGGCGCTTGCCGACGAGCTGCGGCACGTTGGTCAGTTCGCCGTCCACGTCCAGCTCGATGCGCTCGTCGCGCACCAGCTTGCCGCTCTCCTCGTCCCGCTCGTACAGGCCGACCGCGATGCGGTGCGGGCGCAGCGTCGGCTCGCCCTTGGCGCCCGCCGGGAGCGCCGGGGCCTCCTGGCGGATGGCGAAGGAAGTGACGACACCGTCCGCGTCCGTCTCGATCTCGGGGCGCAGGATGTTGATGCCGGCGGTCTGGAGCCATTTCTCCGACCAGTTCTTCAGGTCGCGCCCGGAGGTCTCCTCCAGCGCGCCGAGCAGGTCGGACAGGCGCGTGTTGCCGTAGGCGTGGCGCTTGAAGTAGGCCTGCACGCCCGCGAAGAACTCGTCCATGCCGACGTAGGCGACGAGCTGCTTGAGGACCGAGGCGCCCTTGGCGTAGGTGATGCCGTCGAAGTTGACCAGGACGTCGTCCAGGTCGCGGATCTCGGCCATGATCGGGTGCGTGGAGGGCAGCTGGTCCTGTCGGTACGCCCACGTCTTCATGGAGTTCGCGAACGTGGTCCACGCGTGCGGCCAGCGGCTGTCCGGCGCGTAGGCCTGGCAGGCGATGGAGGTGTACGTGGCGAACGACTCGTTCAGCCACAGGTCGTTCCACCACTCCATGGTGACCAGGTCGCCGAACCACATGTGGGCCAGCTCGTGGAGGATCGTCTCCGCGCGGATCTCGTACGCGGCGTCCGTGACCTTCGAGCGGAAGACGTACTGGTCGCGGATGGTCACCGCACCCGCGTTCTCCATGGCGCCCGCGTTGAACTCGGGCACGAAGAGCTGGTCGTACTTCTTGAAGGGGTACTCGTAGTCGAACTTCTCCTGGAACCAGTCGAAGCCCTGCCGGGTGACCTCGAAGATCGCGTCCGAGTCCAGGAACTCGGCGAGCGAGGGGCGGCAGTAGATGCCGAGCGGGACGGACTGCCCGTCCTTCTCGTACACGCTGTGCACGGAGTGGTACGGGCCGACGATCAGCGCCGTGATGTACGTCGAGATACGCGGCGTCGGCTCGAAGGACCAGACGTTGTCCTTGGGCTCCGGGGTGGGCGAGTTGGAGATGACCGTCCAGCCCTCCGGGGCCGTCACGGTGAACTGGAAGGTCGCCTTCAGGTCCGGCTGCTCGAAGGAGGCGAAGACGCGGCGGGCGTCCGGCACCTCGAACTGGGTGTACAGGTACGCCTGCTGGTCGACCGGGTCGACGAACCGGTGCAGGCCCTCGCCGGTGTTGGTGTACGCGCAGTCCGCGACGACCCGCAGGACGTTGCGGCCCGCCAGCAGGCCCGGCAGGGCGATGCGGGAGTCCTTGAAGACCTCCGCCGGGTCGAGCGGGTCGCCGTTGAGGGTCACCTCGTGCACGGTCGGCGCGACCAGGTCGATGAAGGTCTCGGCGCCGCTTTCGGCGACGTCGAAGCGCACTGTGGTCACGGACCGGTAGGTGCCGCCCTCTTGCGCGCCCGAGAGGTCGAGATCGATCTCGTACGAGTCAACGGTGAGCAGCTTCGCCCGCTGCTGCGCCTCTTCGCGAGTCAGGTTTGTGCCAGGCACGCGGTCATCTCCTCGTTATGTGTGGGTTCGGCCATCCTTCCATGGGAGCGTGGCCACGGCGACGAGGGTTTTCCCGATGGTGTTCGCCCCCGCGGCCCCTACCCGCTCCTCAAACGCCGGAGGGGCTGATTTCAGCCCGCCGGCGTTTCAGCCCGTCCGGCGTTTGAGGACGAGGCCCGTTCAGGGCCGAAGCGGGGGTCTGGGGGCGGCAGCCCCCAGGGGACGGGAACGGGTAGGGGCGGCGGGGGCGAAAAACAAAAAGAGGGCGGCCCCCCCGTCGTGCCAGGGGCCCGCCCTCTTCCGCGCTCGGCGTCAGCCCTTCAGCTCCGCCGCCACCAGCTCCGCGATCTGCACCGCGTTCAGGGCCGCGCCCTTGCGGAGGTTGTCGTTGGAGATGAACAGGGCGAGGCCGTTCTCCACGGTCTCGTCCCGGCGGATGCGGCCGACGTACGAGGCGTCCTTGCCGGCGGCCTGCAGCGGCGTCGGGATGTCGGACAGCTCCACACCCGGCGCCGACCCCAGCAGCTCGGTCGCCCGCTCAGGGCTGAGCGGACGCGCGAAGCGGGCGTTGACCTGGAGGGAGTGGCCGGAGAACACCGGGACCCGGACACACGTGCCGGAGACCTTCAGCTCGGGGATCTCCAGGATCTTGCGGGACTCGTTGCGGAGCTTCTGCTCCTCGTCGGTCTCGTTCAGCCCGTCGTCCACGAGGTTCCCGGCGAGGGGCAGCACGTTGAAGGCGATCGGCCGCTTGTAGACCTGCGGCTCGGGGAAGTCCACGGCCGCACCGTCGTGCGTGAGCTTGTCCGCGTCCGCGACGACCTTCTGCACCTGCCCGTGCAGCTCGGCCACGCCCGCGAGGCCGGAACCCGACACGGCCTGGTAGGTGGTGGCGACCAGCGCCTCCAGGCCCGCCTCCTCGTGCAGCACCTTCAGCACCGGCATCGCGGCCATGGTCGTGCAGTTCGGGTTGGCGATGATCCCCTTCGGGCGGTTCGCGATGGCGTGCGGGTTGACCTCCGACACCACCAGCGGCACCTCGGGGTCCTTGCGCCAGGCCGAGGAGTTGTCGATCACGACGGCGCCCTGCGAGGCGACCTTTTCGGCCAGCGCCTTGGAGGTCGCGCCGCCCGCGGAGAACAGCACGATGTCCAGGCCCGTGTAGTCGGCCGTCGCCGCGTCCTCCACCGTGACCCCGTCCAGGACCGTCCCCGCCGACCGGGCCGAGGCGAACAGACGCAGCTCCGTCACCGGGAAGTCGCGTTCCGTGAGGATCCTGCGCATGACCGTGCCGACCTGCCCGGTGGCTCCGACGATTCCGACCCTCACGGTGACTCCTTCGCTGTGGCGATTGCGTGGCCTGGACGTTTCCATCATGCGTCCCATCCCGGCGGTTGTGTCCAATCGTTTGCCCGCGGAATGGGACGGCACTCCTGCCGACCGCGCGGTCCGTTCCCCGCGGCTTCCGCCCCGCGGACCCGGAAGATCGGGCTCCGGAACCGGCGCGGAGCGGAAGAACCCGCGAATTCGCGGCGACGGGACAGATTTTCGTCGAGCCGCCGCCCCGCGAAACGCCCCGTCGGCCGCCGACCGGCACCTTCGCGGCTTCGGCCCCGGTGTGACGTACGACCCATGCCGAGGATTCCGGGATATGGACCGAACGTTTCCGACCCCACCCGCGTCATAGGAGAAACGCGGCGAGGGGAGGGTGGCTGTGCTGCGCAGAATGGCCCGTCGCGGCCAGGGGGACGGGGTGCCGGTGGTGCCGGACGATCCTCTGGACGCGGCTCAGGAGCGCAGGGTGCGGGCGGTGCTCGCGCTCGGCGGTGTGCCGCAGGCGGACCTGCTGGACGGGGTACAGCAGGTCCGCCTGCGGCTGCTGGAACGGGCGGCCAGCGGCAAGGAGGCGCCGCGGGACGTCTCGGCGTGGGCGGCGGTCGTCGCCTCCAACCTCGCCATGGACTGGCACCGCAACAAGCGCCGCCAGGAACGGCTCGGCGAACGCCTGGCCGCCCTGCGGCAGGCCGAGCACCCGTCCGGCGAGGACACCAGCGTGCTCTCCCTCGCCGTGGCCCAGGGCCTGGACCAACTGCCCGACGCCCAGCGCCAGGTGGTCGTGCTGCGCTTCTTCGCCGATCTGCCCGTACGCGACATCGCCGAGCAGCTCGCCGTCCCCGAGGGCACGGTCAAGAGCAGGCTGCACACGGCGGTACGGGCCCTGCGTGCCCGCCTGCACGAGGACGAGGTGGTGTGACATGACCGCCGAGCACAGCGGCATCGACGCGCTGATGGCCGCGATCACCGACGAACCCCTGCCCGCGGACGCGGACGCCGCCACCCGCGCCGAGCACCGCGCGGCCACGGCCGACCTCGCCGTCCTGCGCGAACAGCTGGGCATCATCGGACACGCCCTGTCCGACCCGAGCGCCCCCGCGGCACGCCCGGTTCCGGAACCCGCCCCTCGCCCGGCACGTCCGGTACGCCCGACCAGGCGCCGGATGTTCCGCGTGGCCCTCGGCTCGCTCGCCGTGGCCGCCGCGGCGAGCGTGGTGACGGGGCTCGGCTGGCTGGTGTCGCAGTCCGGGATGAACGGTGCCGCGGACGACAGCGGCGGCAACGCCTCCGAAGCGGCGAAGGGACAGGCCGACTCGGACGGCGGCACGTTCTTCAGCAGCCCTCGCTACCTGGCCTGCGCGTACCTGGTCGCCGAGGGCACGGTCACCGCCGCCGCTCCGGCCGGGAACGACCCGGAACTGGTCCGCGTGAAGGTGACGGCCACCGAGGTCTACGTGCCCGCGGCCCCCGCGGCCGCGAAGAGCGTGAAGGACGATCCCCTCACCTACGTCATCGACAAGAACACCGCCCCCGGTCTGCGGACCGGCGACGAGGTCATGATCGGCGTACCCGAGAAGGGGGCCCCGCCGGACATGTGGATCGTCGGCGAGAAGGCGATCGCCCCGGAGCGGGACCGGATCAACCGCGCGCTGTCGGACGCGGCCGACCTGGGCTGTTCGTAGCGGGGGCACGAGAAAGGGCGGGCGCCCGTTCGGACGCCCGCCCTCGTCACCTCCGCATCCGCTACGGCGTGACCTTCTCGATCTTCACGCTGCCCGCGCCCGCGACCGTGCCGCGCGCGTTGACCAGCTGGACCTGGCCGAAGAACTCACGGCCCTCCGGCGCGCCCGCCTTGGCGGTGACGCTCGCCGACACCGTGGCGGTGCCGCCCGTGCCCAGCTTCACCGGCGCCGACTCGTCGACCGTGACCGAGCCGAGCGCGGGGGAGAAGAACACGTCGAGGTAGTCGTAGGCCGTGGAGCCGGACGGCACCGAGTAGCCGTCGACCTCGACCGTGTAGGTACCGGCGGCCGGCTTGGCGATGGAGACCGCCTCCTCGGAGTCGCCGTCGGCGGACTGCGCGACCCGGTTGCCGGCCTCGTCGTAGACCGCGAGGTCCAGGTCGGCGGCCGTGTCGGTGACCTTGCCGATCGCCACGTTCAGGGCCGTGGCGCCCTCGGGCACCTCGACCGTGGTGGTGTGGGTCTCGTGCTCGGCGATGGTCGGCCGGGCCGTCTTGGAGGAGCCGAGCGGGCCGCCGGCCAGCTTGCCGTCCAGGGCGGCGAAGTTGTTCGTCACCTTCCAGGAGGCCTCGACCGGGGTGCCGACCTTGGCCTCGGGCAGGGTCAGGGTCGCCGGGTCGAAGTCCGCGCCGAGCACGGTGACGTCCAGCTTGTAGGGGTTGTCGAGCAGCGGCGACGTACGGCGCGACTCGACCTCGATCTCCCAGACGCCGGGCTGCGGGTCGGCGTACGAACGCACGTCCGGGCGGCAGCCGTTGCCGTCGAGGTAGTTGTTGTAGCAGTTCGGCGTGGACGTGGTGTCGACCGGAACGCCGTACGGGTGGATGGAGATGAACCGGGTCTGGCTCTTGTCCTTCAGCCCGCCGATCGCGACCTCAAGGGACTTGGCGCCCTCGGGGACGGTCACGAAGTGGTGCTGGGTGGAGTTGCGCTGCACCGTGTCGGAGGCCGAGTAGCTGTACTTCAGCGGCGCGGAGACCACGACCGTCGTCATGACCAGCTTGTCGGTGCCCTCGGTGCGCGGGTCGTCGACCTCCAGGATCGCGCTCTTGAGCCCGGCGGACTTCGGGTTGGCCTGCACCTTGACGGTGACCGGCTGGTTCAGCGGCAGCTTCACCTCGTCGGAGCCGACGATCTTGAAGGTGCCACCGGCGTTGTTCTCGAAGTGCAGCTCGTGCCGGATCGCGCGGTCGGCGCCGGACGTACGGGTCAGGGTGATCTCGTACGTCTTCTTCTGACCGGCCTTCAGGCCGCCCTCGCGGTCGTACAGACCGGTGCCGAAGCCGGGCGTCTTCAGGAACTGGTCGATCGCGGTGTCCACCGGCGCCTTCACCGTGTAGGTGTGCGCGGTGGCGCCCTTCTTGATCGCCTTCCAGGCGTCCGGGATGTTGATCAGGCCGGCGCCTTCCTCGTACGCCTGGACACCCTTGATGTGGTCGGCGGTCGAGGTGAGCGCGGTGCGCAGGGTGGCCGGGGTGAGCTCGATGCCCTTGCGCTTGGCGGCGCTCAGCAGCAGCGCGGAGGCACCGGCGGCCTGCGGGGAGGCCATCGAGGTGCCCTGCAGCATGCCGTAGCCGGCCGGCAGGTCGTAGCCCGCCTCGGCGACCGGGGCGCCCGGCAGCCAGGTCTGGATGGTGTTGATCGCGGCACCCGGCGCCACGAGCGTCGGGGTGAACCCGCCGTCCTCACGCGGACCGCGCGAGGAGAACGGCATCATGGCGTACTTCTTCGTCACCTGGGAGCCGTAGTTGGCGGCCCAGGTCTCCTTGGAGACCGAGGCGCCGACCGAGATGACCTTGTCGGCCAGGGCCGGGTCGCCGATGGTGTTGGCACCGGGGCCGGAGTTGCCCGCGGAGATCACCAGCTGGACGCCGTAGGTGTCGATCAGGCGGGTGTACAGCTCGGCGCGCGCGTTGTTGCCGTCGTTGAGCGCCGGTAGACCGCCGATGGACATGTTGACGATGTCGACGCCGCGGTTGACGACGAGGTCGATCATGCCCTCGGTGAGCGCGACGTTGGTGCAGCCGCCGGTCCAGGTGCAGGCGCGCGAGGAGACGATCTTCGCGCCCGGCGCGGCACCGTTCATCCTGCCGCCGAACAGTCCGTTGGCGGAGGTGATGCCGGCGACGTGCGTGCCGTGCTCGGACTCGATGACACCGATGTTGACGAAGTCGCGCTTCTGGCCGACCCAGTCACCGCCGTAGGGGTCCATCGGGACGTCCTTGCGGATCTCCACGACGAACGGCTGGCGCTCGGCGACGTCGGTGTCCGGGTTGTCGGTGCCGAACCACCCGATCTGGAAGCCGTCCTTGTACGGCTTCATCGGGGTGTCGTCACTGAAGTCGAAGTTGTTGTTCAGGTCGACCCGGACCGTGCCGTTCGCGGCGTCGTAGAGCACGCCCCAGGCGTCGGTGGTGTCGCCGTCGCGGTTCGCGTCGCCCTTGGCGTCACCGCCCGCGGTCACCGACTCGCGGAACAGGTTGACCTGGTACGACCCGGCGGGTGCCGTCCAGGTGCGGCCGGAGAAGGTGAAGCTGGGCCCGGAGACATTGGTCGTCATCGGGCGCCAGGTGGCGTCGCTGTCGATGATCGGGTCGGTCGCGGTGACCCAGTCGACGATCTTGCGCTCACCGGTGGTGGTCTTCTGCAGCGCCGGGTGGGACAGGTCCACACCGGAGTCGAGGACGCCGATGGTGACACCCCGGCCGTCCGCCTTCGGGTTGTCCTCGACGAAGTCGACGGCACCGGTCTCGAAGGACGGGTTGTACGGGTTCTCGGCCGGCGTCTTCTTGCCGGGCGCCGGGTAGGCGGCCGCGGAGGAGCCGGACTTCTTGGTGCGGACGACCGGGTCGTCCAGCGGGATCTCCTCGCGCAGGTCGATGCCGTGCACGGAGGAGAGCTTCGCCGCGGCGGCGATGGCGGCGTCCGCCTTGCCGGTCGGGACCGTGGCCCGGACGTAGCCGAGCTTGTCGTAGGTGCGGCCGACCGAGCCGCCCTTGACCGCGTCGAGCTGCTCGGCGACCTGCTCGGTCTTGCCGGGAGCGGTGGCGATCATCATCGTGACGTGCTTGTCGCCGGCCGCCTTGGCCTCGGCGAGCAGGTCGGCGTCGTCCGCACCGAGCTTGTCGTCAGCGGACTTGACGACCGGGTCGGCCGGCGCCGGAGCGTCGGCGGCGAGGGCCAGGGGTATCGGCCCGGCGGCGGAGAGCGCGGCCACCAGCCCGGCCGCGACGGCTATTCGGGCCGCGCGTCTGGCACCCGGTACGGGTTCGCGCTGGGGGGTGTGGGTCATCGGCATCCCTTGTGAGTAAAGGAACGATCGTGGA
The DNA here is from genome assembly GCF_055657065.1 of Streptomyces sp. NPDC110618. Lineage (NCBI taxonomy): Bacteria > Bacillati > Actinomycetota > Actinomycetes > Kitasatosporales > Streptomycetaceae > Streptomyces > Streptomyces sp. NPDC110618. The sequence continues at coordinate 259,531 of NZ_JBVKBN010000002.1, read as the reverse complement.
GCGATCGCTCAGCCTTACCCAAGGCAAGGATGTTTGGGGAGAGTTGACACAATCGAAATGGAGGAATGGGGAAAACCCCCTATCCCTTTCCGGGGCGTTCGCCGGTATCCCCGGGCGAGTTCCGGTATTCCGGGGTGACCCTCGCCAAACTCCCCCAAGTCGCCCCGCCGGGTGTCCGCCTTCCCGGTCCCCCTCAGTCCTCCTTGGTGCGGGCGTAATGCCGGGACGCCTTCGCGCGGTTTCCGCAGGTCGCCATGGAGTGCCAGCGGCGGGTGCCGTTGCGCGAGGTGTCGAGGAAGTACAGGACGCAGGCCTCGTGGGCGCAGACGCGGATCCGGTCGGGCGCGGTGTCCAGCAGCGTGAGGTAGTTCCGGGCGGCGAGCCAGGCGGGCCCCCAGGCCGAGGAGTGGAACTCGGGCACCTCGCCGGGGCCGTCGGCGGTGAGGGTGGCGCGGATACGGCCGTGCGCGAGCACCGCGTCGACGAGCGGTGCCGCCTCCTTCGGTGACCCGTCGACGGCGGCCTTGATCGCGTCGCGGGCCTGGAGCAGATGGCGCAGGGCGGTGTCGTCGGCGGGGCAGACGCCGTCGAGGCCGTTGGCGGCGAGCCAGACCGCGAGTCCGGCGGTGTCCGTGAGCAGGTCCTGCACGGCCCCGTCCCGCATCCAGCGCGTGTTCAGCAGGTCCAGCGCGAGCGGCTCGCCGAGGTGGGGGCGGGGGTCGGGGGTGCGGGGCGCGGACATGCGGGGCTCCTCTTTCCGTGCCGGGGCTCCTCTTCCGTACTAACCGGTCAAGGGTACGTGACCGGTTGACACCTCCCTCTTCTAACCTCTAATCTCAATTTAAGGGGTTAGAACCAATCGGGATCCTCGGAACCCATCCGTAGGCGACACCACTTCCCATGGGGGCAGTCATGACCTTGCGCACCGGCCACGTAGGCCTGAACGTCACCGACCTGGACCGCTCGCTCGCCTTCTACCGCGACGTCCTCGGCTTCGCCCTGCTGGCGGAGGGCAAGGAGGAGGGCCGGCGGTACGCGTTCCTCGGCGACGGCGGCGCCCCCGTCCTCACGCTGTGGCAGCAGGCGGGGGAGGCGTACGACGCAACCCGGTCCGGACTGCACCACCTCGCCTTCCAGGTGGACTCCGTCGAGAGGGTCCGTACGTACGAGGCGGCCCTGCGCGAGTACGGCGCGGAGTTCGCCCACGACGGAGTGGTGGCCCACGCCGAGGGGGCGGGATCCGGGGGCATCTTTTTCTTCGACCCCGACGGCGTCCGCCTGGAGATCTCGGTGCCGAGCGGCGCCGAGGGCGCGCCCGCGCCCCATGAGTCCGCTCCGACCTGTGGATTCTTCTAACCATGGGCCTCTATCACGAGGGCTCGCTCGCCCTCCAGGACCGGCTCGGCGTGCGGGACCTGGCCGCCCACGTCGGCCGGTCCGTCGGGGACGGCATCAAGCCGGTGGCCGCCGCCTTCCTGGAACTCCAGCCGCTGCTGGTGATCGGCGCCGCCGACCCCGCGGACGGCAGGGTGTGGGCGGCGCCGCTCGCCGGGACCCCGGGGTTCGTCCGGGCCACCGGCCCCCGCCAGATCTCCGTCGCGACCGGGGACACCTCGACCTCCCCGCTCGCGGCGGCCCTGACCACCGAGGGCACCCCCGTCGGCACCCTCGCCCTCGACCCGCGCACCCGGCGCCGCATGCGGCTGAACGGCACCCTGCGCCCGACCCCGAGAGGCCTCGCGATCGAGGCGGACCGGGTCTTCGCCAATTGCCCGAAGTACCTGCAGCGCAGGGAGACGTACGAGTACGTACCGGACCGGCCCCCGGGAAAGCCGCTGCGCAACCGTGAACTATCGTCGCGCCAGGCGGAGTTCATCGCCTCCGCCGACACCTTCTTCCTGGCCAGCGTGCACGCGGGCGGCGCCGACGCCAGTCACCGCGGCGGCAACCCGGGCTTCGTCAGGGTCGAGTCCCCGCGCGAACTGAGCTGGCGCGACTACCCGGGCAACTCCATGTTCCTGTCCCTCGGCAACCTCACCACCGACCCCCGCGCGGGCCTGCTCCTCCTGGACTGGACGTCGGGCACGGCCCTGCACCTCACCGGCGAGGCCCACCTGGACCCCACCCCGGAACGCCGGGTCCGCTTCACCCTCCGCGAAGCGATCGAGATCCCCTCCGCCGTCCCCCTGCGCTGGTCCGCCCCCGAATACTCGCCCGCCAACCCGGAACAACCCTGAGAACACCTCCGAGCGCACTGTGCCGCCCAAAGGGCTGAAATTCACTCAACCGGCGCACAGCGGCTCAACCATCCCGAACAACCGCAGGTCTGCCTTCCCGACCGACCCGACGCGATCGGAGCGCCGGGCTTTTGAAGGGGGAAGACATGACCACACGCGTACGGACGATGCTCGTGGCGGCCACGGCGGTGGCACTCTCGGCGGCCCTGGCGGGCCCCGCCGTCGCCGCCCCGGAGCCGAGCGGCGGCGGCCACTCCGCCACCCGCGAGGCGATGCGGGCGGCGGTCAAGGACGGGGTGCCGGGAGTGACGGCCACCGCGCGGGAGAACGGCCGCGCCTGGTCCGCCACGGCGGGCGTGGGCAACCTGAGGACGGGCAAGAAGCGCTCGGCGGACGACCGTTACCGCGTCGGCAGCATCACCAAGACCTTCGTCGCCACCGTGCTGCTCCAACTGGAGGCGGAGGGCCGGCTGTCCCTGGACGACACGGTGGACAAGTGGCTGCCCGGCCTGGTCGAGGGCAACGGCCACGACGGCACGCGCATCACCCTGCGCCAACTCCTCAACCACACCAGCGGCATCCACAACTACACGGACGACGAGACGTTCGTGCGGACCTACTTCCTCAAGGACGGCTTCTTCCAGCACCGTTACGACACCAAGCCCCCCGAGGACCTGGTCGCCCTCGCCATGACCCACAAGCCGGTCTTCGAACCCGGCACCGACTGGTCCTACTCCAACACCAACTTCGTCCTCGCGGGCCTGGTCATCGAGAAGGCCACGGGCCACGCCTACGGCGACGAGATCCGCGCCCGCATCCTCGACCCGCTGAAGCTGCGCGCGACCTCGGTTCCCGGCACCCGGGTCACCGTCCCCCGGCCGAGCAGCCGCGCGTACGGCAAGCTCGCCGCCACGACGACGGGCCCCACCTACGACGTCACCACCCTCAGCCCCACCCTCGCCCACGCGGCAGGCGAGATGATCTCCAACTCCTCGGACCTGAACCGCTTCTACAGCGCCCTGCTGAAGGGCGAACTCCTGCCCCGGAAGCAACTCAAGGACATGAAGACCACGATCAAGGTCGAGGAGTTCCCGAACGCCGGCTACGGCCTCGGCCTGATGGAACGCGAACTCTCCTGCGGCATCAAGGTCTGGGGCCACGGCGGCGGCATCCACGGCTCGGTCTCCGAGGCCGTCACCACGTCCGACGGCCGCCACTCGCTCTCCTTCAACTTCAACGGAGACTGGTCGGGCGACACGGAGGCGGTGGTGGAGGCGGAGTTCTGCGGAAAGTAGGCCCGCGAGGCTCGCAGCGTGCAGGGCCGTGAGGTTCTGCCGCGAGCGACCCCGCGAACCGCCCCGATGGATATCCTGCTCCCCACGTGAGGCGCGAACACCCGGGGGAGCGCGGTGGCGAGTTCAGCGATGACGGAACACCGCGACGCGGTAGTGGTCCTGCCCGGAATCATGGGCAGCGAGCTGATCGAGAGCGCGACCGGACACGTCCTGTGGGGTGTGTCCGACGCGCGCTGGTACGGCAGCGCGTGGACGAGCGGCGACGCACTGACGAAGCTGCACGTCACCGAGGACGAGCGGGAGGGGCGCACGGGCCGGATCCGGGCGACCCGAACCCTGCGCTTCCCCGCCTTCGCCCCGGTCCTGCACGGCTTCGAGCCGTACACCAAGCTGCTCCAGGGCGTCCGGGCGAGCGCCGCGCACCCGGACGCGGTCCTGGAGTTCGCCTACGACTGGCGGCTGCCCGTCACCCACGCCGCCACCGAACTGGCGCGCGCCGCCGAGGCCCACTTACGGTCCTGGCGGTCCCACCCCCAGGGCAGCCGGGACGCCCGGCTCACCCTGGTCGCCCACTCCATGGGCGGACTCGTCGCCCACTGCTTCCTGACCGAACTGGGCGGCGCGAGCGAGCTGCGCACCCTGATCACCCTGGGCACCCCCTACTACGGCTCGGTCAAGGCCGCCGCCCTGCTCTCCACCGGCGAGGGAACGCCCCTCCCCCTGCCCCGCCGCCGACTGCGCGCCCTGGCCCGCACCCTCCCCGGCCTCCACGAACTGCTGCCGAGCTACCGCTGCGTGGAGGAAACCCCCGGAGTCTTCCGCCGGTTCACCCCGTCCGACGCCGAAGCCCTGGGCGGCGACCGCGACTTGGCGAAGCTCGGCTTCGAGCGACAGGAGAGACTGCGCACCGCGCCCCCGCTGCCGGACCTGCGCGCGGTGATCGGCGTCGGCCAGCCCACCGCGCAGAGCCTGCGGCTGCGGGACGGCACGGCCCAGACGTACGCATACGTCCCGGACGGCGGGACCCGGACCGACCGGCGCGGCGACGGCACGGTCTACCGCGACGCCGCCGCCCCCGCCGGAACCCGCCCCTTCGCGCTCCCGCAGACCCACGGGGCCGTCGCCCAGAGCGAGGAGGCCATCGCCTACGTCGCCTCGGTCCTCACCGAACGCCCCCTCGGACCACCGCTGGGCGCCGGCGAACCCGGCCTCCACATCCCCGACGTGCTGACGGCGGGCGACCCCTGCCCGATCGAGGTGGACCAGGTCGACAACCCGACAGCGGTGGCCTGCCGGGTCGTGGACGTCGCCCGCAACCTGGAGATCGCCCGCCCGCGCCTGACCCCGCGCGACGGCCGCCTGCACACCGAGGTGCCCCTGCCCGGACCGGGCCTGTACCGGGTCCTGGCCAAGTCCGGAGGGGCATCGGCGGTGAGCCAGCTGGTGCTCGTGGTCACGCCCGATGAGTGAGTTCAGCTTCGTACCCGTCCCCATCGGACGGTACGAGCAGCCGACGTTCCCGGCACTGGACGCCGACGACCAGGCGGCCCGGATCGCCGACCTGGTCGAGGAGATCGGCGGGAGCGAGGAGCACTGGGAACCGGGACCGCGGGACCATTCCGCGGTCGCCGGCCGACTGCGACAGTGGTCGAATCCGCCCGCCCCGCGCAGCTCGATGCTCTACTGGGCCGGTCACGGGCAGGCGCTGGGCCCCAAGGCGTGGCTGGCCGTGGAGGACACCCCCGACCCGATGACCGTGAACGCGGTCAACCCCGAGTCCTTCGCCGAGTACGTCATCGAGGAGTGGCGGCACCGCTCCCTCGACGAGGAGGCCTGGGCTCTTGTCGTCGTCGAGGCGTGCGGGGCCCGCCGTTTCGTGGAGATCCTGCTCTCCCGCCTCTACGACGAGGGCGGCATGGACCGGCTCGCGGTGATCGGAGTCGGCGGCTACGGCTCCGGGTATCTGGGCACCTTCCGGCAGGTCCTGTCGGACGCGCTCGCCGGGTACAGCGACAACGACGACGCCATCCACCTGCGGGACCTGGTGGGCCGGGTCCAGGACCGGCTCGGCGACCAGGGCATGGTCGCCGACCTCGGCCTCTACCAGGCCCCGCCGCTCCCACGCCGCCGCCGCTCCACGGGCCGGGTCACCGCGCCCCTCGACGTCTACGCCGAACTCCGCGACTTCGTCGCCACCCTCACCCCCGACGAACGCGGCCACTTCCTGCCGAAGGCCCAGGGCGCCGAACAGGGCGAGCTGGCCTGGTATTTCATGGGCCGCAGGCAGGAGGGAGCCCGCATCGCCGAGTGGCTGCACACCGCCACTCAGGGCATGCTCGTCGTCACGGGCGAGGCGGGCTCCGGCAAGTCCGCGCTCCTGGGCAACGTGGTCGTCCAGGCCAACCCGGAGCTGAGCGCGCTACTGGCGCGGGCCGGAATGACGGACGGCACGGAGGGGGCGGTGCTGCCCCCACCGCACGTCTTCGACGCGGTGCTGCATCTGACGGGGGCGACGACGGGGGATGTCGTACGGCAGTTGGCGGGGGACGAATCAATCGAGGACACGGAGGAGTTGGCGGCGCGGCTGTCGGACCGGGAGTCCCCGTTCACGGTGCTGGTCGACGCGCTGGACGAGGCCCAGGACCCGCTGACGGTGGCTCGCGAACTGCTGGCGCCCATCGCGGGTATCGACGGCGTCCGCGTCCTGGTCGGCACCCGCAGCTCCACCAAGGAGGGCCCGGACTCCCCGGCGGGGGAGGACAGGGACATCCTGGACGCGCTGAGGGAGCCGTCGCTGTGTGTGAAGGTGGGCCGGGACAGCGCGGCAGCGGACGAGTACGTACGCCGCCGCCTCCTGGCCGGCATCCCCACGATCGCCCCGACCGAACTGGACGCGGTACGCGAGGAAATCGCGTCCCGGGAACGCCACTTCCTGTACGCCCGCCTGGCGGTCCACGAGCTGATGGCCCGCCCGGAGCTGCTGGAGCCCACCCACCGGGACCAGCGCGCGGAGCTCCTGGCCCACGACTACCGGGCCCTGTTCGCGGCGGCGGTACGGCGACTGGGTGACCGCGATCCGGCATTCGCACCGCTGCTGGAGGCCCTGGCCTTGGGACAGGGCCGCGGACTGCCCCGGACGGACGGCGTTTGGCAGATCGCGGCCCGCGCACTGGACGGCACGGCGGCCATCGACGAGGAGTCCGTGGACGCACTGCTGGCGGACGCGGCCCCGTACGTCATGCTGGACGCGGAACACGGCCAGAGCGTGTACCGCCTGGCCCACCGCACGTTCCAGGAGCACTACTTCGCCGCGAGGGCGCCCGAACTCCCGTTCCGGCACCGCCTGATCGCGCGGGGCCTGTCGGAGTCGGCGGACGAAGTACTTCCGTCCACGCCGAATCCGTACGTCGTCCACCACCTGCCGGGCCATGTGGCCGCCGCCGACGACTGGGCCTTTCTGGTCTCCCGGCCGCGCCTGCTGGACCATCTGGCACCGGGCGCGGTGGCCGCTCAGGCGGCCCGCCCGCGCCCCGGCTCGCCCCCGCTGCCGGGAGCGATCTCGGCGATCCGCGCGGCCCATCACCGGCTGGAGGCGGTACGGCCGAGCGAACGAGGTTCCCTGCGCGCCATCGCGGAAGCCCAGTTCACGGGCCGGCTGCCGGACCCGGAGACCTGGCACTCCCCGGACGCACGCTGGGTGCCCCTCTGGGCCGACTTCGAGCGGCTGCGCAGCCCTACGACGAGCGTGTTCACACTGGACTGCGGGAAGCTGACGGCACTCACCGCGCTGCGCTGGGGGGACGGGCGTACGGTGGTGGCGCTCGCGGAGGACAAACCGTGCCGCGTGCACTTCTGGGATCCGGTCGCCCAGTCCCGGATCGGGGAGCCACTGAACGTCCCGAAGCTGACCACCGTACGGCTGGCGGCGGTACCCGCCGAGGACGAGCGTGATCATCTGGCCGTCGGGGGCAGGAACGGTCTGGAGATCTGGGATCCGCGCACCAGGACCCGGGTGGACGGCCTGCCCACCGGGCCCGACTTCGTTCTCCAGGACCTCTCGGCTGTGCGGACCCGCGACGGCCGACTGCTGCTCGCCCATGCCCTCCTGGTGGAGGGGCGGATCCACTTCTGGGAGCCGGGATCACGGCGTGTGACCTCGGTCGACATGCGCAATAACGTCGGCTCCTTCGTCGCTCTGCCGGGAGAGGACGGCTCCGATCGCCTTGTGGTTGCCAGCCAGTTCTCGTCCACCCCCATCCCCCGCAAGGTCGATGTGCGCGAAGCACCGGTCGACGTAGTCGTCATGGGAGGGGAAGCGGAGTCGATGACGCCGGTCCCGGGAGAACCGGACCGGGTTCTGCTGACGCCGTTGTCCGTGGGGCGAAGGCCGGTCAGCGTCTGGGAGGCGAAACGAGGCTCCACCACAGAGCTGCCGATCATGGTGGACCTCGCCTACCGGGGAGACTTCACGCTCGTTCGAGGCTCCGACGGTGAGCTTCTGCTGATCTCCCTCACGGGTCACGACCGGGAGGTCACGGTCGAGGTGGTCGGGCCGGACGCTCTGCGCTCGGAGAGCGGCGCCGGGCCGCGGCACAGCACCGTGAGCGTGCATGCCGTCCATCTGCCCGGCCAGGGCGATGCGTTCGCCGTCTGTTCCCGCGGCGGGGAGTTCGGGTTCCGCTCGGTGGCGACCGGCGCTCCACTGGGCGAGCGCACAGGGAACACGAGGCAAGTCATGGGACCTCCCGGAGGACCGCTGCTGATCAACTCGCGCGACGAGGAACTCTGGACCGAGCGGGAGGGCCGCAGGCCGCTGCCCGAGGCCGGCCCCTACCCCCCGGGGAGTGTCCCGTTCCTGAGCTCGGACGGCCGCCTGCTGCTCGCCCAATTCGACCTGAGAGGGAACAGGCGGAAGATCGTCTGCCACGAGGTACCGCGTGAGCGGGAGAAGTGGCGGGTGGACTGTCAGGTCCGTCCCGGTGACATCGGCAATCCCACCCAGATCCGGTCACTGCACAAACCGGGCGGCGGGGCGCTGATCGTGGCGCACTACTGGGACCACCCCATCGTGGTCGACCACGACCACCCGAAGGACGTCTGGATCCTGACCGAGGTATCCACCTCGTACCACAAGGGCGCAGCGGTTCTTGATCTGCCGGGACCGGTGCTCGCTGTGTGCGACGACTACCAGGTCATGCTGTGGGACTACCCGAGTCGCAGGCGGATCGCGACACTCGGCCACCACGACCACAACGACATCATCGCGGACCTGGCCGTGCTTCATGCGGGCACCGGCGACCGGCGTCGCCTGGTGCTGGCGGTGGCCTATGTCGACGGCTTCCTGCGGCTGTGGGACCCGCTGCGGCCGGCCGGACCCCTCGCCGCGCTCGCCCTGGACATGGCGCCCGAAGCCATCGCCGCCTCCGGCACCAGGATCTGTCTGGTGAACGACGAAGGCGTGCTGTGCGTGGATGTCGGTGGTCTCGTCCCGGACGCCGAAAGCGGCCCAGCCCGGCCCCGGCCCTCCGTGCCCGCTCTCTCCGCTGTCCACCGCCCGCCCCTCCTGACCCGCCTGCGCACGCACATGAGGAGGGGCCGCCGATAGGCCCGGCGGCCCCTCCTCTCCCCTCCTGATGTCCCCCTGCCGTGCCTACCGGGGCAACACCACGACATAAGCCGCCGGATCGCGGTCCGCCGACGCCATCAGGGCCGTGCGGACCACGGCCGCCTGCTGTTCCAGGCACTCGCGGAGCTTCTTCGGCGTGATGTACACGACCGTGATGCCCAGCCGCTCCAGGTGCTCCCGCTTGCGGGCGTACTCCGACCACAGGGCGTCCTCGTCCTGGCGGGGCGCCCGTGTGTCCAGTTCCACCGCAACCGCGTGTTCGGGCCAGTACGCGTCCAGGCCCCCGAGGTGGGGCCCGCCCGGCAGACGCAGGTCGACGTTCCAGACCGGGTCGGGCAGGCCGTACTCGCGGACCATCGTGTACAGGCGGTCCTCCGCGATGGCGCGGCCCTCGGCCAGCAGGGAATCCACGGCGTCCACCACGTGCGGTCGGCTCAGCAGCTTCGCCGCGGTCAACTCCCGTACCACCGCCGCCGGTTCGCAGTGTCCCCCGCGTACCGCCTCCGTCAGCAGGCGACGGACGGCGCCGGCGTCGGAGAGTTCCGCCACCGCGTCGGCGAGAGCCCGCGGTACCGGGGCGACGGGCAGCCCCGTGACCTGTTCCGCCTTCGGCAGCGACGGCGTACGGACGATACGGGCGCAGCCCGTGGAGCGCAGGCGGCGCAGGCGGGGGACCAGGACGTCGATGCGGTCCAAGGAGGTCAGTGGGGGAGTGGCCGAGAAACCGTGCAGGTTGAGGGCCGCGAGCCCCGTGATCATCGCCTCCGCGTACACCGGCCGGCGCGGCTGGTCGGCGTCCGGCTGGGACGGCACCCCGGACGTCCGCTCCCGTGCCGCGTACAGCAGGACCGCGTTCAGCCGCTCCTCGCTGGTGGGCGGGCCGGGGTGGAGGAGGTAGACGCCCGGCAGGAACTGCTGCCAGGGGCCACCGGCCCGGCACTGCTCGTTGATCTCGGCGGCGGCGACTCCGTGTGCGCGCAACTGCGCTGCCGTCAGGACCCGGCGGGGGGCGTCGGCGAGCTGGTGGAGGGGGCGGGGGGAGAGCGGGGTGTTGTGGTTCATGACCCGCAGATTCCCGCCCCCGATCCGCCCCCTAACCGCTGTTACACGCCCGTCGACAAACCCGGACAAGCTCGCCCTAAAGGACGGGTGTTCGGATGCCGATAGGCCGGGAAAATCCCTGGTCCGTTCGGGTGGTGCCGGGGGTTACGGCCGTGACTGCGCGCGTTCTGCAACAGTCGCGGCCGCGATCCCGGGTCCGCTCAGGGGCCGGCCTCCGTGTCCGTCCGGCGGACCGTTGAACCGCCCTCGATCCGGCGGGTGATGTCCGCGTCCCGCGCCCGGTCGGTGGAGTCCAGGTAGGCGGACCCGCCCTCGACCTCCGTGTGCACCGAGGCCCCGTCGGACGCCACCGTTCGGATGTCCTCCGCCCGGGAGTGGTCCCGCACCTCCAGGCGCAGGCTGGTCCGCCGGGACTCGGTGCGTGGCACCGCCGCCCGCCACTGGACCAGGGTGAGCCCCGCCACGCAGGCGAGCAGCGCGCAGCCGAGCGTCCACGTCCAGGTCTCGGTGACCAGGTTGGTGAGAACTCCCGTACAGGTGCCCAGGGTTACCGACGCCACCGCCGTGGCCAGGGGGCGAGATATCGTCATGCAAGAGTCATACCCGTCAAATGACCTGAATGCTATGGTTCCTGAATGGGGGAAAAGGCCAACATACGTGCCGCTTTAGGGGTGTTGCGTCCGGCCGGAATCGCCGACGCGCTGGCCGAGATCCTGGACGCGTACATGAACGGCCGTATCACCGGAGAGGAATGCGGCGCCCGTCTGGCACGGCTGCCCGAGGCCGCACCGCTCACCGAGCCCGTGACCTTCACCGGGCAGCGGGTGCGCGGCAGTGTCGTCGTGGGGCCGGCGGCGGACAGCGCGCGGACAGCGGTGGCCCCCGGAGTGACGAACACGATCGAGAGCCACGGTTCCGAGCTGCGCGACATCAACCAGTTCGCCTTCCAGAACTGCACGATCCTGCTGGAGCCCCGGCACGCGGCCGACGTGCCCACCGCCCCGATGCCCCGCGCCCCCCGCCTCATCGGCCGGGACGCGGTCCGCGACACCGTCATCGCCCGGCTCCTCGCCCCGGACGGCCCCGTCGTCACCGCCTGTTGGGGCGCCCCCTGCACCGGCAAGACCGACCTGGTGCGCGCCGTCGGCTGGGACATCCGGGTCCGCGCGCACTTCCCGGGCGGCGTCCTGTACGCCGAACTCGGCGGCGTCGGCCGCGACACGGACGTCCTCACCGGCTGGTGCCATCAGCTGAGCCTGAGCCTCGACGGTGAGGTCCCGCTCAAGCAGGCGGCCGGGCTGATCCGCGCCCGTCTCTCGACGAGCCCCGCCCTGCTGGTGATCGACGACGTGTGGCCCCAGGACCAGCGGGTCACCGCCCTCGTGCTGTCCTGCGTGCCGCCCGGCAGCCGGGTCCTGCTCAGCAGCCGCAGCCGGGACACGGCCGGCGAGTACGCCACCGTCGGCCTGCTGGAGGTCCCCCCGGTCGACATCGACGCCCGGCTGGAGATCCTCAGGCTGCACGCACCCTCGGTCGTGGACGCCGAGCCCGAGGCATGCGCCGCGCTCGCCGCGTCGCTCGGCGGACTCGCGGGCGCCGTCTCGTTCGCCGGCCGGCTGCTGGCCCGCGCCCAGGGTTCCGGGCAGCCCGCGCAGGACCTGCTCAGCACCTGGCGCGACCGGCTGAGGGAACTGCGCGGACTGACCGCCCACCCCGCCCTGACCAGCGACGGCTCCGCCTCCCTGGAGGCGCTGATCAGCCTCGGCTACGACAGACTGCCGTCCGCCGTGCGCGCCCGTGCGGCGGAGCTCGCCGTCTTCGGCCCCGTCCCCCTCGACTTCGACTTCGCCGCCCTGAGCGCCGTATGGGGTAGACCGCCCAGGCGGCGCTTCGGGATGCCGCTGCGCAACGGCTCCGCCGACGCCAGGGACCGGGCCTTCCCCGAGCCCGTGCCGCTCCCCGCGGAGACGGCCACCGCCTGGGGCCGCGCCGTTGTCGACAACGGCCTGGTCGAGTACGACGCACGCCACCGCCGCTACCGCATCCACGAGGTCGTGCACGCCTACCTGCTCGCCCGTCGGCCGCCCGCCGCGGCCTACGAGAGACACGCCGCCCACTACGAGGCCCTGCTGCGCGAGAACGCACCCGCCTGCCGGACCGAAGGCGGACGCGCCGCCCAGGCCGTCGCTCGGCTGGACAGCGGCTACGGCCAGCTCAATCAGGTCGCGCACCGAGCGGCACGGCGCTGGGACTCCTCCCCGCGCTGGCGGAGGTTCCTCCTCGACCTGCCGGACCTGGCCGCCGACTACTGCGCCTGGCGCCGCCGTTACGCCGACCTGGCCGACTGGACGCGCAAGGCCGTCGAGGCGGCCGAGGCATCCGGGGCACCCGGCGAGCAGCGCATGATCCTCTACGAGTGGCTGGCGAAGTCCGCCGCGAAGACCGGGCGTCCGCAGGAGGCACTGGACTGCGTCGACCGGATGATGGAGCTGGACCCCGACCGTCTCAGCGACACCGAACTGCGCTACCAGCGCGCCCTGCTGCGCCGGATGGCCGGTGACCCGGCGGACGTGGGGGAGGCGTACGAGGCGTACCTGGACGAGGTCAGGCTGATCTACCCGGCCATCTCCCTCATCACCCACCTGGGCAACTACGCCAACTACCACCGTGACAGCGGCAGACGGGAGAAGGCCGCCGAAGCGCTCGCCGAGGCCGTCGAACTGGCCCGCTCCATCGACCTCGCCGAGCTGTCCCTGGAGGACGCGGACACCGTGCTGCGCATCTGCGTGGGCTACGCGGACGACTGCGACGCCCTCGGCAGACCCGAAGAGGCCCAGGAGGTGCGGGACTTCGCCCGTTCCGCCTTCCCCGACCACCACGACGGCATCGTCCAGGCCGAGGCCGTCACCGACCGCTGGGTCGCCGTCGAGAACGAGGAACCGGGCGCGATCGTCACACGGGGCGGGCTGACGGAGCTCCTGGAATGGGCGGAGGTGGCCCGCCGGTACGAGACCCCGGCCGTCGAGGTCCGGGCGCTGACCGGGGTCGCCGGATCCCTGCTGCACTGCGGGCGCGAGGCCGAGGTACTGCCGCACACCGAGCGGGTCCTGGAACTGCTGGACTCACCCGCCGCCGCACAGGCCTACGACGAGGTCTACCGCGCCGGCGCCCGCGCGCTCATCCTCGGTATCCGGGCCAAGGCCCTGTTCGCCCTGCGCCGCAACCACGCGGAGTACCGGCGGACCCTGCGGGACTGGGCCGAACAGGCCGCCAGGGCCGGGGACATGAACACCGTCGTGGAGGCCCGTAGCACCCTCGTCCTGCTCGACTACGAACGCGGGGACCAGCGCGCGGCCCGCGCCGAGTTCGAGCGGACGCAGACAGCGGCGGAGGCCGACGGCCCCGCGGAGGAACGCGACAGACGCCTGTCGTACACGGCCTGGCTCGCCGCGCTGCTGGCCGTCGACCGAGCGGATCTGGCGTACTGCGCCGACCGGCTCGACCTCGCGGAACAGCTCGCCGAGCCGGACTCCCCCTACCTCGGGGCCTTCCGCATCCTGCGCATCGGTCTCCTGGCCCTCGCCGGCGAACGCGACGAAGCCCGCCGGGTCCTGGAGGAGATGCCGGCTTGGCCGGACGGCCAGAGTCACAGTCAGGGCCACCGCTCCATCGCTGTGGCCCACTTCGGCGTGGGTGACGAAGAAGCGGCCGCCCACAGTCTGCGGCGGGCACTGGAACTGCAGGAGCACGAGGCGGAGGGCGCCACGGTCCTGAAGGAGCAGGCCAGGCTCGAAGTCCTCAAGACACGCGTGGAGTTGCTGCTCCTGGAACAGGAGCGGGCGAACCGCGACCCGCAGGCGCGATCCCTGGCGGCCGAACTGCTCGAAGAACTCCGCGTCACCCTGGGCCGCCTGCGCTGGTCGGACGAACGTGCCGGGGAACGTCCGTGGTACGACACGGTGGCCTGGCCCGCCTCCCACGTGACCGTGGTCGGCGCGCTGACGGCGATGGCCGGAGATGTCCCGGCCGGAGAGCGCATCCTGCGCGAGCAACTGGCGGCCGCAGCCCGCAACGGCCAGAGCCTGGAGCATGCGGAAGCCCTGTGCCACCTGGGCTGGCTCCTCCACCACGCGGGCCGCGCGGCAGAGGTCGCCCCGCTGCTGCACCGCCGACTGGCCGAGGCCGGCCCCGTGACCCCGGCACAGCGCCGCCTGCTGGACGAACTGCTGGCCCACTGCATCCCGACGACGCCCACCGCACCGGCTACGCCCATCGCACCGGCGACGCCCACTGCGCCGACGACGTCCACGGCGCCGACCACGCCCACCGCACCGACCACGCCCACCGCACCGACCACCGCGGCCGAGGAGACAGCCATGAACGACTCCGGGACCACGGCAGCCGCGCTCGCCACACGCACCGTGGCCGCGCTCACCCCCGACCTGCCCGACTTGCACGCCCGGACCGCCGCCACGAACAGTCTCCCGTCCGCCCGGGTGTGGCAGTGGCTCACCGGCCGGTACGGGCACGACGCCGTACTGGCCCGCTCCTGGGACCTGCTGGTCCTGGACACGGGCAGCAGACCGGCCGCCGAAGCCTGCGCCGCCCGGCTCGCGCACCTGCTCACCGGCGACGACCAGGGCCGCGCGCAACTGGCCGGTCTGCTCACGAAGGACGTCGTCCAGTCGGTCACGGCCACCGGCCACTCACGGGCCGAGGACATCACCATGCGTGCCGACAGCGACAGCGAGCAGACCGTGACCGCGGACGACAACTCCGTGGTCCAACACGTCCACATGGAGGCCCGGCGCAAGAAGTGATCCTCTGGGCCTACTCCTCCGCCCCCGCGTCGCACGCCTGCCCTCGCAGCGCCCGCGCCAGGTCGTCCCGTGCCTCCACGACCAGCCGGCGCAGGGCAGGGGCCGCGTCCTGGTGGGCGTCGAGCCAGGCGTCCGTGGCGTCGAGGGTCTCCTGGGACTCCTGGAGCGAGGGGAACAGGCCCGACACCACGAGCATGCCGATCTGGATGGACCGCTCGGCCCACACCCGCTCGATCGCCGCGAAGTACTTCGGCGTGTACGGCGCCGTCAACTCCCGCTGCGAGGCCCGCTCGAAGCCCGCGATGGTCGCCTCGACGAGCGCGTTGGACAGCTCGTCGGACTCCACGACCTGCGCCCACGCCTGGGCCTTCACCGCGGCCTGCGGACGGGCCGCCAGGCAGCGCACCTGGTGGCGCTTGCCGGACGCGGTGTCGTCGCGGGCGAGTTCGGCGGCCAGCTCCTTCTCGCCGACCACGTCGTGCGCGGCGAGCGCGTCGAGGAACGCCCAGCGCAGCTCCTGGTCGACGTCCAGGCCGGGCAGGGTCACGGTGCCGTCGAGCAGTCCGGTGAGCTGCTCGAAGTCGGAGGGCGACCCGGCGGCCCGGGCGTAGAAGCGCGCCCACGCCAGCTGGTGCTCGCTGCCCGGCTCGGCCGCCCGCAGCTCGCGTGCCGCGCCCTCGGCGAGCAGCCGTCCGGCCACCGCCCGGCGCTCCGGGGCGGTGTAGTGCACGGCCGCCGACTCCGCCCAGGTGTGCAGCATCTGCAGCACGCCGATGTCGGTCTCCTTGGCCGCGAACCGCAGCACCAGGTCGATGAAGTCCCGTGCCGGGAGCAGCGCGTCCCGGGTCATGTTCCACAGCGCCGACCAGCACAGTGCCCGCGCCAGCGGATCGGTGATCGAGCCCAGGCCCGCGCGCAGCGCCGCCAGCGAGGTCTCGTCGAAGCGGGTCTTGCAGTACGTCAGGTCGTCGTCGTTGACCAGGACCAGGTCCGGCGCCCCGGCCCCGGCCAGCTCCGCCACGACCGTACGCGGGCCGTCGACGTCGGCCTCCACGCGCGCGTACCGCTCCAGCGCCTCGCCGTTCATCCGGTACAGGCCCACCGCGACCCGGTGCGGGCGCAGCTCGGGGTGCGACTCGGCGGCCTCCTGCAGCACCGCCAGTTCGGCGACGCGGCCCTCGGCGTCCAGCAGGACCTGCGGGGTGAGGGAGTTGACGCCGGCGGTCTGGAGCCAGGAGCGGGACCAGGCGGCCATGTCCCGGCCGCTGGTCTCACCGAGCACGGCGAGCAGGTCGCCGAGCCGGGTGTTGCCGTAGGCGTGGCGCTTGAAGTAGCGGCGGGCGCCCTCCAGGAACGCGTCCTGTCCGACGTACGCCACGAGCTGCTTGAGGACGGAGGCGCCCTTGGCGTAGGTGATGCCGTCGAAGTTGAGCTTGGCGTCCTGCAGGTCGCGGATGTCGGCGGTGATGGGGTGGGTGGAGGGGAGCTGGTCGGCGCGGTACGCCCAGGCCTTGCGGCGGTTGGCGAAGGTGATCCAGGCGTCGGTGAAGCGGGTGGCGCCGACGTTGGCGAAGGTGCCCATGAAGTCCGCGAAGGACTCCTTCAGCCACAGGTCGTCCCACCACTCCATGGTGACCAGGTCGCCGAACCACATGTGCGCCATCTCGTGCAGGATGACGTTGGCCCGCGCCTCGTAGGAGGCCCGGGTCACCTTGCCGCGGAAGATGTACTCCTCGCGGAAGGTGACCAGGCCCGGGTTCTCCATCGCGCCGAGGTTGTACTCGGGCACGAAGGCCTGGTCGTACTTCCCGAACGGGTACGGGTAGTCGAAGTGGTCGTGGAAGAAGTCCAGGCCCTGCTTGGTGACGAGGAACACGTCGTCGGCGTCGAAGTGCGGCGCGAGGCCCTTGCGGCACATGGCGCCGAGGGGGATCTCCAGCGTCGTACCGTCGTCGAAGGCGCGGGTGTAGGTGTCGGTGACGTAGTGGTACGGGCCCGCCACCACACAGGTGATGTACGTCGAGATCGGCTTGGTCTCCGAGAACCGCCACACCCCGTCGGCGAGCCGTCCGGCGCCGTTGCTCCACACCGTCCAGCCCTCGGGCGCGCGCACCTCGAAGCGGAAGGGGGCCTTGAGGTCGGGCTGCTCGAAGTTGGCGAAGACCCGCCGGGAGTCGGCGGGCTCGTACTGGGTGTACAGGTACACCTCGCCGTCCTCGGGGTCGACGAAGCGGTGCAGGCCCTCGCCGGTACGGGAGTAGGCGCACTGCGCGTCGACGACCAGCTCGTTCTCGGCGGCGAGGTCCTCCAGCGCGATGCGGGAGCCGTCGAAGACCTCGCTCGGGTCGAGGTCGCGGCCGTTGAGGGAGACCGCGGTGACCTCGGGTGCGATCAGGTCCGCGAAGCTGGTGGCGCCGGGCTCGGCGCAGCGGAAGCGGATCGTGGTGACCGAGCGGAAGGTGCGCGGCCCGTCGGAGGTGTCCGCGCCGACCGCGGAGCGCAGGTCGAGGGAGATGTCGTACCCGTCGACGGACAGCAGTGCGGCCCGCTCCCGGGCCTCGTCGCGGGACAGATTCTCACCGGGCACGGCGGTCACTCCCTCACAGGGTGTTCAGTATGCGGACGATGGAGATCTTCGCACGGCGGGGGGAAGTGGGGCAGTGGGGGAATGAGGGACGCGGTGTCGGGTGTTGCGACTTTCAAACACCGCTTCCCGAGGAGACGCATGTCCGAGACCGCGACGATGCCCGCGAAGACTCCCGTCGACTTCTGGTTCGACCCGCTGTGCCCCTGGGCGTGGATGACCTCCCGCTGGGTGCTGGAAGTGGAGAAGGTCCGCGACATCGAGGTCCGCTGGCACATCATGAGCCTCGCCGTGCTGAACGAGCCCAAGCTCGACGAGCTGCCCGACGAATACCGCGAGCTGCTGGAGACCAAGGCGTGGCAGCCGATCCGGGTGGTCACGGCGGCCTGGCAGAAGCACGGCTCCGAGATACTCGGCCCCCTCTACACGGCGCTCGGCACCCGCATCCACAACGAGGGCCAGGGCCCGACCCGCGAGGCCGTCGCCGGCGCGCTGGCCGACGTCGGTCTGCCCGCCGACCTCATCGAGTACTTCGACCAGAAGGACTTCGAGTTCGACGCCGAACTGCGCGCCTCCCACAAGGAGGGCATCGACAAGGTCGGCCAGGACGTCGGCACCCCGGTGATCGCGGTCCCCGGTGACAACGGCGAGCAGATCGCCTTCTTCGGCCCGGTCGTCACGCCCGCCCCCAAGGGCGAGGAGGCTGCCCGCCTCTGGGACGGCACCCTCGCGGTCGCCTCGGTCCCGGGCTTCTACGAGATCAAGCGCACCCGTACGAAGGGGCCGGACTTCAGCAACCTCTGAGCCACCGGGTCAGCCGAATTCCTCGGGAAGACTGAACCCCTTGCTCTGGTTCCAGCGGGGCTGCACCCAGCGGCACTGGCCCGTGGACGTGTCGCCCGTGCACCGGAAGAAGCCGGGGGCGTCCTTCGTCCCGAGGACGGACGCGATGTGCTCCTCTTCCGCCTTGTCGACCCTGCGGAAGGGGTAAGCCCTCCCGCCCGGGCACGTGGGGCAGTGGATCCAGGCGGGCATACGGCCTCCCCGCTGTCGAGGGTTGTGCGCACGGCTCGGAGTGGGCAGCGTAGGCGCTGTCCGCCCGGTCCGTGGGCCACAACGGGAAGCCCCCGCGAGTCACGTCCTCGCGGGGGCTTCCGTTTCTCTGCCTGCCCGTGTGAAAGGTGAGAAGACGATCACGAGGCAGGACACTCAGGCGGCACGGCGGCTCAGGGCGCCAGCAGCAGCACATCCGCGCGGGACCTCGCGGCCGCGTAGCGCCGGGCCACGTCCTGCCAGTTGACGACCTGCCACATGGCCTCGATGAAGTCGACCTTCTGGTTGCGGTACTGGAGGTAGAAGGCGTGCTCCCAGGCGTCGAAGACGAGGATCGGCGTGGCCCCCTGGCCGACGTTGCCCTGGTGGTCGTAGACCTGCTCCACGATCAGCCGCCCGCTCAGCGGCTCGTACGCCAGCACACCCCACCCCGAACCCTGGGTGGTGGCCGCCGCCTTGGACAACTGCGCCTTGAATCCGGCGAAGGACCCGAAGGACTCGGCGATCGCGTCGGCCAGCTCGCCCACACCGTCGGCGGCCAGCGGCTCACCGCCGCCGCCCTCCTTCGGACCCGTCATGTTCTGCCAGTAGATCGAGTGCAGGATGTGCCCGGACAGATGGAAGGCCAGGTTCTTCTCCAGCCCGTTGATCGCCCCCCACGCCTCCTTGTCCCGCGCCTCCGTCAACTGCTCCAGCGTGTCGTTGGCCCCCTTCACATACGCCGCGTGGTGCTTGTCGTGGTGCAGCTCGATGATCTCGGGACTGATCACCGGCGCCAGCGCCGAGTAGTCGTACGGCAGTTCGGGCAGCGTGTAGACGGGCATGCGTGAACGTCCCCTCCGGGCCGGGCTCTTATTGCAAGTAGTTCGCAATAACAAGCTAGCAGCAAAAAGCCCCCGCGTCAGAGGCGCGGGGGCTTCGGGGTGTCGCGCGGGCGCCGGCCCTTCGCGGCGCCGGGCGTCAGTCCTTCGTGGCGCGCGCCCGCTGCCAGGCGTAGCCCGCCGCCGCCAGGAACAGGGTCATTCCGCCGGTCGAGTACAGCTGCACGCGGGTGTCCGGCTCGCGGGCCATCAGGACGAAGACCGCCGCCATGCCGGCCAGCGCCACCCACGTCAGTACCGGGAACGCCCACATGCGCACCGTCAGCTTCTCCGGCGCCTCGCGCTCCAGGCGGGCGCGCAGGCGGAGCTGGGAGACGGCGATGAAGATCCAGACGACGAGGATGACCGCGCCGATCATGTTCAGCAGCCAGGGGAAGACGTCGTCCGGGCGCCAGTAGCTGAGCAGCACGCAGGCGAAGCCGAAGACGGAGGAGGCGAGGACGGCGATACGCGGCACGCCGGACGTCACCTTGCCCAGGGCCGCCGGTCCCAGCCCCCGCTGCACCAGCGAGTACGCGATGCGCGAGGAGCCGTAGATGTTGGCGTTCATCGCGGAGAGCAGGGCCACCAGCACGACCACGTTCATCAGCTGGCCGGCGCCGGGGATGCCCAGTTCGTCCAGGGCCGCGACGTACGGGCCCTTCTCGACGACCTCCTTGGAGTCCCACGGGACCAGGGTCACGATGACCGCCATCGAGCCGATGTAGAACAGGGCGATACGCCACATCGCTGTGCGCACCGCGCTCGCCACGCCCTTGACCGGGTTCTCCGACTCGGCCGCCGCGATGGTCACCGTCTCCATGCCGCCGTAGGCGAAGACCGAGGCCAGCAGACCGATGATCAGGCCCTCACCGCCGTTGGGCAGGAAGTCGGTGAGGTGGGACGTGCCGGGGGAGTCCGTGCCGGGCAGTACCCCGAGCACGGCCAGCGTGCCGAGCACCAGGAACAGGGAGATCGCGGCGACCTTCAGCGCGGCGAACCAGAACTCGAACTCGCCGAAGTTCTTCACCGCGGCCAGGTTCGTGCCGCAGAACACCAGCATGAACAGCGCCACCCAGGCCCACTCCGGCGTGCCCGGCAGCCAGCCCGTGACGATCTTCGCGGCGCCGATGCCCTCCAGGCCGACGGCCGTGCAGAGCAGGACCCAGAAGGACCAGCCCGCGGTGAACCCCGCCCACGGCCCGAACGCCCGCTCGGCATGCGCCGAGAAGGACCCGGAGGACGGATACGCGGCCGACATCTCGCCCAGCATCCGCATCACCAGCATGACGAGGAGACCGGAGAGGGCGTAGGCGACGACGATCGAGGGACCGGCGGCGGCGATACCGGCGCCGGAGCCGACGAACAGACCGGCCCCGATGACACCGCCGAGGGCGATCATCGACAGATGGCGCTGTTTGAGGCCGTGGGAGAGGGAGGCGTCCGCCTGCTGCTGCGGAGTCCCGGTGGTGGTGCTGGGCATGGGCGCGGCTCGTCCAATGCGTGAGATGGGCAAAACCCCGTCAGTCTGAGGGCGTTGTCCGCTCAGACGGATACGGCGCCCACTATCCGGACAGGTACGGGACAGAGCGTACGGGACCCCTCACCGCGCCTGGTTGGCGGAAACCTACAGATCGCCCGCCGTTCCTTTCGTGACCTGCGTGTCCTCACCTCAGTGACCGGTATCACGTTAGCCGCGGCCCTTTGTGCGGAGCCCACCAAGCCCACGTTCCGGCCTTTGTCGACCACTGACGGTGATCACCGCGCCGCCGCTGGGATAGCGTCGCCGTGTCCCGACCTGCCCTCCTGACCGGAGTCCCACATGAGCACCGCCGCTGTCGCCGCCCCCGCCCGCACCGGGCACGTCCTCGCCGACCTGCTGCCGGCCTCCCGCGTCCGGGACATCGCGCTGGTCGTCGGCGGCGCCGCGCTCACCGGACTCGCCGCCCAGATCGCCGTGCCGGTGCCCGGCTCCCCGGTCCCGGTGACCGGCCAGACCTTCGCCGCGCTGCTCGTCGGCACCACCCTGGGCGCGAGCCGCGGTGTCGCCGCGCTCGCCCTGTACGCGCTGGCGGGCCTCGCCGGTGTGCCGTGGTTCGCGGGCGGCAGCCACGGCATCGGTGTCTCCTTCGGCTACATCCTCGGCATGATCCTGGCCTCCGCCGCCGTCGGCGCCCTGGCCCGCCGCGGCGCCGACCGCTCGATGCCGCGCATGGCCGGCACGATGCTGGTCGGCGAGGCGGTCATCTACGCCATCGGCGTCCCCTACCTGGCCCTGTCCGCGGACCTGTCGGCCTCCGCGGCGGTCGCGGCCGGGCTCACCCCCTTCCTGATCGGCGACGCCCTCAAGGCGGCCCTGGCGATGGGCCTGCTGCCCACCGCCTGGAAGCTGCTCAAGAAGTAACGGCTCCTCCGAAGAGGCTCGCCGGGGTCGCACACCGCCTCGACCCCGGCGAGCCTCTTTTCGTTTCCCCGGTCGGAACCGGCAGGTCCTAGTTCTGCTGCCGCACCGGACGCCGGAACTGCGACCACCACAGCCCGGCCGCGCCCGCGGTGATCAGCGCCGCCCCGGCCGCGCCCAGCGGCAGCACGTCCCGCTTGGCGCCGGTCTCGGCCAGCTCGTCACCGCCGGGGGCCACCGGCTGGTTGTCGGTGCCCAGCAGCAGCGGGGTGGCCGGGGCGTTCGGCGACGGGTTCGTCGTACCGAACGGCACCGGGCCCTGCTGCCAGAAGGTCTTGTCTCCCGTGGCGGTCTGGACGGGCAGGCAGATCCTGCCCTTCTTGCTCAGGTCGTACGTCGCCTCGACGTCGTACGACTTCGAGTCACCGGCCGCGAGATTGTCCAGCGCGCAGGCGAAACCACTGTTCGAACCCTCCGGCAGATCACCTTCGGCGATTTCCGAACAGCCCTGCACATTCGTGACCGTGAGGCCGTCGAACCCGACGACAAGTAGCCTGATCTCTCCGCTGTCCTTGGTCCCTTCGTTTTTCACCGTGGCGGTGATCGCCGTTTCCTCCGACGCGTTGTCGACCGAGATCTTCTCGGGCAGAGTCGTGGTGAGTTCCACGCCCGCCGGAGCCTCGTCGACGGCCTTTCCCCCCTTGCTGCTCTGAGGTCCCTCGTCATCCGCGGCGGCGGTGAACGGAAGGATCATCACTGCCGAAAAAGATGCTGCAACCAGCGATCCCGCGATAGTCGTCCTACGACGAGAACTCATGTTCGTCCCCCTTGGCTGCGCCTGAATTCGCAGTACTTGAAGAGGTACCACAAGATTTCTCCGCACTATGCTTGGACGGCGCGAAGTGTGACCATCGTGTTTCAAACGGACAGGCGCAGTGGGGATTTTGAGGGGGTGCAGCGGATTGCCGGGGAATACGGGAAACACGAGGAGCGGCGGGATTCCAGGGTTGCTGGTGACCGGGCGCTATCGGTTGGTCGAGAGTATTGGCCAGGGAGGA
This sequence comes from Streptomyces sp. NPDC110618, assembly GCF_055657065.1. NCBI lineage: Bacteria > Bacillati > Actinomycetota > Actinomycetes > Kitasatosporales > Streptomycetaceae > Streptomyces > Streptomyces sp. NPDC110618. Next base: position 236,535 of record NZ_JBVKBN010000002.1, on the reverse strand, counting down.
ATGGGGCGGGTGTGGCGAGCCGCCGACGAAATCCTCGACCGGCCGGTGGCGATCAAGGAAATCCGGATAGACGGACTCGACGCCGAGGACACCCGCACCCGCCGCGAACGCACCCTGCGCGAGGCCCGCGCCACCGCCCGCACCGACCACCCCAACGTGGTGCGCGTCTACGACGTCGTCGACGAGGGCGAACGGCTCTGGATCGTCATGGAGTTGGTCGCCGGCCGCTCCCTGGAACGCCTCATCACGGAATCCGGCCCGCTGAACCCCGCCGAAACGGCCCGTATCGGACTGGGCCTGGTCGCGGCGCTGCGCCAGGTCCACGAACGGGGCGTCCTGCACCGCGACATCAAGCCCGGGAACGTCCTGGTCGAGGAGCAGGCCCGGCGCGTCGTCCTGACCGACTTCGGCATCGCGGCGATCCAGGACGCCAAGGCGCTGACCATGGTGGGCATGCTGGTCGGCTCCCCCGACTACATGGCCCCCGAACGCATCTCCGGCCGCCCCCAGGGCCCCCCGTCCGACCTCTGGTCCCTCGGCGCCACGCTCTGCGCGGCCCTGGGCGGCCGCTCCCCCTTCTCCCGCGACACCACCCTGGCCACACTGCACGCGGTTCTCTACGAGGAGCCCGAACTCCCCGCCTCGGCGGGCCCGCTGACGGAGGTACTGACGTCCCTGCTCCGGAAGGAGCCGGAGACCCGCCCCGGGTTGGCGGAACTGGAGTCCGCCCTGTACGCGGTCGCGTTTCCCACGCCCACGCCGACTGTGGCGGTGGGGGTGGCGGACGCACCGGGGGAGCCGGGGAGGTCGGGGGACGACGGGGGTCCGGAAGAGCCCCCGGGGGCCCCGGAGGCGGTGGCGGTCGCGGATACGGCGTGGCCGGAACCGCCGGCACCGGAAGACGCCGCGGAGGTCCGGACGACGGCCCTGGTGGAGACGACGGAGCCGGTGACCGGGGAATCCCCGGTCGCGGAGCGGCTTGAGCGGACGGCAGCCGGGCCGCGGAGCCCCGCTCCGGAGGCGGCGGCACCCACCCCCGAAGAATCCCGCCCCACCCGGGAGTTCGGGCGGCGCACCGGACCCCGTACGCCCAACGCGTCCACCGAGGCCGCTTCCGAGGCGGCGCGCTTCGAGGTGCGGTCGGAGAGCAAACCGGCAGCGCCGGTGAACGCCGACGCGCGGACGGAACTGCGCCCCGCGCCGACCGGGCAGGCGCCCCGCCGACGCCGTACCGGAGTGCTCGTGGCCGTGGCACTGGTCACCGTCGGAGCGGTCGTGGCCGTCGTGATCGCGCTGAACTCGGGCGGTTCGCCCGGGGACGACAAGGCGAAGGGGGGAACGACGACGCCCTCCGCCTCCTCCTCGCCCACCGTCGAGGGCACCTCGCGCCCCAGGAGCCTCCCGCCCGGCGCCCGTAAGGAGGCCGGGGGGTTCGCCTGGGTGACCCCGGACGGCTGGCGGCGGGACGTGAAGACCGGCGCGGAGGTGCACTACACCTCACCCGACGGCAAACAGGAACTGGTCGCCAAGTCCTCCCTCGCCCGCGGCGACCTGATGGAGACCTGGCAGACCTCGGAACAGAACGCCCACCAGGGCCAGGCGTACCGGAAGATCCGCCTGGAGGAGACCACGTTCCGCGGCTACCCGGCGGTGGTGTGGGAGTACACCTTCACCCTCCAGGGCGTCCCCTGGCACGCACAGCTGCTGGGCTTCAACGAGAAGGGGAAGTCGTACCAGATCAACACCTGGTACCAGCCGGACATGGAAGAGGAAGCCCTGCAGACGTACGAGTCGGTCAAGGACAGCTTCACCCTCCTCTAGCCCGCCCGTCGGAGCATGCGAGAAGGGGGACCCGAAGGACCCCCTTCCGTACGACGTGCCCGCGGGCTCAGCCGACGTCGACCTTCACCGCGTCGGAGTCGAGGTCGCGCCCGGCCGCACCGAGACCCTCGGCCCGGCGGCGGCGCTTCGCCTTCTCCCGGACGAACGCCACGGCCAGCACCAGCGCCGCCACCAGTAGCGACAGCAGCACCGTCTTGCGGCCGTCGTGCTCGGTGTCGGTCAGCATGTACCCGAGCACGAACATGATCAGCGCCGCCGTCGCCCAGGTCAGGTACGGGTACAGCCACATCCGCACGACCAGCTTCTCCGGCGACTCACGCTGGATGATCTTCCGCATGCGCAGCTGCGAGAAGCAGATCACCAGCCACACGAACAGCGCCACGGCGCCGGAGGAGTTGACCAGGAAGAGGAAGACGGAGTCCGGGAACTCGTAGTTGAAGAACACGGCCACGAACCCGAACGCGACGGACGCGAGGATCGCCGTCCGCGGCACACCCCGCCCGGTCGTCCGCGCGAACGCCTTCGGCGCGTCACCGCGCTGGCCGAGGGAGAAGGCCATCCGGGAGGCGGTGTACAGACCGGAGTTGAGGCAGGACAGCACCGAGGTCAGCACGATGAAGTTCATGATCTGACCGGCGTGCGGGATGCCGAGCGAGTCCAGCGCGGCGACGTAGGAGCCGTCCTCGGCGATCGCCTTGCTGTCCCAGGGGAGCAGGGACACCACGACGAGGATCGAGCCGAGGTAGAAGACGGCGACACGCCAGATGATGCTGTTGGTGGCCTTCGTCACCGCCTGCTGCGGGTTCTCGGACTCGCCCGCGGCGAGCGTGGCGATCTCGCTGCCCATGAAGGAGAAGACGACGAGCAGCACACCGGTGAGGATGGCGCCGGGCCCGTTGGGCAGGAAGCCGCCGTGCGAGGTGAGGTTGCTCAGCCCCGCCTGTTCGGAGTCGACGCCCGGCAGCACGCCGAACACCGCGAGCCCGCCGATCACGATGAACGCGGCGATCGCGACGACCTTGATCCCGGCGAACCAGAACTCGAACTCGCCGTAGGAGCCGACGGAGACCAGGTTGGTGGCGGTCAGCACCACCATCACGATGAGCGCCCAGGCCCACTGGGGCACGGCCGGGATCCAGCCCTCCAGGATCACCGCGCCGGCGGTCGCCTCCACGGCGAGCACGACGACCCAGAAGAACCAGTACAGCCAGCCGATGGAGAAACCGGCCCAGCTGCCGAGGGCGCGGTCGGCGTGGGCGGAGAAGGAGCCGGAGGTCGGGTTGGCGGCGGACATCTCGCCGAGCATGCGCATCACCAGCACCACGAGCGTGCCGACGAGCGCGTACGACAGGAGGATGCCCGGGCCCGCGGTGGCGATGCCCGAGCTCGATCCCACGAACAGTCCGGCACCGATGACGCCGCCGATGGCGATCATCGACAGGTGCCGGCTCTTGAGCCCTGCCTGAAGTCCGTTACCGGGTTCGCCGGTGGAGGTCATAGGGGGGATTCCTTTGCGCCTGGTGAGCATTTCCCCGTACGAGCGGAGTACGGGTCGGAACGGATCGGTCCAGTGAAACGGAGGCCATCGAGGATTTGAACCTTCGAATCCATATCGTTACTTGAGGTTTTCCTGAGGTTCTGCGATTCTGGTCACAGTTTCAGGGGCCAACCCCGGGGCAGCCGCCCCAAACCGTCCGTGCCACACTCGTCCCATGCGCGTGTATCTCGGCTCCGACCATGCGGGCTACGAACTCAAGAACCACCTCGTCGAGTGGCTGAAGGCGGCGGGCCACGACCCGGTCGACTGCGGCCCCCACATCTACGACGCCCAGGACGACTACCCCCCCTTCTGCCTGCGCGCCGCCGAGCGCACGGCGGCTGACCCCGAGGCCCTCGGCATCGTGATCGGCGGCTCCGGCAACGGCGAGCAGATCGCGGCGAACAAGGTCAAGGGCGTCCGCGCGGCCCTCGCCTGGAGCGAGGAGACCGCGGCCCTGGGCCGCCAGCACAACAACGCCAACGTGGTGGCGGTCGGCGCCCGCATGCACAGCCAGGACGAGGCGACGAAGTTCGTCGAGACGTTCCTCAGCACCCCGTTCTCCGAGGACACCCGCCACATCCGCCGCATCGACATGCTGTCGACCTACGAAACAACAGGCGACCTCCCCCCGATCCCGGCGCACCACCCGCAGCAGTAGGCGGGTACATCCTGACGCCGGCCGGCGTGCTTCAGCCCGTCCGGCGCTTGAGGACGAGGCCCGTCCCTCGACCGATCCCCGCCCACCCCGGCCGGCACCCCAGCCCGTCCGGCGCTTGAGGACGAGGCCCGTTCAGGGCCGATGGGGGTCCAGGGGGCAACGCCCCCTGGGCGGGGTCGAAGGGGCGGCAGCCCCTGGGGACGGGAATGGGAAGGGGCGGTGGGGGCGAAAAAACGCACCACCACCTTGCGGGCACCGCCCCCCAACAACCACCAAGGAGCACACCGTGCCTGAGGGGCACACCATCCACCGCCTCGCACACGACTACGCCGAGGCCTTCACCGGCACCGCCCCCCAAGTCACCAGCCCCCAGGGCAAGTTCTCCGACGCCGCCGCCCTCCTCACCGGCACGCAACTCACCACCACCGAGGCCCACGGCAAACACCTCTTCCTCGCCTTCCGCGACACCGACTGGATCCACATCCACCTCGGCCTCTTCGGCAAGGTCACCTTCGGCCCCACCCCCGCACCCCCACCCACCGACACGGTCCGCCTACGCCTCACCAACACCAGGGCATACGTGGACCTCCGCGGCCCGACGACCTGCGCCCTGATCACCCCGGAGGAGAAGCAGGCGATACACGACCGCCTCGGCCCGGACCCCCTCCGCGACGACGCCGACCCCACCACCGCGTACCGCCGCATCTCCCGCAGCCGCACCACGATCGCCGCCCTCCTGATGGACCAGAAGGTCATCGCGGGCGTCGGAAACGTCTACCGTGCCGAGGTCCTCTTCCGGCACGGAATCGACCCGTACCGCGCGGGCAAGGACATCACTCCCGCCGAGTGGGAGGCGATCTGGCAGGACCTGGCCGCCCTCATGCGCGAGGGCGTCCGCACCAACCGCATCGACACGGTCCGCCCGGAACACAGCCCGGAGGCGATGGGCCGCCCGCCCCGCGTGGACGACCACGGCGGCGAGGTCTACGTGTACCGCAGGGCGAACCTCCCCTGTCACATCTGCGGTACGGACATCCGCACCGCGGACCTGGCGGCCCGCAACCTGTTCTGGTGCCCGAAGTGCCAGAAGGACAGCCGGTAGACGAGCCGGAAGAACAGCCGGAAGAACAACCGGAAGAAGACCCACCGCCCCCCGCTCAGAACCCGTGCGGGAGCCAAGGCGCCACCACAGCCCCGAACCCCAGCGAAGCCTCCGCCAACGCCCCCGCCCGCACCTCCCGCACCCGCCCGGCCCCCGCGAGCGACGCCAGGCTCACCCCGCCGAGGTACGCCGACCCCAACTCCCGTGCGGACAGCGCCAGATCCGCCGCGTCCCGGGTCCGCTCGCAGGACGCCCCCTTCGCGTCCCCGGACAGCCGCCAACGCCCGCTGTTCCAGGGACAGAAGGCATCCTCGACCTCGAACACCACATCCACCGGCGCCTGATACGTCCGCGCCCGCAGCGCCGCCCCCACATCGACGAGCCGGACGTACAGCCCGTCCCGGAACCGCGGCAGGCACCGCCGGATGTCGGACACCCGGTACTGCCAGCCCTCGTCCATGGGCCGCCCGTACATCCGCAAAGTGGACGTCAGGTCGATGTCGAACAGGAACCGGTACAAAGCGGATTCCGCGGCCGAGTCCAGCGCGGCCAGCTCCCGCAGTCGCACCTCTCCCTTGTGCCCGCCGACCCCCCAGTCCGGCTTGATGGCGAACCGGGCGTACCCCACCGGCTCCCCGTCCCGCTCGGCGAGCACGCACTGCAACGGCGAGGCCCCGTCCCGCCCGTGCTCGGGGTCGAGCACCCCGACCCGCTCCCAGCCGGGCCGCACCCGGGCGAGCATCCCCGGCCGGACCGGCACCAGCGCCGCGTACACCGCCTCGCACGCGTCCACGACGTCCGCGGGCTCGGCGTACCGCAGCCGTACGTCATCCGTACCGTCCGGCACCGACAGCCGCACCCGGCTCGTATCGATCTCGGCGGAGAGCTGGAACGTCCCCACGCCGTACCCGAACCGCCCGTAGATCGCGGGCTCGGAGGCCGTCAGCACCGCCAGCGGCTCGCCCCAGGACCGTACGTCGTCCAGTTGCCTGCGCATCATCGAGGTGAGGATCCCGCGCCGCCGGTGCGTGGCGGCGACCGAGACCATCGTCACGCCCGCCGCGGGCACCGAGGCCCCGCCCGGCACCGTCACGGCGAACCGGAACGCCCCCGCCGAGCCCACGCACAGCTCCCCGTCCCAGGCGGCGAGAGAACGGTCGAACTGGGTGAGTTCCCGGTAGAGTTCACGTTCCTCGGAAGGTTCGGGCACCCCGCCGAAGGCGCGCAGCAGGACGTCGTACCAGGTGTCCCACTGCTCGGGCCGCAGCTCCCGGAGCTCGATCGTGGAACCGGTCGTGAATTGAGTCCCCATGTGCCATGCCTATCAGGGCAATGCGGGACGAGCCAGGGAATTTCCCCTTGGTTGCCGCGAGATGTCTTCTCGTGAAGTTCACTGTGAAGTTGAGCCTCGGACGGGGGACAAGTGGGACCTCCCGTGCCAACGGGCAGGTCCGATGGATAGGGTCCCGAACTAATGGCAGCAGGACGACAGCGGCGCACGGCCGCCGAGACGTTCACGGCCCGGTTGCGAATCCAGTGGCACCGGGTCCGCGTCGGCCTGCGCCGAAGCGCCGTGGACTACTTCCGCGGCGACGGCTCCGACTGGATCGCGCTCGCCGGACTGCTGCTCACCGTCCCGGTCATCGCGGCCACCACGCTGGCCAACCCGGTGTGGTGCGCCCCGGCCGCGCTGGTCCTGCCGATCGTGGCCGGCGGACTGCTGCTGCGCCCGGCCAGCCTGCTCGGCCTGTACGCGGCCGCCGCCACCGCGCTCATCGTGGAGTCGGTGCAACTCGGCCCGTACACCGAGGGCGCCGCGCGGGTCACGCCCGGCGTGGTGCTGGTGGTCGCGGCCTGCGGGTTCGTCGGTCTGCTCATCGCGCAGTTCCGCAGCCGGGTCGGCGTGCCCTGGCGGCGCGGCGGCACCATGCTCTTCGACCTGCGCGAACGCATCCGGGTGCAGAGCAAGCTGCCGCAACTGCCGAGCGGCTGGCACCGCGAGATGGCGCTGCGCCCGGCGGGCGGCCAGTCGTTCTCGGGTGACTTCGTTGTCGCGGCCCGGACGAACGGCGGCCGCACCCTGGAGGTCGTCCTCACCGACGTGTCCGGCAAGGGCATGGACGCCGGTTCGCGCGCCCTGCTGCTCTCCGGCGCCTTCGGCGGCCTGCTCGGCTCGCTGCCCCCGCACGCCTTCCTCCCGGCGGCCAACGGCTATCTCCTGCGCCAGGACTGGGACGAGGGCTTCGCCACCTCCATCCACCTGGTCCTGGATCTCGACTCCGGCGACTACGAGCTGTACTCCGCGGGCCATCCGCCGGGGCTCCAGCTCAGCGCGGGCAGCGGACGCTGGGAGGAGAAGGCCGCCGAGGGCCCGCTGCTGGGTGTGTACGACGGCGCCCAGTTCGACCCCGTGAAGGGCTCGCTGCGGCCCGGGGACGTGTTGATGCTGTTCACGGACGGGCTCGTGGAGACCTCCGACCGCGACATCGTCGAGGGCATCGACCGCCTCACCGGCGAGGCCGACCGCTATGTCGCCGGCGGCTTCCACGGCGCCGCCTGGCACCTCATCGAGGCCGTGGCCAAGGACGTCAACGACGACCGCGCCCTGCTGCTGATCTGCCGCGACGGGCCGACGGTCACCGCACAGTCGGGGGTGCACGCATGACGCTGACACCGGACGAGGTCGAGGCGATCGCCCGGTCCGCGCACGAGGGGCAGACGGACAAGTCCGGCCGGCCGTACGCCGAGCACCTGGCGGCGGTCGCCGAGGGTGTGCGCGCCCGCGGCGGCGACGAGCACCAGATCGCCGCCGCCTGGCTGCACGACGCGATCGAGGACGACGCGCTCACCGGGCGCTGGCTCCAGGAGGCGGACCTGAGCCGCCGTACGAAGGACATCGTCCTGGCGCTGACGAAGCGGCCGGGGGAGCCGCCGGAGGAGTACGCCGCCCGCATCCTGGCCACCCCGGGCGCCCGCCTGGTGAAGGAGTCGGACCTGGCGCACAACGCCGACCCGGCGCGCCTGGCGATCCTGGACGAGCCCACGCGCCTACGCCTGACCGAGAAGTACGCACGGATGCGCGCACTTCTCGGCCTGGAGCGCTGAGAACCCCCGCTACGAGGCCGACGAAGCCGTGCGGACGTCGGTCTTGGACCGCTGCCGCTCCCGGGCCTCCTCCGCCGCGTCCCGGCGGAACGCCCACTTCATCTCCGGCTCCAGCACGCACCGGAAGACCCGCCGCACCGGCGGGGTGCACAGCAGCGTCACGACCGCCGCCGCGACGAGGGTGACGAAGATCTCGCCGAGCGGCCTGTGCAGCCACGCGGGCTCGAACCAGCCCTGGTAGTCCCCCGCCTTCACCAGGAACCCGTGCAGCAGATAGCCGCACAGCGTGCCCGCGCCGAGCGTGGTGAACCACATGGTCCGGCCCGGCACCCAGGCGAAGAAGCAGGCGGTGAGCACCAGCGAGCAGCCGAACAGGGCGAGCACCATCACGGGCCCGGTCCACCAGGGCGCGCCCAGCTCCTGTGCGGCGTCGCGGTGGTAGAACCAGGCGCCGGTCATCCGCGGCGCGGCCCACCAGCCCATGACCAGCGCCGCCGCGGCGACCGGCACGGACATGATCCGTACCGAGCGCCGCCGCACCCACTGGAAGTGCTCGGCCTTGAGGGTCAGGCCCAGCACGAAGAACGGCAGGAACTGAAGGACCCGCTGGAGGTCGAGGTCGTCGCCGATCTCCGGGCTGACGGACGCGAGCATCGCGATGCCGAGGGCGACCGGCAGCGGTTGGCGGACCACCTTCCAGACGGGGGTGGTCAGCCGCCAGATGAACAGCGCGGCCAGGAACCAGGTGAGGTACCAGGGGTCCAGCAGGCTGATCTCCATGTCCGGATCGCCGCCGACGAACCGCTTGAACAGGGGATACGCGGTCTCGAACACGATGTACGGGACGGCGACGCCGGTGATCAGCCGGCGCAGTCGGCCGGGGCTCGCGTCGAAGCTGCGCGAGAAGTAGCCGGAGATGATGATGAACGCCGGCATGTGGAAGGAGTACACGAACGTGTACAGCGTCTCCACGGTGCGGCTGCCGTCCCGCAGGGGCTCCCAGGCGTGGCCGACGGCCACCAGGACGATCGCCAGGAACTTGGCGTTGTCGAAGAACGCGTCGCGCCGCTTGCCGCCGGGTGCGTCCGGTCTCGGCTGGGTCCGGACCGGTTCTTTCGGGTGGCCTTGCTGTGTCGTGGGTGAGGACGAGGCAGCGTGCAACATTTGAGGCACCCTAGTGGCGCCTGTGCCAATGAGTAAAACGCGCCGCGTCATTAGCGCTTGAGGTGACCGACCAGGACTCCGGCCCAACCGAGACGTGTCCACCTTGCACCGTTTAATCCAGCCGAATTGGTACATAAGGCAAGGTGTGGGCCGGAGTTGAAGTCACCCCGGGCGGGAATTCGAATATGCCCGCGCGCGAGATGCGTGGCCATGGAAACGATCACCCGGAATTCCTCGTACGGGTGCCCATTCGAATTGCCGTACGAGATAGGCGCGATGGCCGACCGTGGGGTCCGGTCGTGGTCGCGGCGGCCGCAGTTGAGGTCACCGATGCCCCACCTGTCGCATAGGGCGGGCCCGTTGGTGGCACGATGGTTCTGGCGGGGGTGTGCGGGGCCGGCACCCCCGGGTCGGGAGAGGACCGAGCGAGGGTGTGATCAGTTGTGGCCATTTCGCTGTCAGTGGTGCTGCTGTTGGCGATCATCATGGTGGTGTTGATCCGTGGCGGCTCCCTCAAGGCCGGCCCGGCCATCGTCGCCGTCCTGTTCGGCTTCTTCCTCGCCTCCACCGGCATGGCCGACGACATCCAGCGCTTCCTCGACTCAATAGCCGAGACGATCAACTCCATCCAGTTCTAGCCACCGCCCCGCCCACCCCGCCCACCCGGCGGAGGGCGGGCCCGCGCACGCCCGCGACCGGGCCCGGAAACCACTCAGGGCCGGACCGGATCATCGAGATCCGGCCCGGCCCTGAGCCGCACAGAGCGGGCGACGGGAATCGAACCCGCGTAGCTAGTTTGGAAGACTAGGGCTCTACCATTGAGCTACGCCCGCACAGGACGCGCCGCAGGTCAGGTGACCGCGGCACAGGAGGCATCGTAGCGGGTTCGACCCCTTTGACGCACACCCCGTAAATGCGGCGGCTCCACTGCCTGCGTGCATGTACCCTACGTGTCGCACCAGACGGGGTGTGGCGCAGCTTGGTAGCGCGTCCGCTTTGGGAGCGGAAGGCCGTGGGTTCAAATCCCGCCACCCCGACCACCTGCTCGATCATCCCCAGTGATCGCCTTTGGGTCGTTCCGCCGCTGCGGTTACTATGCAAGCTGCGCGCCCGTGTGTCCTCACTCCCTGAAGTCCTCCGGGCGGCGATCCGCCGGGCCAGTCTGGTACCGGCAGAAACCAAGCAGTCAGCCACAAGGAGACCGAACCGTGAAGAGCGCCGTGGAGACCCTGAACCCGACCCGGGTTCGGCTCACTGTCGAGGTGCCCTTCGAGGAGCTCAAGGACAGCCTCGACGCGGCGTACAAGAAGATCAACCAGCAGGTCACGGTCAAGGGCTTCCGCAAGGGCAAGATCCCCGCGCGGGTCATCGACCAGCGGTTCGGCCGTGGCGCCGTGCTGGAGGAGGCCGTCAACGACGCGCTTCCGAAGTTCTACACGGAGGCGGTCAACGAGGCCGAGCTGAGCGTCCTCGGCCAGCCCGAGGTCGACATCACCGAGCTGAAGGACGGCGAGACGCTGAACTTCACCGCCGAGGTCGACGTCCGCCCCGCCATCGAGATCCCGGACTACTCCGGCATCGAGGTCGAGGTCGACGCCATCGAGGTCACCGACGAGGACGTCGACAAGTCGGTCGAGCAGCTCCGTGAGCGCTTCGCCTCCACCACCCCGGTCGAGCGCGCCGCCGAGGACGGCGACGTCGTCACGATCGACCTTGAGGCCAAGGTCGAGGGCAAGGTGCTGGAGGACGGCATCGCCAACGGCGTCTCCTACACCATCGGCTCCGGTGAGCTGCTGGACGGCATCGACGACGCCGTGAAGGGCCTGGAGGCCGGTGGCGAGGCCACCTTCACCTCCGAGCTCAAGGGCGGCTCGGCGGCCGGCAAGGAGGCCGAGGTCACCGTCAAGGTCACCCAGGTCGCCAAGCGTGAACTGCCCGAGCTGGACGACGAGTTCGCGCAGCTCGCCTCCGAGTTCGACACCCTGGAGGAGCTGAAGGCGGACAGCCGCAAGCGCCTCACCAACATGAAGCAGTACGACCAGGCCACGCAGGCCCAGGAGCGCGTCCTGGAGAAGCTGCTGGAGCTCGTCGAGGTGCCCGTCCCCGAGAAGCTGCTTGAGGACGAGATCAACACCCGCAAGCACAACCTGGAGCACCACCAGCTCGGCCAGATGGGCCTCGACCTCGCCAAGTACCTGGAGATCCAGGGCAAGACCGAGGAAGAGTTCGACGCCGAGACCAAGGAAGCGGCGGTCAAGGGCATCAAGACCCAGTTCGTCCTCGACGAGCTGGTCAAGCAGGAGAAGCTCAACGTCAACCAGGAGGAGCTCACCGAGCACCTCATGCGGCGCGCGGCCTCCTCCGGCATGTCCCCCGACCAGTTCGCCCAGGCCGTCGTCGAGGGCGGCCAGGTTCCGCTCCTGGTCGGCGAGGTCGCCCGCGGCAAGGCCCTGGCCGTCGTGGTCGAGAAGGCCACCGTCAAGGACACCAACGGCGAGATCATCGACCTGGACGACGAGGACGAGGTCGAGACGGCCGCCGAGGTCGCCGCCGAGGCCACCGACGGCGACGCCGCCGACGCCACCGACGCCGCCGCCGAGGCTCCGGCCGAGGAGAAGAACGAGGGCTGATCCGGGCCCACCGCGCCTGTGACGCCGTAGGAAGGCCCCTGGGGACGTGTTCCCAGGGGCCTTCCCCGTCCGGGGCGGCCGGAACGGGCCGAGCTCCCCGCGCGCCGCAGCCGCCCGTGTACGAAATGTCACCACCGCGCTACGCCCCCGGCGAACACTCCCGGCTCCGGGATTCCCCGAAGGAACCAGCGCGTTAGGGTCCATGAATACGAGGGCAGGGAAGTCGGCGTAATCGTCGAGGCCCACGCCCCGCAGGGAAACGTGAGACGGCCCGGCGCCGTCGTAAGACGAGCAGGTGGATACGTGACGAATCTGATGCCCTCCGCCGCCGGCGAGCCTTCCATCGGTGGTGGCCTCGGCGACCAGGTCTACAACCGGCTGCTCAACGAGCGGATCATCTTCCTCGGCCAGCCGGTGGACGACGACATTGCCAACAAGATCACCGCGCAGCTGCTGCTCCTTGCCGCCGACCCGGACAAGGACATCTACCTCTACATCAACAGCCCCGGCGGCTCGATCACGGCCGGCATGGCGATCTACGACACCATGCAGTACATCAAGAACGACGTGGTGACCATCGCCATGGGCCTCGCCGCCTCGATGGGCCAGTTCCTGCTCAGCGCGGGTACCCCCGGCAAGCGCTTCGCGCTGCCGAATGCCGAGATCCTGATCCACCAGCCGTCGGCCGGCCTGGCCGGTTCCGCGTCGGACATCAAGATCCACGCCGAGCGGCTGCTGCACACCAAGCGGCGCATGGCCGAGCTCACGGCTCAGCACACCGGCCAGACGTTCGAGCAGATCACCCGTGACTCCGACCGCGACCGCTGGTTCGACGCCGAGGAGGCCAAGGAGTACGGGCTGATCGACGACGTCATCACCACGGCCGCCAACATGCCGGGCGGCGGCGGCACCGGGGCCTGAGGCCCCAGCACAGCCCCCAGCCGACCGCCTCAGCCCCTAGGAGACAGACAGTGAACGACTTCCCCGGCAGCGGCCTGTACGACCGCACGCGCGCCGAGTACACGGGCCCGGCCGCCGAGTCCCGTTACGTCATCCCGCGCTTCGTGGAGCGCACCTCGCAGGGCATCCGCGAGTACGACCCGTACGCGAAGCTCTTCGAGGAGCGCGTGATCTTCCTGGGCGTCCAGATCGACGACGCCTCCGCCAACGACGTCATGGCGCAGCTGCTGTGCCTGGAGTCGATGGACCCCGACCGGGACATCTCGGTCTACATCAACAGCCCCGGTGGCTCCTTCACCGCGCTCACGGCCATCTACGACACGATGCAGTTCGTGAAGCCGGACATCCAGACGGTCTGCATGGGCCAGGCGGCCTCCGCCGCCGCGATCCTGCTGGCCGCGGGCACGCCCGGCAAGCGGATGGCGCTGCCGAACGCCCGGGTGCTGATCCACCAGCCGTACTCAGAGACCGGGCGCGGCCAGGTCTCGGACCTGGAGATCGCGGCGAACGAGATCCTCCGGATGCGTGCGCAGCTGGAGGAGATGCTGGCCAAGCACTCCACCACGCCGATCGAGAAGATCCGCGAGGACATCGAGCGCGACAAGATCCTCACGGCCGAGGAGGCGCTCTCCTACGGCCTGATCGACCAGATCATCTCGACCCGGAAGATGAACAACTCCGCAGTGCGCTGACGCGGAGGCTGTATCGTCGGCCGCTCCTTGGCACGGTGCACGACAAAGTGAACCGTGCCAAGGGGGGCCCGAACGAGGGCCCCGGCAAGGTACCGTCGGACATAAGGCAGCACCAGGAGCCGCTGGATTCGTCAAGCGTCCAGTCGTCTCCCAGGCGAAGGGGAAGCACACCGTGGCACGCATCGGTGACGGCGGCGATCTGCTCAAGTGCTCGTTCTGCGGCAAGAGCCAGAAGCAGGTCAAGAAGCTCATCGCAGGGCCCGGTGTGTACATCTGCGACGAGTGCATCGATCTCTGCAACGAGATCATCGAGGAAGAGCTCGCGGAGACCAGCGAGGTGCGCTGGGAGGAACTCCCCAAGCCCCGCGAGATCTACGAGTTCCTTGAGGGGTACGTGGTCGGCCAGGAGGCCGCCAAGAAGGCCCTCTCGGTCGCGGTGTACAACCACTACAAGCGCGTCCAGGCCGGGGAGAACGGCGGGGGCAGCGGCCGCGACGACGCGATCGAACTGGCGAAGTCCAACATCCTGCTGCTGGGCCCCACGGGCTCCGGCAAGACCCTCCTCGCCCAGACCCTGGCCCGCATGCTGAACGTCCCGTTCGCCATCGCCGACGCCACCGCGCTGACCGAGGCGGGCTATGTCGGCGAGGACGTCGAGAACATCCTGCTGAAGCTGATCCAGGCGGCCGACTACGACGTCAAGAAGGCCGAGACCGGGATCATCTACATCGACGAGATCGACAAGGTCGCCAGGAAGAGTGAAAACCCCTCGATCACCCGCGACGTCTCGGGCGAGGGCGTGCAGCAGGCCCTGCTGAAGATCCTCGAAGGCACCACCGCCTCGGTCCCGCCGCAGGGCGGCCGCAAGCACCCGCACCAGGAGTTCATCCAGATCGACACGACGAACGTGCTGTTCATCGTGGGCGGCGCGTTCGCCGGACTGGAGAAGATCATCGAGTCCCGGGCCGGCGCCAAGGGCATCGGCTTCGGCGCGACGATCCGCTCCAAGCGGGAGCTGGAGGCCAAGGACCAGTTCGAGGACGTCATGCCCGAGGACCTGGTCAAGTTCGGCATGATCCCCGAGTTCATCGGCCGCCTCCCGGTGATCACCTCGGTCCACAACCTGGACCGCGAAGCCCTCCTCCAGATCCTGGTGGAGCCCCGCAACGCCCTGGTCAAGCAGTACCAGCGCCTCTTCGAACTCGACGGCGTGGAACTGGACTTCGAGCGCGAGGCCCTCGAAGCCATCGCCGACCAGGCCATCCTCCGCCAGACCGGCGCCCGCGGCCTGCGCGCCATCATGGAGGAAGTCCTCATGTCGGTGATGTACGAGGTCCCGTCCCGCAAGGACGTGGCCCGCGTGGTCATCACCGCCGACGTCGTCCACTCCAACGTCAACCCGACCCTCATCCCGCGGGACGCGCGGAACGGGCGGGGGCCGGGGGAGCAGAAGACGGCGTAACAGCCCGTCCCAGCCTGGGGCCTTGGCGCGGTGCTCGCGCCAAGGCCCTTTTTGCGTCGCCGTGCGGAGAGATCACGTCAATCGGGCTGCGGAACGAGCGCCCGTGGCTGCCGCCGTGATCTTATGAAGGCGACCACGTCGATTCTTTGTTCGAATCGCGACGTTTGAAAACGGGAGGACTGTCCATGCTCCGGAAGGCGAAGGTCGTGGTGGCCGCAGCCGGTGTAGCTGTCGCGGCGGGGACGCTGCCGATCCTCGCGGCCTCGCCGGCGAGCGCCACGCAAGCCGCCTGCACCAACTACGTGGCCACCCACGGGTACTTCGCCGGACCGAAGGTGAAGGCAGCCTGCGGCCACAAGGCGATCGACACGGGAGTGTCGAAGGTGGCCAACCCGGCCTGCATCCTCGGGCTCGCGGAGCTGGACGTGCCCGGCAGCGTGTCCCAACCGGCCTGCAAGCGAGCCTGACATACGGCGAAGGCGGCCCGGTGCACACCCGAGCCGCCTTCCGCTGCGGAGCGAGGAGGCGTCAGATCTTGACGCGTACTTCGTTGCGGACGTTGGCCGTCAGTTCGGCGACCTTCTCCAGGTCGGCGGCCTTGCCGCCCAGGGCGCTCGCCAGGTCGACGTTGATGATCACGCCCAGGGTGCTGTGGTCGCCCCAGATGCACACGGGCACGCTGATCTCGTCCGGGCCGCCAGACTCGCCCTTGACCTTCGTCTCCTGGCACTTGAGGACCGCGCCCTTGAGGCTGCTCGGCGAGTACGCCTTGGGGCTGCCGACGAGCTCGCCCTCGTCCTTGGCGGCTTCCTTCTTCATCTCGGCGAACATGGCGTCGACGACCTTCTCCGGGTCCTCGATCTCGCCGTACACGCCCATGAAGTTGATCATCTCCATGGCCAGGGGGTTGTCCTCGTCCCCTGCCTCGTAACCGGAGCTGACGTCCTTGGCGTTCTTCACGCCGTGCTTCTCGGCTTCCTTCACATCGCTCGTGTCGAAGCCGCCGCTGTCGGCATCCGAGCTCTGCTTGAACTTGCCGTCGAGCAGCGTCTCCGGCGTCGTCAGCTTGTGCGGCCCGTCGTCCTTCACCTCCGAGCCGCTGGCGCTGCCGCTCCCCCCGAACACGAAGTACGCGCCGACAGCGATCGCCGCCACGAAGGCGACCGAGCCCAGGATGACCCCCGTCTTCTTCTTGCCGCCCCCCGGCGCCGGAGGCATCGGGGCGCCGTAGGGCTGCTGGCCGTAAGGGGGCTGCTGGCCGTAGCCGGGCTGGGGTGGGACCGGGGCGCCCTGCTGCGGGTAGCCGTAACCCGGCTGCGGGGCCGGGGGCTGCTGGGGGTAGCCGTAGCCGGGCTGCGGAGCCTGCGGCTGCTGGCCGTATGGACCCGGCTGGCCGTACGGTCCGGGCTGCTGGGGCTGCCCGCCGTACGGGCCCGGCTGGTTGTAGCTCATTACTGGGTTCCCCTCCAGATGCTTATGTCGTCCTGACATCCTGGACCAGACCGGGGGCGCGCGGCGCACCGGGGGGCGCACCGTTACAGAACAAAGCCGTTTCGGGACACGCCCGCGACACCTCTAAACTGAGCCCGTGACCGAGAACGCTCAGCAGCAGCCACCAGCGCCCAACACCGAACTGCCGACCCAGTACGCGCCGGCCGATGTAGAGGGGCCGCTGTACGAGCGCTGGGTAGAGCGCGGTTACTTCGAGGCGGACGAGAAGAGCGACAAGCCGCCGTACACCATCGTCATCCCGCCGCCGAACGTCACCGGCAGCCTGCACCTGGGCCACGCCTTCGAGCACACCCTCATCGACGCCCTCACCCGCCGCAAGCGCATGCAGGGCTACGAGACGCTCTGGCAGCCCGGCATGGACCACGCCGGCATCGCCACCCAGAACGTCGTCGAGCGCGAGCTGGGCAAGGAGGGCAAGTCCCGCCACGACCTCGGCCGAGAGGCGTTCGTCGAGCGCGTCTGGCAGTGGAAGGCCGAGTCCGGCGGGCAGATCTCCGGGCAGATGCGGCGCCTCGGTGACGGTGTCGCCTGGTCCCGTGAGCGGTTCACCATGGACGAGGGCCTCTCGCAGGCCGTCCAGACCATCTTCAAGCGCCTCTACGACGACGAGCTGATCTACCGCGCCGAGCGCATCATCAACTGGTGCCCGCGCTGTCTGACCGCCATCTCCGACATCGAGGTCGAGTACCAGGACGACGAGGGCGAGCTCGTCTCCATCCGCTACGGCGAGGGTGACGACTCCATCGTCGTCGCCACCACCCGCGCCGAGACGATGCTCGGCGACACCGCCGTCGCGGTCCACCCCGAGGACGAGCGCTACGCCCACCTCGTCGGCCGCGAGATCGAACTCCCGCTCACCGGCCGCCGTATCCCCGTCGTCGCCGACGCCCACGTCGACCCCGAGTTCGGCACCGGCGCCGTCAAGGTCACCCCGGCCCACGACCCGAACGACTTCGAGATCGGCCAGCGTCACCACCTGCCCGCCGTCGCCGTGATGGACGAGCACGCCGTCATCACCGCCCACGGCCCCTTCCAGGGCCTGGACCGCCTCGAAGCCCGCTCCGCCATCGTCGCCGCCCTGCGCGCCGAGGGCCGGATCGTCGCCGAGAAGCGCCCGTACGTCCACTCCGTCGGCCACTGCTCGCGCTGCAAGACCACCATCGAGCCGCGCCTGTCCATGCAGTGGTGGGTCAAGGTCGGCCCGCTGGCGAAGGCCGCCGGTGACGCCGTCCGGGACGGCCGCGTCAAGATCCATCCGCAGGAGATGGAGAAGCGGTACTTCGACTGGGTCGACAACCTCCACGACTGGTGCATCTCGCGGCAGTTGTGGTGGGGCCACCGCATCCCCGTCTGGTACGGACCGAACGGCGAGGTCGTCTGCGTCGGTCCCGACGACGAGGCCCCCACCGGCGAGGGCTGGCACCAGGACACCGACGTCCTGGACACCTGGTTCTCCTCCGGCCTGTGGCCCTTCTCCACCCTCGGCTGGCCCGAACAGACCGAGTCGCTCGCGAAGTTCTACCCGAACTCCGTCCTGGTCACCGGCTACGACATCCTCTTCTTCTGGGTCGCCCGGATGATGATGTTCGGCCTGTACGCGATGGACGGCACCCCGCCGTTCCACACCATCGCCCTGCACGGCATGGTCCGCGACCAGTTCGGCAAGAAGATGTCGAAGTCCTTCGGCAACGCGGTCAACCCGCTGGACTGGATGGACAAGTACGGCTCCGACGCGCTCCGCTTCACCCTCGCGCGCGGCGCCAACCCCGGCGTCGACGTCCCGATCGGCGAGGACTGGGTCCAGGGTTCGCGCAACTTCGCCAACAAGATCTGGAACGCCACCCGCTTCGCCCTGATGAACGGCGCGACCGTCGAGGGCGAACTCCCGGACGCCGCCCGCATGTCGGCGACCGACCGCTGGATCCTCTCCCGCCTCAACTCCGTCGTCGCCGAAGTGGACGCCCTCTACGAGGACTTCCAGTTCGCCAAGCTCTCCGACGCCCTCTTCCACTTCGCGTGGGACGAGGTCTTCGACTGGTACGTCGAGCTGTCCAAGACGACGTTCCAGGCGGGCGGCGAGGCCGCCGAGGTCAGCAAGCGCGTCCTCGGCGAGGTTCTGGACGTCACGCTGAAGCTGCTGCACCCGGTGGTCCCCTTCGTCACCGAGACCCTGTGGACCACCCTCACCGGCGGCGAGTCCGTCGTCATCGCCGAGTGGCCCAAGGACAGCGGCTTCCGCGACAAGGCGGCCGAGCAGGAGATCGAGTCCCTCCAGTCGGTCATCACCGAGGTCCGCCGCTTCCGCGCCGACCAGGGCCTCCAGCCCGGCCAGCGGGTCCCCGCCCGGCTCACCCTGGACGGCACCGCCCTCGCCCCGCACGAGGCCGCCATCCGCCAGCTACTGCGCCTGCAGCCGGAGGGCGAGAACTTCACCGCCACGGCGACCCTGCCGGTCGCGGGCGCGGAGGTCGCGCTGGACCTGTCCGGCACGATCGATGTGGCCGCCGAGCGCAAGCGCCTCGCGAAGGACCTCGCCGCCGCCGAGAAGGAGAAGGCCCAGGCCACCGCCAAGCTCGGCAACGAGGCCTTCCTCGCCAAGGCCCCGGACCACGTCGTGGACAAGATCCGCGGCCGGCTAGCCAAGGCGGACGAGGACATCGCCCGTATCCAGGCCCAGCTGGAGCGCCTCCCGCAGGCGTGACGCCACAAGCGCCGCACCAAGGCCCCCGGAGCCGCCCGCTCCGGGGGCCTTGGCCGTCGTATGTCAGTGGGCCTCCGTAGACTGGCCCCGTGAGTGAGAGCGACCCCTTCGACGAGATCGTCGCGGAAGAGACCGACCGCGACCCCGATCTCGCGGTGATCGAGGCCGGCAGCCGTACCCTGCGCACCCAGGGCGGTCCGCCGCAGGCCGATGTGCCGAGCCGCCCCGAGGACCCCGAGGTCGACAAGGCGCTGCGCGACGTCGAGGCGGAGCTCGCCACGAGGTGGGGCGAGACCAAGCTGGAGCCCTCGGTCAGCCGTATCTCCGCGCTGATGGACGTGCTGGGCGAGCCGCAGCGGTCGTACCCCTCGATCCACATCACCGGCACCAACGGCAAGACCTCCACCGCCCGCATGATCGAGGCCCTGCTCGGCGCCTTCGAACTGCGCACCGGCCGGTACACCAGCCCGCACGTGCAGTCCGTCACCGAGCGGATCAGTCTGGACGGCGCCGCGATCTCCGCCGAGCGGTTCATCGAGACGTACCAGGACATCAAGCCGTACGTGGAGATGGTCGACGCCCAGCAGGAGTACCGGCTGTCCTTCTTCGAGGTGCTGACCGGCATGGCGTACGCCGCCTTCGCCGACGCGCCCGTGGATGTGGCCGTCGTCGAGGTCGGCATGGGCGGCTCCTGGGACGCCACCAATGTGATCGACGGCGATGTCGCCGTGGTCACCCCGATCGACCTGGACCACACCGACCGGCTCGGCTCGACGCCCGCCGAGATCGCCGGGGAGAAGGCCGGCATCGTCAAGCAGGACGCCACCGTCATCCTGGCCCAGCAGCCGGTGGACGCGGCGCAGGTGCTGCTGAAGAAGGCCGTCGAGGTGGACGCCACGGTCGCCCGCGAGGGCCTGGAGTTCGGCGTCACGTCCCGCCAGGTCGCCGTCGGCGGCCAGCTGATGACCCTGCGCGGCCTGGGCGGCGAGTACCCGGAGGTCTACCTCCCGCTGCACGGCGCCCACCAGGCGCACAACGCGGCCGTGGCGCTGGCCGCGGTGGAGGCGTTCTTCGGGGTCGGCGCGCAGCGCGCCGAGCCGCTGGACATCGACACCGTCCGCAAGGCGTTCGCGGCCGTCTCCTCGCCGGGACGGATGGAGGTCGTACGCCGTTCGCCGACGGTCGTGCTGGACGCCGCGCACAACCCGGCGGGCGCGCGGGTGACCGCCGAGGCGATCGGCGAGGCGTTCGACTTCAGCCGGCTCATCGGCGTGGTCGGCGCGAGCGGCGACAAGAACGTGCGCGGGCTGCTGGAGGCGTTCGAGCCGATCTTCGCGGAGATCGTCGTCACCCAGAACTCCACGCACCGCGCGATGGACGCCGACGCGCTGGCCGCGATCGCCGTGGAGGTGTTCGGTGAGGAGCGGGTGCAGGTCGAGCCGCGGCTGCCGGACGCCCTGGAGGCCGCGATCACGCTGGCCGAGGAGGAGGGCGAGTTCACCGGCGGCGGGGTGCTGGTCACCGGTTCCGTCATCACCGTCGGCGAGGCACGACTGCTGCTCGGGAAGGGCTGAGGTTCTGACGCATGCGTACGCTCTGCGCGTCGACCCTGATCGGCGAGTTCTTCGTGATCGGGTTCGCCGGTCTGGTCGCCATGAAGGACCCCGATCTGTCCATGGCGACGGTGTGGACGGTCAGCGGGACCGCGATGTTCCTGTGCCTGCTGCTGTGCGGTCTGGTGACCCGGCCCGGCGGTGTCGCCCTCGGCTGGGTGCTCCAGGCCGTGCTGATCGCCTCCGGGTTCGTCGTCCCGTCGATGTTCGTCCTCGGCGTGGCCTTCGCGGCCCTGTGGTGGGCCTCGGTGCACTACGGCCGGAAGATCGACGAGGCGAAGGCGAGATTCGCGGCGCAGGCCGACGCCTCTACACCTGACGCTGCGTGACGAAGGCCGGGACACGCCGGGTAACCTTCGTCTACCCCGCACACCAGATGCACTAAGGAGCCCCTCGTGAGCCAGCGCACCCTCGTCCTCCTCAAGCCCGACGCCGTCCGTCGTGGCCTGACCGGCGAGATCATCAGCCGCATCGAGCGCAAGGCGGGCTGGCGGATCACCGCGCTGGAACTGCGCACCCTGGACCAGGACACGCTGGAGCAGCACTACGGCGAGCACAAAGGCAAGCCGTTCTACGAGCCCCTGGTGGAGTTCATGTCCTCCGGCCCGGTCGTGGCCATGATCGTCGAGGGCGAGCGGGTCATCGAGGGCGTGCGCGCGCTCGCCGGCCCCACCGACCCGATCGCCGCCCAGCCCGGCTCGATCCGCGGTGACTACGGCGTCATCGTGCGTGAGAACCTGGTCCACGCCTCGGACTCCGAGGAGTCCGCCGAGCGCGAGGTCAAGATTTTCTTCCCCGGCCGCGCCTGAGCCGGAGACCGCCACAAGCGGCAGGGACAGGGAGGCCCGGGGGCAATGCCCCCGGACTTTCTGGCATATGCGGGGCGTATGGGGGAACGAGAGCCCCCGAACGCTCGTCTCCACAAGCGGACCCGCGCATCATCTGCTGACAATGGCGAAGGACCCTCACGCCGTGTTCGCGAAGGCGCGTCTACGATGGAAGCCTTCACGTCACAGCACCCGCTTCGCCGACCTGAAAAGCCCTCAAAAGCTCCCAGGAAGGCCAGACGAATCCTGATGGGGAACTCAATGTCGTTCATCGGCCGTGACATGGCTGTCGACCTCGGGACCGCCAACACGCTGGTGTACGTCAGGGGTCGCGGGATCGTACTCAACGAGCCGTCCGTGGTCGCGATCAACACCAACACCGGTGGCATCCTCGCGGTCGGTGCCGAAGCGAAGAAGATGATCGGGCGCACGCCCGGCAACATCGTTGCCGTACGTCCGCTGAAGGACGGCGTCATCGCCGACTTCGAGATCACCGAGCGGATGCTCCGCTACTTCATCCTGAAGATCCACAAGCGGCGGTATCTGGCTCGTCCGCGGGTCGTCGTCTGTGTGCCCTCGGGCATCACCGGCGTCGAGCGCCGCGCCGTCATCGAGGCGTCGTCCCAGGCCGGCGCCCGTCAGGTGCACATCATCGAGGAGCCCATGGCCGCGGCCATCGGCTCCGGCCTGCCGGTCCACGAGGCCACGGGCAACATGGTGGTCGACATCGGCGGCGGCACCACGGAGGTCGCGGTCATCTCCCTCGGCGGCATCGTCACCGCCCAGTCCATCCGCGTCGCGGGCGACGAACTGGACAACGCGATCATCCAGCACATCAAGAAGGAGTACTCGCTCCTGCTGGGTGAGCGGACGGCCGAGCAGATCAAGATCACGATCGGTTCGGCGTACGACCTCGACACCGACGAGCACACCGAAATCCGCGGCCGGGACCTGGTCTCCGGACTGCCCAAGACCGTGGTCATCTCCGCCGCCGAAGTACGCAAGGCCATCGAGGAACCCGTCAACGCCATCGTCGACGCCGTCAAGACGACCCTCGACAAGTGCCCGCCGGAGCTGTCCGGCGACATCATGGACCGCGGAATCGTCCTGACCGGCGGCGGCGCCCTGCTGCGCGGCCTCGACGAGCGGCTGCGCCGGGAGACCGGCATGCCGATCCACATCGCCGAGGACCCGCTGGACAGCGTGGCGCTCGGCTCCGGCAAGTGCGTCGAGGAGTTCGAGGCGCTCCAGCAGGTACTGGACGCCCAGCCGCGCAGATGACATAACTCTTCGATTCCGCCGTACGAGATGATCTCCTCTCGTGCGGCGGATCGTTGATATAGAGACATAAGCTCCCACAAAAGCAGCCCTTCGGGATTCCCGGGGGCTCACCGAAATTCCTATGAGGAAGGCACGGCCGCCGCACGTGAGGGACACACGAGAGAGCCGGCTGCTCCTGGTGCTGCTGATCGCGATCGCGTTCGCGCTGATCACGGTGGACATCCGAGGCGGGGAGGACTCCCCGGTCGACGGTGCCCGCCAGGCCGCGGCCACCGTCTTCGGTCCGATCGAGGACGGTGTCTCGTCCGCCGTCGATCCCGTCGGCAACGCTGTCTCCGCGATCCGTGACTCCGGCGAGCGCCACGACCGGATCGCGCAGCTGGAGAAGGAGAACGCCGCTCTCAAGGCCAAACTCGGCAGCGACGACCGCAACCGCAGCAGACTCAAGCAGCTCGACAAGCTGCTGAAGGTCGCGGGCCAGGGCCAGTACGGCATCAAGGGCGCCGAGGTCATCGCCATAGGAGCGGCCCAGGGCTTCTCCTGGACCATCACCATCGACGCCGGCGCCAACGACGGCATCGAACGCGACATGACTGTCCTCAACGGCGACGGCCTGGTCGGCCGGGTCACCACCGTCGGCCCCAGTACCGCGACCGTGCTGCTCGCCAGCGACCCCGACTTCACCGTCGGCACCCGCATGGAGGGCAACGACGAACTCGGCTTCGCCGCCGGGCAGGGCGACGGACCGCTGCGCGTGGAACTCCTCAACGGCAAGGCGAAGGTGAAGAAGGGCGACCGGCTGGTCACCTTCGGGTCGCAGGCCGACAAGCCCTTCGTGCCCGGTGTCCCGGTCGGCGTGGTCAGCCGCGTCGACCCCTCCTCCGGTGACCTGACCCGGACCCTGCACGTCACGCCGTACGTCAGCTTCACCAAGCTGGACATCGTCGGCGTCGTCGTCCAGGCCCCGAAGAAGGACCCGCGCGACACGGTCCTGCCCGCCAAGCCCAAGCCGACCCCCACGCCGACCGTGACGGTCACCGTCACCCCGTCCGGCCAGCCGCCGGCGGACGGCCAGTTCACGCAAGAAGAGCAGTAGGAGCTGAAGCCCCATGCGCGTCAACCGGATCCTGCTCTCCTCCTCGCTGGTCGTCGTCGCCCTGGTCGTCCAGGTCAGTGTCCTGGCCCGGCTGCACCTGCCCGGTGCCGTCCCCGACCTGCTCCTGCTGACCGTCCTCGGCCTGGCCATGGTCTACGGCCATGTCGGCGGCGCCCTCATCGGCTTCGGCGCGGGCCTGCTCGCCGACCTCGCCCCGCCCGCCGACCACGCCGCGGGCCGCTACGCCCTCGTGCTGTGCGTCATCGGCTACCTCGCCGGGCTCATCAAGCCGGAGAACGGCCGGCTGAAGTCGGCCACCGGACCCATGGTCGTGGTGGTCGCCGCCGCCCTCGGCTCCACCCTGCTCTACGCCGGAGTCGGAGCCCTCGTCGGCGACACCGCCGCCCGCCATGTCGGCCTCAGCGGCCTGCTGTTCACCGCCGCGCTCTACGACCTGCTGCTCGCCCCGTTCGTGGTGCCCGGAATCATGTGGCTGGCCAGACGCGCCGAGAACGACCCCCTGGCCGAGACCAACTCCGCGGCGAAGTCCAACATCGCCAGCGGCTGGCTCTCCGGCGGCACCGGGCTGCGCATCGGCAGCCAGCGCGGTGGGCTGAAGGTGAAGGCGGCGCGGGCCCGCACCGCCCGCGCCGGGCGCATCAAGGGGGTCAAGCGGCTGTGACGGCGCGCGAGTTCACTCGAACGGGTTCACGGACGCGGAACGCCGATTCACAGGTCGGGCGTTCATCATGCACAGGCGCCGTCACCGGGGGCGGCACCGTCACCGTCACTGAACACAACTGCTCGCCGGCGCACTGAGAGGGGGCGGCATGACCAACATTCCCGAGACGGGACGGACCCCGCGGGTCCAGATCCGGCTCGTCATGATCCAGATCCTTGTCCTGTCGCTGCTCGGCACGCTCGGCGGCAGGCTCTGGTACCTCCAGATCCGCGAGGGCGAGGCCTACGCCAAGGAGGCGTCCGGCAACCACGTCCAGCAGGTCGTCGACCCGGCCCCGCGCGGCTCGATCCTGGACGCGCGCGGAGTGGCCCTGGCCGACAACGAGACCCGGCTGGTCGTCTCCGCCTCCCGCACCGAGCTGCTGAAGATGAAGGACGACGGCAAGGCCGTCCTGACCAAGCTCGCCGGCGTCCTCGGCATGAAGCCCAAGGACGTGATGGAGAAGGTCCGGCTCTGCGACGCCGAGACCCCCCAGCCCTGCTGGAACGGCTCGCCGTACCAGCCGATCCCCATCACCGACGAGGCAACCGCCAAACAGGCCCTGCAGATCCGCGAGCGCGCCGAGGACTTCCCCGGCATCACCGCCGAGCCCCAGGCCGTACGGCGGTACGCGGGCCCCGGCGGGTCCAACACCGCCCAGGTCCTCGGCTACCTCTCCCCGGTCACCGACGAGGAGATCACCAAGGCCCAGGACACCGACTCGCCCTACCTGCGCTCCGACCAGGTC
Organism: Streptomyces sp. NPDC110618; assembly: GCF_055657065.1. Lineage (NCBI taxonomy): Bacteria > Bacillati > Actinomycetota > Actinomycetes > Kitasatosporales > Streptomycetaceae > Streptomyces > Streptomyces sp. NPDC110618. The sequence goes on along the minus strand of NZ_JBVKBN010000002.1, from coordinate 210,881 downwards.
GGCCGCTCCGGCCTGGAGCGCCAGTACGACAAGGAACTTCGCGGCAAGGCCGGCGTCACCCGCTACGAGGTGGACAACCTCGGCCGGGTCATCGGCGAGGCCGAGGCCGATCCCGCCCAGCCCGGCGCCAACCTCGTCACCAGCATCGACGCCCGCGTCCAGCGGGTCGCCGAGTACGAGCTGAACGAGGCGATGAAGGAAGCGCGCAAGCAGTGGGACCGCAACACGCAGGAGCGGTACAAGGCCGACGCGGGCGCGGTCGTGGTGATGGAGGCCAAGACCGGCCGGGTCGTCGCCATGGCGTCCAACCCGTCCTACGACCCCAACGCCTGGGTGGGCGGCATCTCCGCCAAGGACTACAAGAAGCTCACCGGCAAGTCCTCCAACTACCCGCTGCTGAACCGCGCCATACAGGGTCAGGCCGCACCCGGCTCGATCTTCAAGGTGGTCTCCACGGCCGCCGCGGTCCAGGCGGGCTACGAGTTCGACGGCCGCTACAACTGCTCCAGCTCCTACTCCGTGGGCGGCCAGACCTTCAAGAACTTCGAGTCGCAGAACCACGGCCCGATCAGCCTCGGCCGCGCGCTTGAGGTCTCCTGCGACACCGTCTACTACGCCCTCGCGCACAACGAGTGGAAGAAGGACGGCGGCATCAACCCCAAGGGCAAGCCGAAGGACTACTTCTACAAGGCCGCCCACCAGTTCGGCCTCGGCAAGGAGACCGGCATCGACCTGCCCAACGAGGTCACCGGCCGGGTCCCGGACCGTCAGTGGAAGCAGAACTACTGGAAGGCCAACAAGGACGCCTGGTGCAAGACCGGCAAGAAGGACGGCGACTACGTCGAGAAGATCGCCTACGAGAACTGCCTCGAAGGCAACAAGATGCGCGCCGGTGACGAGATCAACTACTCCATCGGCCAGGGCGACACCCTGGTGACCCCCATCCAGATGGCCACCATCTACGCGGCCATCTCCAACGGCGGCACCCTGTACAACCCGACCGTCGGCAAGGCGATCATCAGCGCCGACGGCAAGCAGGTCACCGAGATCAAGCCCAAGTCGCACGGCAAGCTGCCGGTCAGCAAGCAGACCCTGGCCCAGATGGACGACGCCCTGGAGGGCGTGGCCACCCGCGGTACCGCCGCCTGGCGGTTCGGCGGCTGGCCCCAGGACAAGATCCCGATGCACGCCAAGACCGGTACCGCGGAGGTCTACGGCAAGCAGACCACGTCCTGGTTCGCCACGTACACCAAGGACTACGCGATCGTCATGACGATCTCCCAGGGTGGTACGGGCTCCGGCGCCTCCGGCCCCGCCGTCCGCAACATCTACGACGCCCTCTACGGCGTCGCCGACGACGGCACCATCAACAAGAAGAACGCCCTGCTGCCCCAGCCGCAGAAGAAGCTGCCGAAGATCCAGGCGGACGGGTCCATCGACTCCCCGAAGGTCGCCAAGGACCCGGCCAAGCAGCAGCGCGCTCTCCAGGAGGGCACCCCCGAGAACAACGGCGCCGACGGCGACCAGCAGGGAGCCACCGTGGGCACGCCCACCAACGAGAACCGTGACACACGCCGCCGCCGACAGGGCCGCCGACGCAGGCCGAGGAGGCTGACGTGACCGGCGCCAACAGCTTCCAGGTCTCGGGATACGGGCCGGAGCGGGCGGGCTGGACCCGCCTGTTCGCCCGTGACTCCCTCGCCCGCAGGCTCGACTGGCCGATACTGACGGCGGCGCTCGCACTGTCGCTCATGGGCTCGGTCCTGGTCTTCTCGGCCACCCGCAACCGCACCGAGATCAACCAGGGAGACCAGTACTACTTCCTGGTCCGGCACCTGCTGAACACCGGCATCGGCTTCGCACTGATGATCGGCACCATCTGGCTCGGTCACCGCACCCTGCGCACGGCTGTGCCGATCCTGTACGGCGTCTCGGTGTTCCTGATCCTGCTGGTGCTCACCCCGCTCGGCTCCACCATCAACGGCGCCCACTCCTGGATCAAGCTGCCCGGCGGATTCTCGCTCCAGCCCTCGGAGTTCGTGAAGGTCACGATCATCCTGGGCATGGCGATGCTGCTCGCGGCCCGCGTGGACGCGGGCGACAAGCCCTACCCCGACCACCGCACCGTCCTCCAAGCCCTCGGCCTGGCCGCCGTCCCCATGGCGATCGTGCTGCTCATGCCCGACCTCGGCTCGGTCATGGTGATGGTCGTCATCGTGCTCGGCGTGCTGCTGGCCTCCGGCGCCTCCAACCGCTGGGTGCTCGGCCTGCTCTCGGCGGGCGCCCTCGGCGGCATCGCGGTCTGGCAGCTGCAGATCCTGGACGAGTACCAGATCGCCCGCTTCGCCGCCTTCGCCAACCCCGAGCTCGACCCGGCCGGCGTCGGCTACAACACCAACCAGGCACGCATCGCGATCGGTTCCGGCGGACTGACCGGCGCCGGACTGTTCAACGGCTCGCAGACCACCGGACAGTTCGTGCCCGAGCAACAGACCGACTTCGTCTTCACGGTGGCGGGGGAGGAGCTGGGCTTCGTCGGCGGCGGGCTCATCATCCTCCTGCTCGGCATACTGCTGTGGCGTGCCTGCCGCATCGCCCGCGAGACGACCGAGCTGTACGGCACCATCGTCGCGGCCGGAATCGTCGCCTGGTTCGCCTTCCAGGCCTTCGAGAACATCGGTATGACCCTCGGCATCATGCCGGTCACCGGACTGCCCCTGCCGTTCGTCTCCTACGGCGGATCCTCGATGTTCGCGGTGTGGGTGGCGGTCGGCCTGTTGCAGTCGATCCGCGTGCAACGCCCGATGTCCGCATAGCCCCGGCCACCCCCGCTCCACCTGGGGGTTGGCCGTGGCGAGCCCTGTTGTCCCGCCATGACTCACACTAGATTCGGGTCATGGCGGACACGAAGCGCGAGATCGAGCGGAAGTACGAGTCCGACGAGAGCGGTCTGCCCGACCTGACCGGCGTGGCCGGGGTCGCGGCCGTCATCGACAAGGGCGTCGCCCATCTGGACGCCACCTACTACGACACCGAGGACGAGCGCCTGGCCGCCGCCTCGATCACCCTGCGCCGCCGCACCGGCGGCACGGACGCGGGCTGGCACCTCAAGCTCCCCGTCACCACCGGCGTCCGCGACGAGATCCACGCGCCCCTGTCCGACACCGTCCCGCGCACCCTCACCGGCCTGGTCCGCTCCCGCGTCCGCGACCACGCCCTGCTGCCCCTGGTCCGGCTGCGCTCCGAACGCGACGTCCGCCATCTCGTGGACGCCGACGGAGTACTGCTCGCCGAGGTCTGCGTGGACGCCGTACGCGCCGAGCGCCTCGGCACCGGCGCACAGGTCCAGTGGACCGAGATAGAGGTCGAACTGGCCGACGGCCGCGACCCCGTCGTCCTCCGCAAGATCGACAAGCGGCTGCGCAAGGCGGGCGTACAGCCATCGGGATCGTCCTCGAAACTCGCCCGGGCGCTCGCCGAGACCGGGAGCGGCCCTCGGCAACGGGCCGAACCGCCCTTGGTCACCGCGGGCGACCACGTCCTGGCCTACCTCCGGGCCCAGCGGGACGCCATCGTCGAACTGGACCCGGCCGTGCGGCGCGACGAGTACGACTCCGTGCACCGCATGCGGGTCGCCACCCGGCGGATGCGCAGCGCCTTCCGGTCCTTCGGCAAGGTCCTCGACCGCTCCGTCACCGACCCGATCGGCGAGGAGCTGAAGTGGCTGGCCGGGGAACTGGGCGTCGACCGCGACCGGGAAGTCCTCACCGAGCGGCTGACCGCCGCCCTGGACGACCTCCCCAGAGCCCTGCTGGCCGGCCCCGTCCGCACCCGGCTGCGCACCTGGACCCACGCCCGCCGCGGCGGCTCGCGCCGACGCCTGATCGCCGTACTCGACGGGAAGCGGTACCTGGAGCTGCTGGGCGCGCTGGACGCACTGGTGGACCGGCCGCCCCTGCGCAAGGCGGCCGCCAAGGACCCGGAGAAGGTGATCGGGAAGGCGGTGGCGAAGGACTTCAAGAAGCTGTCAGCCCGCATCGACGAGGCCCTGGCCCTGCCGCCCGGCCCCGACCGGGACCTCGCCCTGCACGAGGCCCGCAAGAAGGCCAAGCGCACCCGCTACTCGGCCGAGGCGGCGGTACCGGCCCTCGCAGACCGGGCCCAGGACCTGCTGAAGTCGATGAAGAACCTGCAGAACCTGCTCGGCGACCACCAGGACAGCGTGATGACCCGGCAGGCCCTGCGCGAGCTGGCCCGCACCGCACAGGCGGCGGGGGAGAGCTCCTTCACCTACGGGGTGCTCTACGGCAGGGAGGAGCGCCGGGCCGCGGACGACGAGGCGGAGCTGCCGGCCGCCTGGGACGCGATCAAGGAGCGGTCGGCCTTCTGAGCGTACGGGGCACCGCCGCGCTCGCGTTAGGCTGGATGGTCACCCCTGTCCGTTTCAGTCCAGCCCATGAAGGTACGCGAGATGCCTGCCGAAGTCGCTGCGTCGGTGTTCCCGCAGCTCGAAGCCCTGCTCCCGCATGTGCAGAAGCCGATCCAGTACGTGGGCGGCGAGCTCAACTCCACGGTCAAGCCGTGGGAGGACTGCGATGTCCGCTGGGCGCTCATGTACCCCGACGCCTACGAGGTCGGGCTGCCCAACCAGGGCGTCATGATCCTCTACGAGGTCCTGAACGAACAGGAGGGCGTCCTCGCCGAGCGCACCTACAGCGTGTGGCCGGACCTGGAGGCCCTGATGCGGGAGCACGGCGTCCCGCAGTTCACGGTGGACAGCCACCGCCCGGTGCGCGACTTCGACGTGCTGGGCCTGAGCTTCTCCACCGAGCTGGGCTACACCAACATGCTCACGGCCCTGGACCTCGCGGGCATCCCGCTGGAGTCCAAGGACCGCGGCCTGGACGACCCGATCGTGCTGGCCGGCGGCCACGCGGCCTTCAACCCCGAGCCGATCGCGGACTTCATCGACGCCGCGATCATCGGCGACGGCGAGCAGGCCGTGCTCGACATGACGAAGATCATCCGGGAGTGGAAGGCCGAGGGCCGCCCCGGCGGACGCGAGGAAGTCCTCTTCCGCCTGGCGAAGACGGGCGGGGTCTACATCCCGGCCTTCTACGACGTCGAGTACCTGCCCGACGGCCGGATCGCCCGTGTCGTCCCCAACAAGTCGGGCGTCCCGTGGCGTGTGTCCAAGCACACGGTGATGGACCTCGACGAGTGGCCCTACCCCAAGCAGCCCCTGGTCCCGCTGGCCGAGACGGTCCACGAGCGCATGTCGGTGGAGATCTTCCGCGGCTGCACCCGCGGCTGCCGCTTCTGCCAGGCCGGCATGATCACCCGCCCGGTGCGCGAGCGCTCGATCACGGGCATCGGCGAGATGGTCGAGAAGGGCCTGAAGTCGACGGGCTTCGAAGAGGTGGGCCTCCTCTCCCTCTCCTCCGCGGACCACTCGGAGATCGGCGACATCGCCAAGGGCCTGGCCGACCGCTACGAGGAAGACAAGATCGGCCTCTCCCTCCCCTCCACCCGCGTCGACGCCTTCAACATCGACCTGGCCAACGAGCTGACCCGCAACGGCCGCCGCTCCGGCCTGACCTTCGCCCCCGAGGGCGGCTCGGAACGCATCCGCAAGGTCATCAACAAGATGGTCTCCGAGGACGACCTGATCCGCACCGTCGCGACGGCGTACGGCAACGGCTGGCGCCAGGTGAAGCTGTACTTCATGTGCGGCCTGCCGACGGAGACGGACGAGGACGTCCTCCAGATCGCCGACATGGCGACCAAGGTGATCGCCAAGGGCCGCGAGGTCTCGCGCTCGAACGACATCCGCTGCACGGTCTCGATCGGCGGCTTCGTCCCCAAGCCCCACACCCCCTTCCAGTGGGCCCCGCAGCTCTCCGCGGAAGAGACGGACGCCCGCCTCGAAAAGCTCCGCGACAAGATCCGCGGCGACAAGAAGTACGGCCGCTCCATCGGCTTCCGCTACCACGACGGCAAGCCCGGCATCGTGGAAGGCCTGCTGTCCCGCGGCGACCGCCGCATCGGCGCCGTCATCCGCGCGGTCTACGAGGACGGCGGCCGCTTCGACGGCTGGCGCGAGTACTTCTCCTACGACCGCTGGATGCAGTGCGCGGAGAAGGCGCTGGCCCCCTACGGCGTCGACGTCGACTGGTACACCACCCGCGAGCGCACCTACGAGGAGGTCCTCCCCTGGGACCACCTCGACTCCGGTCTCGACAAGGACTGGCTCTGGGAGGACTGGCAGGACGCCCTCGACGAGACGGAGGTCGAGGACTGCCGTTGGACGCCTTGCTTCGACTGCGGTGTGTGTCCGCAGATGGACACCCACATCCAAATCGGCCCCACGGGCAAGAAGCTCCTGCCCCTGACGGTCAAGAACGCGGCACCGGCGCCCAGCGGCCACGCGCACTGAGGTGACCTGGGCACGCGTTGCCCCCGAGGCCGAGCGGATCTGAGTCGGCTCAATGTGCCCTCTCCCAGCTGGGAGAGGGCACATTGGCGTCTGGGGATGCCTTGACAGGTATCGAAGAGGTGCGACACGTCGCCTGAGTGGGTGCTCCCCGTTCGCCGTGAGGCTCCCGGCTTCCTGGCGTGGCCGTACCGGCTACGGAGGAGGCACCATGTCAGCGAATGAGCCGCCTGCGAGTGGGCCTCGATGGCACAACCCGGGCGACGGCGGTTCGCCCCCTCCCGGCCAATGGGCGCCCCCGCCCGGGCCGCCGCAGAAGAAGGAGCGGAGCCGCGGCTGTCTTTGGGGGTGTGTCGGCGCATTGGCGGCGGTGGTCGTCGTTCTCCTCGTCGTGCTGGTGATCGCGCTGGGCGATGACGACGACCAGGGCACCACTGCGGCGCCCACGAGGACCCCTGCCACGAAGTCGGCGAAGGAGCGGCCGGAGGCACCCAAGGGGGAACGAGCCGACCTCGTCAGCTTCCAGTTGGACGACCGTTCGCAGGGCGGATTCACCAATATCTGGGTGGTTTGGACGATCAAGAACAACAGCAGCGAGAAGTCCGACTACTCCTGGGACTGGGAGGCGGTTGACGCCGACGGCGCTCGGGTGGAGAACGGCACGCAACTGGAGACGGACGTGCAACCGGGCCAGACCGCCACGGGGCAGTACCCCACGACGCTGAAGACGGTGCAGGGCATCAAACTCAACATCACCGACTTCAACCGCACGGCCAGCTACTGAGCAGGACCTGATAGCCATATCCGCTGACCTGCGGCGACAGTCGATGAGGGCTGCCGTTGGCAAGTTGATGTCCAGGGCGGTGATTGCTGGATAAAGTCGGCTTGTTACACCTGGTTGCGGGGGCGGCCGGGGTTCGGTCGGCGTTGCCGACGTCCTGGGGAGGGCTTGAGCGGATGAGTCGTCGCTCTGCTGGTTTCATCGGTGCTTGGGCCGAGATGCAGCGGCAGCATCAACGTCAGATCGAGTCCGAGGAGAGGCGGCGACGGGAAGAGGCCCGTCAGGCGCGGCTCCGTCAGAGACACGCCGCTCAGGAGTACCGGGAGTTCCGGCAGGCGGAGGCGCGCAGGCGGACGGCGGAGTTGGACGAGCAGGTGGCGACCCTGCAGGGGTTGCTCACCGCGGGGTGTCGGGTGCCGGCGTTCCGGGCGTCGTCCCTGATGCGCGCGGAGCAGATTCCGCCGTTCGACCCCGGTCGGCTCGCCGTGCCCGTACGGATGCCGGACCCGAACCAGTACCAGGCGCAGGGAGGCTGGACCGCGAACCGGCGGGCGCAGGCCCAGGCCGAGGCGCGGGCCCGCTTCGAGCGGGACTGGCACGCGGCGCAGGCGGCGGAGGCTCAGCGTGTTCAGCAACTGGCCGCCGCCGAGCGGGAGTACGCCCAGCGGGCGGAGGCTCAGCGTGCTGAGGTGCGACGGCACAACGCGGGGGTCACTGAGGCTGTCGCGGGGGTGCGGCGGGGGGATCCGGAGTCGGTGGTGGAGTTCTTCTCTGCTGCGCTCTACTCATCGGCGGTCTGGCCGGAGGGTTTCCCGAGGCAGGTGTCGGCGGCCTTCGACTCGGCGGCGCGGCAGTTGGTGCTGGACTGGGAGATGCCGGGGTACGACATCGTTCCGGCGGCGAAGTCGGTGCGGTTCGTCCAGGCCGACAACCAGGACAAGGAGACGGCGCGTCCGGCGACCCAGCGGCGGGCGCTGTACCGGGAGGTGCTGGCGCAGAGCGTGCTGCTGGTGCTGCACCAGCTCTTCGGCGCCGACGAGTACGGCGTCCTCGACTCGGTCGCGCTGAACGGCTTCGTGGACGCCCCCGATCCCGCGACGGGCAGGCCGACGCGTATCTACCTGGCCACCGTCATGGCGCAGCGGGCGGCCTTCACCGATCTGCATCTGGAGCAGGTGGACCCCACCAGTTGCCTGACGGACGCGCTGCGGGGGCAGTTGACGGCCAAGCCCGACCAGCTCACCTCCGTGCGGCCGGGTCGGCAGCCCCAGGATGTCGCCAGTCAGGCGGTCCCCCGTGGCGACGGCAGGGACGAGCCCGACCTGTACGACATGGATCCGATCGCCTTCGAGTCGCTCGTCGCCGACCTGTTCCGCGCCATGGGCATGCAGGCGGTGACGACGCAACGGTCGAACGACGGCGGGGTGGACGTCGACGCGCTGGACCCGACGCCCATCCGGGGCGGCAAGATCGTGGTGCAGGTCAAGCGCTACCGCAACACGGTGCCGCCCACGGCGGTGCGTGATCTGTACGGCACGGTCCAGGACGTGGGCGCCAACAAGGGCGTCCTGGTGACGACGTCCGGCTTCGGCCCCGGCTCGCACACCTTCGCCCGCGGCAAGCCCCTGGAGCTGATCTCGGGCACGGAACTCGTCGACCTGCTGCACCGGCACGGGCTGCGCGGACGGCTGGGGGAGGGCGGGCGTCCGGCGGCCCCCGCGCGGCCGGAGCCCTCGGGGCCGGCGGCTCCTGCGGATGACTACAACGTGCTCGGGATGACGTGGTCGGGCAGTGTCGCGCTGGACGTCTGTGCCCTCGTCTGCCGGGGCAACCGTGTTCTGAGCGAGGACCACTTCGTCTTCTTCAACAATCCGCAGACCCCGGACGGCACGGTGCGGGCGGTGCCCCCGACGGCGCCGGACAAGGCGGCGATCCGGGTCTCCTTCGACGCGCTTCCGGCGGACGCGGACCGTTTCGTGCTGGTCGCCGCCATCGACCCCGAGGTGAACCCGCATGCCGACCTCTCCGGATTCACCGACGCCTGTATCCGGCTGCTGGACCCGTCGCTGACCGAACTCGGCCGCCTGGAGGTCTCCGACGGCCGCGCCGGTGAGACGGCGCTGGTCCTGGGCTCCTTCAGGCACCGGTCCAACGGCGACTGGGACTTCGTCCTGGGCGGCAAGGGCTACACCGGAGGACTGGAGCAGCTGGTCCAGGAGTACGGCATCGAAGTCGAGTAGGCAGACGGACATCACCACAACCACCCGGAGACATCACGTGCAGCGCACCGTCCTCACCACAGACGGCCCCCTCCCCGTCCCGTCCCCCGATCACCGGTGGACCGTCGTGTTCTTCATCACCGAGCCCGGCATCGGGGAGCGGTTGCCCGAGTTGGGCGGCTGTACGACAGGGCTGTGCTCGGCGCGGGACGCGGCGGCGCGGTTCGGGCGGGCCGGGGCCCGGGTGCTCGGGGTGAGTGCCCATGCGCCGGGGCACCTGGCCGAGTTCGCCGAGGAGCGCGCGCTGGGGTATCCGCTGGTCGGCGACGAGGATCTGGCCCTGGGCCGCGCCCTCGGCGTCCCCGAGGTGCGGGCCGAGGGGCGGGCACTGTTCGACCGTGCCGCCGTGATCCTCGACCGGGAGGGCCGGGTCCGGTCCCTGATCCACCCGGTGCCCGAGCCGGATCGGCATGCCGAGCTGGTGCTGGAGCAGCTCGCCGAGTTGGGTGCTTCCTGACGGCGGTTAGGCCGGTTGTCGTCGCGGTGCCGACATCGCCAGTTTCGTGCGCGCGAAGTCGTGGTTGGCCTTGACGCGGTCGCGGTGTTCCTCGGGGAGTGTCGTGGTGTCGAGGAGTCGTTCGCAGGTTTCCAGGGACTCCTGGTAGGCGCCCATCCAGTAGGCGGCGACGGCCAGTTCGTCCAGGCACTGCCAGTCGTACCAGGCGTGTTCCACGAAGAGGATGTCGTCGGGGAGGGGGAGTTCGGCGGCCCGGCGGGCGAAGAGGTAGGCGAGGGGCCAGCGTTCGCCCTGGGTGCGGCAGAGGCGGGCCAGTTCGCCCAGGGGTTCGGCCCGGGTGGGGCGGGATTCGTGGGCCTCCAGGAAACGGTTCATGACCTCCGGGGTGCGGCGGTTCAGGGTCATGGCCAGGCGGGCCGCGTAGAGGCGGGAGCAGAACGCCTCCTCGGCGAAGCCGTCCTCCATCGCCGCGCGGCGGTCGTACGCCGCCAGGGCCTTCGCGGGTTCGCCGGCGTCGCGATAGCTCTGGGCCAGGTAGAAGGCGTAGCGGGTGTTGCCGGGTTCCTTCGCCAGACCGTCCTTCAGGATCGCGGCGTCGCGCAGGTACTTCGCCCGCGTGGTGCCCTGTGAGCGGGCGCCGCCGCCCATGATGCGCATGCGGACGCCGTTGAGGCGGGAGCGGGTGAACTCCGGCCCGCAGTCCAGGTATTCGTGCAGGACACCGACGTACCGCCAGGGCAGGCGGGTCGAGACCAGGGCCGGGCGCCAGTGGACCACGGGGCCGTGGTGGACCTCGATGTCGTAGCAGTCGTGGGCCAGGTCGGGGCGGGTGAAGCCGGGGTCGGTCTCCAGTACGTCGTCGGCGTCGATGAAAAGGAGGTGGCTCGCCCGGTCCCGGGCGCGCTCGATGGCCTCCGTACGGCTCGCGCCGAAGCCGCGCCAGGGGCTTTCGTACAGGTCACCGGGCAGGTCGGCGAAGGCCTCGCGGACGATGTCCTGGGTGCCGTCGGTCGAGCCGGTGTCCAGGATCACCCAGGTGTCGACGAGCGGCCGTACGGATTCGAGGCAGCGGCGGATCACATGGGCCTCGTCCTTGACGATCATATTGAGGCAGACCGTTTTCATGGCTTTTTCTTTTCTCCGGAGAAAAGGACCGGCCGGTGAATTTATCGAGCCGTGGAGGCGGGCACAAGCAGCCACCGGCCGACCGGCCGGTATAAGTGGGGAGTTCCTGCTGCCGGACCGGAGAATTTCTTATGGTAATCACCGCGCAGTTGCCCCCGCCCCGCGAAGAATTCCGATCCTCCGCCGCGGACCGGTCCGCGCGGGGGCGGGTGGCGCTCTGGCTGGCGCCGTTCGTCCTCACGCTGGTGCTGGTCTCGTTCGGGCTGACCGGCCCGCTGCTGGGCCGCGACGAACTGGTCACCTGGGACATGACCGGCCGGGGCACCGGCCGCATCCTGGCCACCCTGCGCCATGTCGACGCCGTGCACGGGGCTTACTACCTGCTCATGCGCGGATGGATCTCGCTGTTCGGGGATTCCGTTCTCGCCCTTCGGCTGCCGTCCCTCTTGGCGGTCGCGGGTGCCGCATCCGTCATCGCACTGCTCGGGAACCGGCTCTTCGGATATCGGGCCGGTATTCTCGCCGGTCTGCTTTTCTCCTGCGTACCGGCGGTGAGCCGTTACGGGCATGAGGCCCGTTCGTACGCCCTGGTGCTGCTCGCCGTCTGTGTCGCCACGCTTTTGGTACTGCGGGTTTTGGACCGGCCCAACAGCCTTTTGAGGTGGGCGTCCTACGTCCTCGCGCTGGTCTTCACCGGAGCTCTCCACCTCATCGCCCTGTCCGTCGTGTGCGCACACGCCTGCCTCCTCGCCGCCCGCGCCCGGCAGGACCGTGCGCTGTGGTGGCGCTCGGCGCTCGCCCTGGCCGCGGTCGCCGCGTGCGTGACCCCGTTCGCCCTGCTCGGCAGGTCCCAGGCCGCACGCCAGCTGTACTGGGTTCCGGAGCCGGACGGCTGGGCCCTGCTCGCCCTTGCCCAGGAACTGTTCGCCTCCGCCCTGTGCGCCGGTGCCCTGGCCGCCCTCGCACTGGCGGCCCGTTCCGAGCGGCGGTCGGCGCTGGTGCTGTGCGGCGCCTGGGCGCTGCTGCCGCCGCTGCTGGTCTGGGCCCTCTCGCACGGGGAGGTGTCGTACTTCCGGGGTGTGTACGTCCTGTTCACCCTCCCGGCGTGGGCGCTGCTCGCGGGCTGCGGACTGGACGCCGTTCGGCGCTCGTGGAAGGCCGTCGCGGCCGGGGTGGCGGTGCTCGCCCTGCTGACGCTGCCGGACCACCGGCAGGTACGGGAGCGGTTCGCGCACAACGAGCCCGTGCCCCTCGACTACGCGGCGGCCGCCGAGATCGTGGAGCGAGGTCACCGGCCCGGGGACGCCGTCGTGTACGACCGGCACGACACCTGGCAGCTCGACGGGGGAGTGACGTACTACCTGCCGCGCGAACTGCGGCTGCGGGACGTCTTCCTGGCGCGGACCCCGGCAGAGATCGACGACCTCTACGCGGTCCAGTGCGCCGAACCCGAGCGGTGTCTGAAGGACGAGCGGCGGATCTGGCTGCTGACGGAGGGCGGGGAGTTCCCGTTCAACTCGATGGATCCGGCGCAGGCGGGCGCCCTGCGCAAGCGGTACACCGTGAAGCAGAGCACGCCGGTGACCGGGATGACGGTGAGCCTGCTGGAGCGCGTCGACGCGGCAGGGGGTGTCCGGCAGCCCTGACGCTCCGCCGGCCACCCCCTTGCGGGGCGTGTTACGGGACGATCGTCCCGCCGTTCTCCGCGCCGGGAGCGGGCTGGCGGTTCACCAGGGCCCAGGGGTTCTCGCAGGTCAGGAGGACATCGCTGGTGTCGATGTCGCAGGTGGTCTGGTAGACGGCACCGGTGGTGGTCATGACCTCGATGGCCATGTCGCCCTCGGTGCCACCGCCCAGGGCCTGCTGGGAGACGGAGATACCGCAGGCGTTTCTCGGGTAGCCGTCGAGGCCGCTGAGGTCGGTCCACAGGAACGGACCCGGGTCGGGCTGGAGGTCACGGATGCCCGCGTAGGCCCGGTTGATCGGGTCGGCCATGGTCGCCGGGGTCAGCGCTGCCCGCAGCTCGAAGTTGTTCGAGTCGCGGGAGGCGTCGATGTCCGCACAGGGGCCGGGAGCGCCGGTGGCACCCGTGGCCCCGGTGGCGCCCGTCGCGCCCGTGGCCCCGGTGGCACCCGCGGGGCCGGTCGCCCCGGGGGCACCCGTGGCACCTGTCGCGCCGTCCTCGCCGGGAAGACCCATGGCGCCCGTGGCACCGGTCGCCCCCGTGGCACCCGTCGCCCCAGCGGGGCCCGGCCGGCCCATGGCGCCCGTGGCACCGGTCGCACCCGTGGCGCCCGTCGCGCCCTTCGGGCCGGGTCGGCCCATCGCACCGGTCGCCCCGGTGGGGCCCTTCGGTCCGGTGGCACCCGTGGCGCCGGTCGCGCCGCGGCACTTGTCCTTGCCCGCGTACGACGCCCCCTCGACCGCTCGCGGCTTGTGCGGCTTCTGGGGCTTGCAGTCCTTGTCGGTGTACGACGTCGCGAACGACCGGGCGCCGGACACGGCGCCGGCGGCGGCAGCGGCGGGTGTGACCACGCCGGCCGCGATGACCAGGGCCAGCGAGGAGACCACGCCTGCCTGCTGGAATCTCGCCCGGGCGACCGGCCCGAGCAACGACGGTCTGGGTCGAGGACTCATGGGCTTGCTCCTTGCACGAAACGGGTCCGGGGGAGTCCCGGACCTCGCTGCGAGAGTGACCCGTGGCCGCCGCGAGCGCTGTCGCTTCCGTAAGGGACGCGCCGTCAAATCGGTACAACGGTCTAGCGCACAAGTGCGACGCACCGAGCGGGCCGGTGAAAGCGTGACGGCGTGAACCCGTGACGGCTTCGCAACACCCGGGGCGCATCCGTGCCGAGCAGGCAGGCGTCTTGAGCGGTATGGAACCGCGGAAACCTCTGCCCGAGCCCCGACGCCCCGAGGGGCAGCCCGAGGGCTGCCTGGTCACCGCCGTCCGCATCCCCGTGCGGATCGTCGTTCTGGTGCTGGTCCTGCCCGTACGCATGGTGTGGGACGCCCTGGTCGTCGCCTGGCGGTTCCTGACCGACACCGTGTTCCGGCCCGCCGGCCGCGCCCTCGCCTGGCTCGGCCGCGCGCTGTTCGTGTGGCCCTTCGTGGGGCTGTGGCGGTACGTACTGGTACCGCTCGGCAGGGGGCTCGCCTGGCTCGGGAAGGTACTCGTCGTGGTGCCGGTGGTCTGGCTGTACCGGGCCGTGCTGACCCCGATCGGGCACGGATTCCTCTGGTTGGGCCGGGGGTTCGTGGCGGGGCTCGGGTGGCTGTACGCGCGCGTGCTGACGCCGATCGGGCACGGCTTCCTGTGGGTGGGCCGGGGGTTCGTGGCGGGACTCGGGTGGCTGTACCGGGCCGTCCTCACGCCCATCGGGCACGGCTTCCTGTGGGTCGGCCGCGGCATCGTGGCCGGGCTGGCATGGGTGTACGCGAGCCTGCTGACCCCGGTCGGACGCGCCTTCCTGTGGCTGCTCAGGGGCATCGGCATCGGGCTCGTCGCGCTCGGCACCGCCGTGTTCACGGCCGTCGCCTGGCTCGTGCGGTACCTGCTCGTCGTACCGGCGCTGTGGCTGTACCAGTGGGTGCTCACGCCGATCGGGCACGCCCTGGTGTGGACCGCGCGGGGGATCGGGCTCGGGCTGTACTGGATCGGGCGGGTGCTGTTCGTGCTGCCCGTGCTCGGGCTGTGGCGGTGGGTCCTGGCGCCCGTCGGGCGGGCGCTGGCCGTCGTGGGGCGGGAGATATGGGACGCGCTCGGGCACGCCTGGCGGGTCGCCGGACGGATCTCGCTCGCCGTCGGGCGGTTCTTCGGGACCCTCTTCCGGTGGATCTTCGTCGAGCCGGTGCGCTGGCTGTACCGCACCGTCCTCACCCCGGTCGGGCACGCCGTACGGGACGCGGTGCTGCGGCCCTGCGCCGAGGCCGCGCGCGCTGTCGGGCGGGCCACCCGGCAGGCGCTCGCCTCCGCGCGCGAGTCCGTACGGCAGGCCCGCGCCGACTTCCGGCGCATGCTGTTCGGGGAGCCCCGTAAGCGGGAAGCGGTGGACCGGCGGGAACCCCGGGGCGCCGGGACGCGTACTCTTGGTAGCAGCACGACCGTTCTCACGAAGGAATGACGACACTGGGCAAGCGACAGCCCGAAGGCCCGCCGCCCGCTCCCGCGGTGCAGCGCATCCGACTGCGCTACACCAAGCGCGGCCGCCTCCGGTTCACCAGCCACCGTGACTTCCAGCGCGCCTTCGAGCGTGCGCTGCGCCGCGCCGAGGTGCCCATGGCGTACTCGGCGGGGTTCACGCCGCATCCGAAGGTGTCGTACGCCAATGCCGCACCCACCGGCACGGGCAGTGAGGCGGAGTACCTGGAGATCGCGCTCACCGAGGCGCGGGATCCGGAGCAGCTCCGGCGGACGCTCGACGAGTCGCTGCCCGCCGGGCTCGATGTCATCGAGGCGGTCGAGGCCCGCACCTCCGGGCTCGCCGACCGGCTCACGGCGTCCGAGTGGGAACTGCGGCTCGACGGGGTGGAGGAGGCCGAGGCCGAGCGGGCCGTGGCCGCGTTCACCGCCGCCGAGACCGTCGAGGTCCAGCGTCTGACCAAGAACGGCGTCCGCACCTTCGACGCCCGCGCGGCGGTCGTGGATCTTGCCACGCACAGTACGACGGCTGATAGGCCGACCGACCAGCCCTGTGCGATACTGCGGCTGGTTGTTCGGCACGTGACGCCTGCCGTACGACCCGACGACGTCCTGTCCGGTCTCCGCGCCGTGGCCGACCTGGCGCCGCCGGTCCCCGCAGCGGTGACCAGGCTGGCGCAGGGGCTGCTCGATGAAGAGACCGGCACGGTGACCGACCCGCTCGCGCCCGACCGCGAGGCGGCGACGGCCCCTGCGGCCGGATCCGCTGCCGCCGCGAAGGCACCGGCGTAAGGAAGGTCCCGCGAAGGGACGGACGTCGTAGCGCCGCCCTCGTACTCGGGAGCCACCTGGGTCGGGCAGCGCACCGACCAGAAGACTTTCGCCAGGCCGTGCGCATGAGGCGTACGGAACCGGCGAGACAGGACACAGAGAGCTCCCGTGCGGCGCCCGCGCCCCGGACGGCGGCAGTCGCGCACGACGCGAGCCGCGGACGTCACCGGCACACCGCCGGACCAGGCGCGGCGCCCGGGAGCCTGACGGGAGATACGCCCGCATGCTCGAACCGACCGAGCCCACCCAGGGCTCCGAACCGAACACCCCCAGCGACACCCTGCCGCCGCGCCGTCGGCGGCGTGCCGCGTCCCGGCCGGCGGGCCCGCCGGCCGCTGCCTCCACCACCGACTCCGTGACCGGGGCCGCTCCGGCCATACCGGACGCCGAGGCCGAGAAGACCGAGGCCGTGGAGTCGGCGGTCGAGGAGACCGCGATCGCCGAGGCCGTGCAGGCCGAAGAGGTCACCGTGGCCGAAGAGGCCGCCGCCGAGGACGAGGAAGCCGCGGAGGAGGCCGAGAAGGAAGAGGCCGTCGCCGTCGCCGACGAGCCCGCCGTCGGCCGTACCCGCCGCCGTGTCGTCCGCCGGGCCTCCGCGCCCGCCGGTGCGCCCGTGAGCGTCGAGGCCGCCGAGACCATCGTTCCCGCCGACAGCCCCGCCGAGGAGCCCGCGCCCGCCACCGAGGCCGTCGAGGCCGCCTCCGGTGCCGCGGCCGTGGAGGAGGCGGCACCGCGCCGCACCCGCCGCCGCGCCACCCGCACGGTCACCACGCCCGCCCCCGCCGAGGAAACGGCGGACACGGCGCAGACGGCAGCCGCCGACGAGCCCGCGCAGGCCGAGGAGGACGCCGCGCCCAAGGCCCGTACGCGCCGCCGCGCGACGCGGAAGACGACCGCGCCCGCCGAGCCGCCCGCCGCCGAGGCCGCCACCGAAACCGAGTCCACCGAGCCCCCCGCCGAAGACACCCCGGCCGCGTCCGAGGACGCCGCCCCCCGTCGTACCCGTCGGCGTGCCACGCGTCGTGCGTCCGCGCCCGCCGGGGCGCCCGACAGCGTGGAGGCTGCCGTGACCACTCCTGACGAGAGCACCACGGACGAGAGCGGCACCGAGACGCCCGCGCCCGCCGCAGAGGCCGAGAAGACCGGATCCGAGAAGGCCGGGTCCGAGCAGACCGAGGCCGTCGAGGAGGCGGCTCCGCGCCGTCGCCGCCGGGTCGTGCGCGCCGCGGCCACGTTCTCCGAGCCCGCGCGGCCCGCGGAGGCGGAGCCCGAGGAGGAGCCGGCCCCGCGTCGTCCGGCACGGCCCGCCGTCGCCGTGTTCCAGCCGCCCGTCTTCACCGAGCCCAGGTTCCAGACCCCGGAGCGCGCCGCCGCCGAGGCCGCCGCCGAGGCGACGGACGTGCCCGTCGAGGCCGAGGAGACCGAGGAGTTCCCGGAGGAGCCGACCGGCGGTCGCCGCCGTCGCCGTCGCCGGGGCTCCGCCCTGGCCGAGGAGACCGAGACCGCCCGTACCGAGATCGCCCGTACCGAGACCGCCGAGGACGAGGCGGAGGAGGCCGAGGAGGCCGCGGAGGACGCCGCCGAGGGCGAGGACACCGAGGAGACCGGGTCGCGCCGTCGCCGTCGCCGGGGCGGCCGTCGCCGTCGCCGCGGTGAGTCCGCCGACTCCGACGCCGAGGGCGGCGAGGCCGGTGACGCCGAGTCCGAGGACACCGCCGCCGAGCAGGCCGCGCAGGACGCCGAGGACACCGCCGAGCAGGAGGAAGAGGACGCCGACGAGGCCCGGGGCGAGGAGGGTGGCTCCTCCACCTCCAGCAGCCGCCGTCGCCGTCGTCGTCGCCGCCGGGCCGGGGACAGCTCCACCGATGCCGAGCCGTCCGCCGACGACCCGGAGCGCACCGTCGTCAAGGTGCGCGAGCCGCGCCCGAAGGCCGAGCCGTCCGACGAGGTGCAGTCCATCAAGGGCTCGACCCGTCTGGAGGCCAAGAAGCAGCGCCGCCGCGAGGGCCGCGAGCAGGGCCGCCGCCGGGTGCCGATCATTACCGAGGCCGAGTTCCTGGCCCGCCGCGAGGCCGTCGAGCGCGTGATGGTGGTCCGCCAGCACGGCGACCGCACGCAGATCGGCGTCCTGGAGGACGGCGTGCTCGTCGAGCACTACGTCAACAAGGAGCAGTCGACCTCGTACGTGGGCAACGTGTACCTGGGCAAGGTGCAGAACGTGCTGCCCTCGATGGAGGCCGCCTTCATCGACATCGGCAAGGGCCGCAACGCCGTGCTCTACGCCGGTGAGGTCAACTTCGAGGCGCTGGGCATGGCCAACGGCCCGCGCCGCATCGAGTCCGCCCTGAAGTCCGGCCAGTCGGTGCTCGTCCAGGTGACGAAGGACCCGATCGGGCACAAGGGCGCGCGTCTGACCAGCCAGGTCTCCCTGCCGGGCCGCTACCTCGTGTACGTGCCCGAGGGCTCCATGACCGGCATCAGCCGCAAGCTGCCCGACACCGAGCGGGCGCGGCTGAAGACCATCCTGAAGAAGATCGTCCCCGAGGACGCGGGCGTCATCGTCCGTACGGCCGCCGAGGGCGCGAGCGAGGACGAGCTGCGCCGCGACGTCGAACGGCTCCAGGCGCAGTGGGAAGAGATCCAGAAGAAGGCCAAGAGCGGCAACGCCCCGACGCTGCTCTACGGCGAGCCGGACATGACGGTCCGGGTCGTCCGGGACATCTTCAACGAGGACTTCTCCAAGGTCGTCGTCAGCGGTGACGAGGCCTGGTCGACGATCCACGGGTACGTCTCGCACGTCGCCCCGGACCTCGCCGACCGGCTCCAGAAGTGGACCAGTGAGGTCGACGTCTTCGCCACGTACCGGATCGACGAGCAGCTCGCCAAGGCGCTGGACCGCAAGGTCTGGCTGCCCAGCGGCGGTTCGCTGGTGATCGACCGGACCGAGGCGATGGTCGTCGTCGACGTCAACACCGGCAAGTTCACCGGCCAGGGCGGCAACCTGGAGGAGACGGTCACCAGGAACAACCTGGAGGCGGCCGAGGAGATCGTGCGCCAGCTCCGGCTGCGCGACCTCGGCGGCATCATCGTGATCGACTTCATCGACATGGTGCTGGAGTCCAACCGGGACCTGGTGCTGCGCCGCCTGCTGGAGTGCCTGGGCCGGGACCGTACGAAGCACCAGGTCGCCGAGGTGACCTCGCTGGGGCTGGTCCAGATGACCCGCAAGCGGGTCGGCCAGGGCCTGCTGGAGTCGTTCTCCGAGACCTGCGTCCACTGCAACGGCCGCGGTGTCATCGTCCACATGGAGCAGCCGACCTCCGCCGGGGGCGGCGGCAAGCGCAAGAAGCGCGGGCGCGGCGGTGACGGGCACGTGCACGAGGCGGAGGCCGCGACGGCCGCTGTGGAGGCGGCCGAGCCGGAGACGGAGACCGCCGCCGAGGTGGCGGCCGAGGTCGCCGAGCCGGTCGCGCTGCCCGCGCCGGAGTTCACCCCGGACGAGGAGCTGTACAGCTCGGTCGCCGAGGCGGAGGCCGCGGTCGCCCGCGGCGGCCGCACCCGGCGCCGCGCGAGCCGTCGCGCCTCGGCCCCGGCCGGCGCGCCCAAGGCGGAGGCCCTCAAGGCGGAAACCGGGGCCGTGGCGCAGGAGCAGGCGCCGACCGCGCAGGACGTGACCGTCGAGCAGGAGGTCGAGCGTCCGGTGCGGCCGGAGCCGGCCGCCGAGGCGCAGGCCGAGCCCGCCGCCGTGGAGGACGCGGTCGTCGAGACCCCGGCCGCCCCGGCCGAGGAGGCCGCGCCCAAGGGCCGTACGCGACGCCGTGCGACCCGCAAGGCGACCGCGCCCGCCGGTTCGCCCGCGGGGGCGGAGGCCGCCGTGGTGACCGTGAGCAGCGAGCCCGAGGAGGCGCCCGCGCCCGTCGAGCCCGTCGCCGAACCGGCTCCCGAGCCGGTCGCCGAGGAGCCCGCCGAGCCCGCCGCCCCGGCCCGTCCGCGCCGCCGTGCGGTGCGCAAGGCCACCGCGCCGACCGCGTCCGAGGAGGCGGCCGTCGTGGTCGTCCCCGCGGCCGCGGAGGCGGTCACGGAGTCCGTCACGGAGACGCCCGCCGAGGAGGCCGCGGCAACCGCCCCGGCCACCGAGGAGGAGCCCGCCCCGGCCAAGAAGGCGGCGGCGCGCAAGACGGCGAAGAAGGCGACGGCGAAGAAGGCCGCCACCAAGAAGACCGCGGCCAAGAAGACGGCCGCGAAGAAGACGACCGCGAAGAAGGCGACGGCCAAGAAGGCCGCGGCGAAGAAGACCGTGGCGGCGGAGCAGACCGCGCCGTCGGTCTCGGCCACGACCGACGAGGCCTGACACAACGCTCCGGGGTCGTCCGACCCCGGTCCGGCCCGAGCGCGGGGCACCGGTGAACACCGGTGCCCCGCGCTTTCGCGTTCCTCCCGTCGCGTCATTACCCGCCGTAACCCGTTTGTCCCGGTTTCCTCCCGGTCACCCTTTCTCCACTTTCCGTGGCTTTCCGAGCCGCAGCGAGAACGTCCAGGGATGCGGACGCACTGCGCTCGACGACCGTCCCTCCCCGGCCCGGCACGACGCGGTGCGCCCTCTTGCGGCCGCCGAGGAGGAGAGGGAGTCCCATGAGTGACGCCCAGGAGCCGGTACCGGCTGCCAGGCCCGTGGTCGACGAGGAGGAGATCGGGGCCGTGGTGCGCGTGCTGCGCGGCGGGCATGTCGTCCAGGGGCCCGAGGTCCGGGCCTTCGAGGAGGAGTTCTCCGCGCTGGTGGGCGGGCGGCACTGCGTCGCCGTCAACTCCGGCACCTCCGCCCTGCAGCTGACGCTGATGGCCCTGGGGATCGGCCCCGGCGACGAGGTGATCGTCCCCTCCTTCTCCTTCGCCGCGACCGCCAACGCCGTGCGCCTGGCCGGCGCCGACGTGGTCTTCGCCGACATCGACGCCACCACCTTCTGCCTGGACCCGGACGCCGTCGAGGCCGCCGTCACCCCGCGCACCGCCGCCGTCCTGCCGGTCCACCTCTACGGCCACCCCGCCGCCATGGACCGGATCACCGCGGTCGCCGGCCGGCACGGGCTCGCCGTCGTCGAGGACGCCTGCCAGGCGCACGCCGCCGCGCTGCACGGCACACCGGTCGGCGCGTTCGGGGTCGCCGGAGCGTTCAGCTTCTACCCGACCAAGAACATGCACAGCCTTGAGGGCGGCATGGTCTGCACCGCCGACGCGGAGATCGCCCGCACCCTGCGGCTGCTGCGCAACCAGGGCATGGAGCAGCGCTACGCCCACGAGATCGTCGGCGCCAATGTCCGGATGACCGATGTCTGCGCCGCGGTGGGCCGGGTGCAGCTGGCCAGGCTGCCCGGGTGGACCGAGCGGCGGATCGCCAACGCCGCCCACCTCACCGAGCACATCACCGCGCCGAACGTGGTGACGCCCCAGGCCGCCGAGGGCGCCCGGCATGTGTACCACCAGTACACGGTGCGGGTCCGGGGCGACCGGGACGCCGCGAGCGCCCGGCTGACCGAGGCCGGGATCGGCAGCGCCGTGTACTACCCGACCCCGATCCACCGGCTCAAGCCGTACTGGGAGCCCGACCAGAAGGCGGGCCGGGGCTGGGACCTGCCCGAGACCGACCGCGCGGCCGCCGAGGTCGTCTCGCTCCCGGTCCACCCCGCCCTGACCCGGCGGGAGCTGGACCGCGTCGTGACCGCTGTGAACACCCTGGGGGTACAGCTGTGAGCAATTCGAGACCCCTGCGGGCCGGACTGGTCGGCCTCGGTTCGATGGGCCGTCACCACGCCCGGGTCCTGGCCGGTCTGGAGGGCGTCGAGCTGGTCGGCGCCGTCGACCCGATGGGCGACGCCAACGGCGCCGCGCAGGGCACTCCGGTGCTCGCCGGTGTGGAGGAGCTGCTGGCGCTCGGCATCGACTACGCCGTCGTCGCCTGCCCGACCGCGCGGCACGAGGAGATCGGCCTCGGGCTCGCCGAGGCCGGGGTGTGCGCGCTGATCGAGAAGCCGGTCGCCGACACCGTCAAGGGCGCCCGCCGCCTGGTCGAGGCGTTCGAGTCGCGCGGACTGGTGGCCGGTGTCGGTCACATCGAGCGGTGCAACCCGGCGCTGCGCTCGCTGCGCGCCCGCCTCGAAGCCGGCGAGCTGGGCGATGTCTACCAGGTCGTCACCCGCCGCCAGGGCCCGTTCCCGCACCGCATCGCCGACGTCGGCGTGGTCAAGGACCTGGCCACGCACGACATCGACCTCACCGGCTGGGTGACGGGCCATGTGTACGTGTCGGTCGCGGCGCACATCGTGTCCAAGAGCGGCCGCCCGCACGAGGACATGGTCTCCGCGGTGGGCCGGCTGGACGACGGCACCATGGTCAACCACCTGGTGAACTGGCTCAGTCCGCTCAAGGAACGCTTCACCTCGGTCACCGGCGAGCGCGGCTGCTTCGTCGCCGACACCCTCACCGCCGACCTCACCTTCCACTCCAACGCGGCGGTCGCCACCGAGTGGGAGGCGCTGCGCGCCTTCCGCGGCGTCTCCGAGGGCGACATGATCCGCTACGCCATCCCCAAGCGGGAGCCGCTGCTGGTGGAGCACGAACTGTTCCGGGACGCCGTGCTCGGCAGACCGTCCGACATCTGCACCCTGCGCCAGGGCATGCGCACGGTCGAGGTGGCCGCGGCGGTCCTGGAGTCGGCGGTCTCGGGACGCAGCGTCGAGCTGCAGACGGAGGAGCTGGCGACCCATGGCAACTGAGTACGGCACCGGGACCCCGCCGCGGGCCACCACGGCAGCCGAGCAGGGCGCTGAGACCCCGCCGCGGGCCGATACGGCAACTGAGTACGGCACCACGGCCCCGCCGCCGCGCCCCACGCGCGGACGGATCGTGATGCTCGTCGACAACGGCGTGCACGGCGACTCCCGCGTGCAGAAGGAGGCCCGCTCGGCCGCCGAGGCAGGCTGGGACGTCGTCCTCCTCGGCCGGGCCAGGGGCAAGAAGGGGGAGACCTGGCAGATCGGCTCGGCCGAGGTCCGGCTGATCCCCGTGCCCGGACCGATGGCCCGGCGCCGCCACGAGTACCGGCGCGCCGTGCTGCGCTCCCCGCTGGCCTACCGGCCCGGCCCGCTGGCCGAGTACCGCAGGCAGCGCGTCAAGGCCTGGCGCGCCGACCTCAGTATCCGGCTGATCCTGGCCCGGCAGGAGGGCTCCGCCCCGGCCCGGCTGTGGCTGACGGTGCCCCGGCTGACCGCGCGGCTGACGTACCCCTGGGTGAAGCTGCGGCACCGCAGGACGCGGGCGCTGGACAAGCGCCGCAAGGAGATGGACGCGCCCCTGGACCGGTTCACGACGGCCTTCTGGCTCAGGACCATGGGCGACCGCAGCTGGCGCCGCCTCGACCCGCACCTGTGGGACATCGAACTGGCCTTCGGCAAGGTCGTCGACGCGCTCGAACCGGACATCATCCACGCCAACGACTTCCGCATGCTCGGCGTCGGAGCCCGGGCCAAGCTGCGGGCCGGCGCCCGCGGCAGGGACGTCAGGCTGGTCTGGGACGCCCACGAGTACCTGCCCGGCATCAAGCCGTGGAGCCCGCATCCGCGCTGGCACGTCGCCCAGTGCGGGCACGAGCGGGAGTACGCCCGGCACGCCGACGCGGTCACCACGGTCTCCGAGACCCTCGCCCACATGCTCCAGGAACGGCACGGGCTGGGGGAGCGGCCCACGGTCGTCCTCAACGCCCCGGAGGCCGAGATCCCGTCGGAGCAGGCCGGTGAGCCCGTCCCGGACCTGCGCGAGCTGTGCGGGGTCGGACCCGGGGTGCCGCTGGCCGTGTACAGCGGCTCGGCCGCCCCGCAGCGCGGCCTCGACATCATGGTGGAGTCCCTGCCGCTGCTGCCCGAGGTGCACACGGCGTTCGTCGTGCTCAACCCCGAGTCCGGGTACCTGCGGAGCCTGCGGGCGCGGGCGGAGGAGCTGGGGGTCGACGGCAGGCTGCACATGGTGCCGTACGTGCCGCACTACCAGGTGGCGCGGTTCCTGTCGGCCGCGGACGTCGGGGTCATCCCGATCCATCACTGGCCGAACCACGAGATCGCGCTCATCACCAAGTTCTTCGAGTACTCCCACGCCCGGCTGCCGCTGGTGGTCAGCGATGTGCGGACGATGGGCGCCACGGTGACCCGGACCGGCCAGGGCGAGGTGTTCCGCGCCGAGGACCTGGAGGACTACGTACGGGCGGTGAAGTCGGTTCTCGGCGACGCCGAGCGGTACCGCGCCGCGTACGACGCGCCGGGGCTGCTCGACACGTGGACGTGGGAGGCGCAGGCCGAGGTGCTGGACGGCGTCTACGCCCGCCTCGCCGCCGAGCGAGCGCCGGGGACGCGGGCATGACCACCCCCGACGTCACCGTGATCGTCGCCGTCTACAACACCATGCCCTACCTGACGGAGTGCCTGGACTCGCTGATCAGGCAGAGCATCGGCACCGACCGGCTGGAGATCGTCGCCGTCGACGACGGCTCCACCGACGACAGCGGAGCCGAACTCGACCGCTTCGCCGCACTCCACCCCGGCACGGTGACCGTCCTCCACCAGGCCAACTCCGGCGGCCCCGCGGCCCCCAGCAACCGCGCCCTGGAGGTGGCCAGGGGCCGGTACGTGTACTTCGTCGGCTCCGACGACTACCTCGGCGAGGAGGCGCTGGAGCGCATGGTGTCCTTCGCCGACGAGCACGGCTCGGACGTCGTCGCCGGCCGGATGACCGGCGTCAACGGGCGGTACGTGCACCAGGCGCTGTACCGGGAGAACGCGGCCGACGTCAGCCTGTACGACTCCGCGCTGCCCTTCACCCTCGCCAACACCAAGCTGTTCCGGCGGGAACTGGTCGACCGGTACAAGCTGCGCTTCCCCGAGCATCTGCCGGTCGGCAGCGACCAGCCCTTCACCATCGAGGCGTGCGTACGCGCCCGGCGGATCTCGGTGCTGGCCGACTACACCTGCTACTACGCGGTCAAACGCGGCGACGCCGGCAACATCACCTACCGGGCCGACCATCTCGCCCGGCTGCGGTGCACCGCGGAGATCATGGACCTCACCGCACGGCTCGTCGAGGCGGGGCCGCGCCGGGACGCGGTGCTGCGCCGCCACTTCACCTGGGAGCTGGCCAAGCTCGTCCAGGACGACTTCCCGGCCCTGGACCGGGCGCTCCAGCGGGACATCTGCGCCGGGATCGCCCGGCTCGCCGACGCCTACTTCACCGACGGCATCCGGGACGCCATGGACGTCAGGCGCCGGGTGCGGATCTGTCTGGCGCGGGCCGGGGCGGTGGAGACGCTGTGCGAGGCGATCACCTCGGAGAGGCTGCGCGGGGCACCGACGTTCGTCCTGGAGGGCGAGCGGGGCTACGCCCGCTACCCGGGGTTCCGCGACCCGGACGTCGGTCTGTCCGACCGGTGCTTCGAACTCGTGGGCGAGTCGGTGCCGGGGCGGCTGGCCGAGGGCACCGAACTGCTCGCCTCCGACTGGGAGCAGCGGGGCGAGCAGATCATCTACACGGCGTCGGTGCGCATCGGCGTCGTCGGCGAGGTCTCCGGCGCCGTTGTGCGGCTGGTGAGCGGGGCCATGCCGGCGTCGGCCGACAAGCCCGGCGCCCGCAGGCTGCCCGAGGGGCACCGCCTGCCCGAGCCGGTCGGGGAGTTCCGCACCGAGCCCACCGAGGACGGCTCCGGCACGGTGCTGCACGCCCGCGTCCCGCTGGAGCGGCGCGACGCCCGGCTGGGCGTGCGCGTGTACGTGGACGTCGCCGGGGCGACGTACGAGATCCCCGTGCGGGGCCGGGGCAAGCCGATGCCGCTGGCCCGGCGGTGGGGGGCCTACGAGGACCCGTACCGGGCCTCGGCGCTGGTCAACGCCAAGGGGCGCGTGGTGATCGACACCGCGCGGATGTTCCCGCCGAAGCCGTCCCTGACCGCGCGGGTGCGGGCGCGCCTGGCACGCGCCGCGCAGCCCTCGCGGGCCGCCGCCAAGAGGAAGCCGTAGGACCGCCATGGACATCTGCGTAGTAGCGCTCGGCAAGATCGGACTCCCGCTGGCCGTGCAGTTCGCCACCAAGGACCACCGGGTCGTGGGCGCCGACGTCGACGAGCGGGTGGTGGAGCTGGTCAACGCCGGTGCCGAGCCGTTCCCCGGCGAGTACGACCTGGACGTACGGCTCAAGCGGGCCGTCGACGCCGGGCTGCTGACCGCGACGACGGACACCGCGGCCGCGGTCGCCGCCTCCGAGGCCGTCGTGGTGGTCGTCCCGCTGTTCGTCGACGCCGAGGGCGTGCCGGACTTCGGCTGGATGGACGCGGCCACGAAGGCGATCGCCCAGGGCCTCAGGCCGGGCACGCTGGTGTCGTACGAGACGACGCTGCCGGTCGGCACCACCCGCACCCGGTGGGCGCCGATGCTCGCCGAGGGCTCGGGACTGCGCGCCGGGGACGGCTTCCCCCTGGTCTTCTCGCCCGAGCGGGTCCTCACCGGCCGGGTCTTCGCCGACCTGCGCCGCTACCCGAAGCTGGTCGGCGGCATCGACGAGGCGTCGACCGCCCGGGGCGTGGAGTTCTACGAGCGGGTCCTCGACTTCGACGAGCGCCCCGACCTGCCGCGGCCCAACGGCGTCTGGGACCTCGGCACCGCCGAGGCCGCCGAGCTGGCCAAGCTCGCCGAGACGACGTACCGGGACGTCAACATCGGCCTGGCCAACCAGTTCGCGCGCTTCGCCGACGCCCACGGCATCGACGTCCTGAAGGTCATCGAGGCCTGCAACTCCCAGCCCTACAGCCACATCCACCAGCCGGGGATCGCCGTCGGCGGCCACTGCATCCCGGTCTACCCGCGGATGTACCTGTGGAACGACCCGGCGGCCACCGTGGTGCGCTCCGCCCGCGAGGCCAACGCCGCGATGCCGGCGTACGCCGTCGACCTGCTGGAGGCCGCGTACGGCGACCTGAGCGGGGCGGACGTCCTCGTGCTCGGCGCCGCCTACCGCGGCGGTGTGAAGGAGACCGCCTTCTCCGGGGTCTTCGCCACCGTCGAGGCGCTGCGGGCGCGCGGCGCGGTGCCGTACGTCTCCGATCCGCTCTACACGGCGGAGGAGCTGGGCGCGCTGGGGCTTCCCCCGCACCGGGGCGAGAGGGTCACCGCGGCCGTCGTCCAGGCCGACCACGCCGAGTACCGCGAGCTGACCCCGGCCGACCTGCCCGGAGTCACGGTCCTGGTGGACGGCCGCCGCACCACCGACCCGGAGGCGTGGAAGGGCGTGCGGAGGGTGGTCATCGGGGGCTGACGGCGGCGGCGCGGTCCCGTCGGGGCGGTGAGTGGCGGATTCGGGTCGCCGAGGCAGCGCGGGGCAGGGACCAGGGGCGCCCGAATCGGCCACTCACGGTCGGTCGGCGGCCGCGGCCGCCCGTCGCGCTTGCCCGCAGCCCCCGTCGGCCGCTGCTCACACCCCCCGCTCGGTCAGCACGCCCTCCTTCTCCTCGTACAGGGCGCCCGTCCGCGGGCACTCCCACCCGCCCGGTTCCCCGGGGCGCTCGGTGAGGCGGACGCCGGCTCGGCCGACCCAGCCGACCTGCCGGGCCGGGACACCCATGACCAGGGCGAAGTCGGGGACGTCCTTGGTGACCACCGCGCCCGCGGCGACCATGGCCCAGCGGCCGATGGTCAGCGGCGCCACGCACACCGACCGCGCCCCGACGGAGGCGCCCTCGGCGATCCGCACCCCGACCGCCTCCCAGTCGCCGCCGCGCTTCTGCTGGCCCTCGGGGTCCACGGAGCGCGGGTTGTGGTCGTTGGTCAGCACCACGGCGGGGCCGATGAAGACGCCGTCGCCGAGTTCGGCGGGCTCGTAGACGAGGGCGTAGTTCTGCAGCTTGCAGTTGTCGCCCATGCGCACCCCGGAGCCGACGTACGCGCCGCGGCCGATCACACAGCCCGTGCCGAGACGGGCGTGCTCGCGGATCTGCGCCAGCTCCCACACACTGCTTCCGGCGCCGATCTCGGCGGTGTCGTCGACCTGTGCGCCGGGCTGGACCCTGTAGCTCACTTCTGCGCCCTCCGGTGATCGGCTCCGCTGCGTGAGCATACGGCTACGGGACCGCACGAGCCCGGTTTGACCCTCCAAGCGCGGCCCCGTAACCTTGACCGTCGGCGTGTCCGTGGATATAGGCGCGCCACATCCCCGTAAACCTCTTCCTCCGGAGCACTGGGTGTCCTGGAGAGGCTGTCCGCGTGCCGGGCGGCTGGACTGCGGGGGTGCCGTTCCCGAGCGAGAGAGTGAGATCCGCGTGTACGCCATCGTGCGCAGCGGTGGTCGCCAGCACAAGGTTGCTGTCGGCGACATCGTTGAGGTTGACAAGATTTCCACCGCCAAGGTGGGCGACACGGTCGAGCTCTCGACCCTGCTCGTCGTCGACGGCGACTCCGTGACCAGCGACCCGTGGGTGCTGGCCGGCATCAAGGTCCAGGCCGAGGTCGTGGACCACCACAAGGGCCAGAAGATCGACATTCTGCGCTACAAGAACAAGACCGGCTACCGCCGTCGTCAGGGCCACCGCCAGCAGTACACGGCGATCAAGGTCACTGAGATCCCCGCGGCTGCGAAGTAAGGGACTGAGGAGAGATGGCACACAAGAAGGGCGCATCGTCCACCCGTAACGGCCGCGACTCGAACGCTCAGCGCCTCGGCGTGAAGCGCTTCGGCGGTCAGGTCGTCAACGCGGGCGAGATCCTGGTCCGTCAGCGCGGCACCCACTTCCACCCGGGCGCGGGCGTCGGCCGTGGCGGCGACGACACGCTGTTCGCCCTGCAGGCCGGTGCGGTGCAGTTCGGCACCAGCCGTGGCCGCAAGGTCGTGAACATCGTTCCGGTCGCCTGAGCAGGCTGATCGGAAGCTTTCGCGAGGCGGACCTCACTTCCCGGTCGGGAAGGCGGGTCCGCCTTTCGCGTGTTGTAGACGTGTTGTAGACGTGATGTAGACAGAGACACATACAGCACACCGAGACATTTCGTACGTAACTGGAGGCACTGAACCATGAGCACCTTCGTGGACCGCGTCGAACTGCATGTCGCCGCGGGTAACGGAGGCCACGGCTGTGCCTCCGTCCACCGTGAGAAGTTCAAGCCGCTCGGCGGACCGGACGGCGGCAACGGCGGGCGCGGCGGCGACGTCATCCTGACCGTCGACCAGTCCGTGACCACGCTGCTGGACTACCACCACTCCCCGCACCGCAAGGCCACCAACGGCAAGCCCGGCGAGGGCGGCAACCGCTCCGGCAAGGACGGCCAGGACCTGGTCCTGCCGGTCCCGGACGGCACCGTCGTGCTGGACAGGGCGGGCAATGTCCTCGCCGACCTGGTCGGCCACGGCACGTCCTTCGTCGCCGCCCAGGGCGGCCGGGGCGGCCTCGGCAACGCGGCCCTCGCCTCCGCCCGCCGCAAGGCACCCGGCTTCGCGCTGCTCGGCGAGCCCGGGGACCTCCAGGACATCGTGCTGGAGCTCAAGACGGTCGCCGACGTGGCGCTGGTGGGCTACCCGAGCGCGGGCAAGTCCTCGCTGATCTCGGTGCTCAGCGCGGCCAAGCCGAAGATCGCCGACTACCCCTTCACCACGCTGGTGCCCAACCTCGGTGTGGTCACCGCCGGTTCGACCGTCTACACCATCGCCGACGTGCCGGGCCTCATCCCGGGCGCCAGCCAGGGCAAGGGCCTGGGCCTGGAGTTCCTGCGCCACGTGGAGCGATGCAGCGTGCTGGTGCATGTCCTGGACACGGCCACCCTGGAGTCCGACCGCGACCCGGTCTCCGACCTCGACGTCATCGAGGCGGAGCTGCGCGAGTACGGCGGCCTGGACAACCGGCCGCGGATCGTCGTGCTGAACAAGATCGACGTACCGGACGGCAAGGACCTCGCCGAGATGGTGCGGCCGGACCTGGAGGAGCGCGGTTACCGCGTCTTCGAGGTGTCCGCGGTCGCCCACACCGGGCTGAAGGAGCTGTCCTTCGCCCTCGCCGACCTGGTCGCCAAGGCACGCGCGGCGAAGCCGAAGGAGGAGGCGACGCGGATCGTCATCCGGCCCAAGGCCGTGGACGACGCGGGCTTCACCGTCGTGCGCGAGGACGACGGGCTGTTCCGGGTGCGCGGCGAGAAGCCGGAGCGCTGGGTGCGGCAGACCGACTTCAACAACGACGAGGCCGTCGGCTACCTCGCCGACCGGCTCAACCGCCTCGGTGTCGAGGAGGAGCTGATGAAGGCGGGCGCCCGCGCGGGCGACGGCGTCGCCATCGGCCCCGAGGACAACGCCGTGGTCTTCGACTGGGAGCCGACCGTCATGGCCGGTGCCGAGATGCTCGGCCGCCGCGGTGAGGACCACCGCTTC
The DNA here is from genome assembly GCF_055657065.1 of Streptomyces sp. NPDC110618. Classification (NCBI taxonomy): domain Bacteria; kingdom Bacillati; phylum Actinomycetota; class Actinomycetes; order Kitasatosporales; family Streptomycetaceae; genus Streptomyces; species Streptomyces sp. NPDC110618. The sequence continues at coordinate 180,401 of NZ_JBVKBN010000002.1, read as the reverse complement.
GAGGCGCCCCGCCCCGCGGCCCAGCGCCGCCGGGACAAGCAGGCGGAACGGGACGAGTACCAGCGGGAGTTCGACGACTTCGACCCGTTCGAGGGCTGACGGGCCGAAGTCGGGGTGTGCCGCGGCACAACCAACCGCGGGTCCGGCGAGTCGTAGAGGGCGGCTGATGAGGATCTTGGAACCCCGCGGGGGTTCCCGGTCCTCGTGGCACTCCCCGAACCCTTCTGATTCCCGGAGCCGATGTGTCCGTACGCCGCGGTTTGGTGGTCGCGCTCGCCCTGCTGGGCGCGACCGTCGGTACAGCACCCCTCGCGCACGCCCAGTCCCAGCCCGTGCGGCAGGACTTCAACGGTGACGGGCACGAGGACCAGGTCACCGGTGTCACCAATGGGAAGGTGGCCGGGAAGACGCGGGCCGGATACGTCGCCGTCGTCTACGGCTCGGCGAAGGGCCCCGGCACCAAGAAGGTCTACACACAGGCGTCGCCGGGCGTGCCGGGCAGCCCGGAGTCGCACGACATGTTCGGCGGCCATCTCACCGCCGGGGACTTCGACGGCGACGGCATCACCGATCTGCTGGTCGAGACCGACAACGAGCAGTGGACGTACGGCGGCATCGCCCGCGACGGCAACAGCATCGTGCTGTGGGGCAGCCGGAGCGGGCTCTCCTCCGGCACGGTGCTGCCCGTGCTGACGGACGCCCTCGGCCAGGGCGGCAGGTACATCGCGGGGGACTTCAACGGTGACGGGCACATGGACCTCGCCAAGGACGGCGAGGTGCGCTACGGGCCGTTCGGCCGCGACGGCGCCGCCGCCTCGGTGCGGCAGGGCGTCCAGCTCGACACGAACCAGATGATCACCGAAATCGCCGCCGGGGACGTCGACGGCGACGGGATCACGGATGTCGTGGCGCTTTCCCGGGGCTACGAGTACGTCGAGGACCGCAAGTACGGCTACACCGTGAGCGTGGCCCGCGGCAGTCGCGACGGGCTGCTCGCGCCGACGGTCGTGGCGGAGCTGAGCACGGCCGAACCCTGGCAGGAGTCCCTGGCGGTGGGCGACGTCGACGGCGACAGGCCGGCCGAGATCGTCACCGGGGGAGAGAACGACCTGAGGATCATCGACGGCGGCAGCACCCGCGTCATCACCCAGAACACCCCCGGTGTCCCCGGCGCCACGGAGAAGGCCGACGCCTTCGGCTCCCTGGTCGCGGTGGGCGATGTCGACGGCGACGGCTACGGGGACATCCTGGCGGGTGCTCCGGGTGAGGACTTCGACGGCAGGACCGACGCGGGCACCTTCACCGTCGTACCGGGCGGGCCGGACGGGCCGACCGGGGCGGGCTCCCGGGCGTACAGCCAGGCCAGCCCCGGGGTGCCGGGCAGCGCCGAGACGAGGGATCGTTTCGGCACCCGGCTCCAGGTCATCGACAGCAACGGTGACGGGCGGCCCGAGCCGGTCGTGGCGGCCGTCGGCGAGAACAGCTGGGCCGGCGGCGTGTGGTTCTTCGGGCCGAAGAGCACGATCTCCTACGGCGGGGGCTCGTTCGGGATGACTACGGCCGAGACACGGTTCGGCGACCGCTTCACGGAGTGACACCCGTCGGACGCGGCCCTCACCGCATCCACATTCCGCTCTTATCCCACGCTCAGGAACACCTCCTACCGTCCCCTGACCATGGAGACGGACTGTACGAGAGACGAGGTACCGGCCGGCCGCGCGGTGACTCCGCCGGCGGCCGGTACACGGTTGCTGCACATCGGGCCGCACAAGACCGGGACCACCGCGATCCAGGGCGCGCTGTTCGCGGCCAAGGAGGCGATGGCCGAGCACGGCGTCGACTTCCCCGCCACCAGCAGGCACCCCATGTCGGCAGCCCTGGCGGTGTGCTCCCGCCCCGGGATGCTGGGCAACAGCAAGCCGAGCGACCGGCACTGGGAGACCCTGGTGGATCAGGTCGCCGCCACCGGCCGGCGCACCTCGGTGGTCAGCAGTGAGTTCTTCGCCGACGCCCCCGACGACGCGACGATCGCCCGGATCGTCGAGGACCTCGGCGGCGACCGGGTGCACGTCCTGGTCACCCTGCGCCCGCTGGCGCGGATCATGCCCTCGCAGTGGCAGCAGTACGTGCAGAACGGGCTGCGCATGGGCTACGAGGACTGGCTGGAGCACATGCTGCGCAAGCCGCCGTACGAGAAGCCCAACCCCAGCTTCTGGCGGCGGCACCGGCACGACCGGCTGGTCGAGCGGTGGGCCCGGGTGGTCGGCCCCGGACGGGTCACCGTCGTGGTGGTCGACGACACCGACCGCGGTGGCCTGATGCGTACCTTCGAGGCATTGCTGGGGCTCCCGGAGAATGTCCTCCAGGAGGTTCCGGACGCCGCCAACCGTTCCCTCACCCTCGCCGAGACCGAAATGCTGCGGAATCTTAATGTGGAATTCCGCGGGAACGAGCTGCCCGAGGAGCTGTATTCACAACTCGTCCGATATGGCGCCGTGATGCATATGAAGAACGCGTGCACTCCCGGTCCCGGTGACGTGAAGATCCGCACCCCCCGGTGGGCCGTCGAGGCGGCGGCCGGGATCGGGGCGGAAGCGGCGGAGCGGATCGGCGCGACGGGCGTGCGGGTGATCGGGGACCTCGCCCTGCTGTCCGCCGTACCGGGACAGCCCGACGCCCCGACGGGCGCCGAGCCGCGCCTCGCGCCCGAGGTCGCGGCACAGGCACTCTACGGGGCGCTCGCCGCGGCGGCCGCGGCGCCGGTGCGCAGCTCCGTGCCCGCGCAGGCGCGTACGGTTCACCAGACGTCGTCCAAGGAACTGGTGAAGGTCCTTGGGCATCGTTGCCTGAAGAAGCTGCGTCGCCGTTGATCTGTGCGGTTACTCACAGCTACGCCCAGCAATTCCCGAGGGAACCGGGAAGGCATTCCCGACCGTCACCAGGAGTGCGAGGTGAATGACGGGTTGCGCGCCCATATGCGGCGGGCGGCGCTCACCTTGCACAGCGGTTACCGGAAGTGGGACCATTTCCGCGTTCCCAGTCGCCACAAGGTAGGTCACCTGTGTCCCAGCACATAGCCAAGCCCCGTACCACCGCAGTGATCCTGGCCGGTGGTACCGGTCAGCGCGTGGGTCTCTCCATCCCCAAGCAGCTGCTGAAGATCGCCGGCAAGGCAGTCATCGAGCACACCTTGACCACCTTCGAGAAGGCCGACTCGATCGACGACATCATCGTGCTGATGGCGCCGGGCTACGTGCCCGACGTCGAGAAGATCGTGGCCAAGGCCGGGTTCAAGAAGGTCACCAAGATCATCGAGGGTGGCTCGACCCGTAACGAGACCACCGAGCGGGCCATCGCGGCGCTCAGCGAGGGCCTCGCGGAGGGTGAGGACCGCAACGTCCTCTTCCACGACGCCGTGCGCCCGCTGCTGTCACAGCGTGTGATCGACGACTGTGTCACCGCCCTGGAGCGCTACCAGGCCGTCGACGTCGCCATCCCGTCCGCGGACACCATCATCGTGACCCGCACGCACGGCGAGGACGGCGAGTTCATCACCGAGATCCCGGACCGCTCCCGGCTGCGCCGCGGCCAGACGCCGCAGGCGTTCAAGCTGTCCACCATCCGGCGGGCCTACGAGGTCGCGGCCGGCGACCCGAACTTCCAGGCCACCGACGACTGCACGGTCGTGCTGAAGTACCTGCCGGACGTGCCGATCCACGTGGTCGCGGGCGACGAGTACAACATGAAGGTCACCCAGCCGGTCGACGTCTTCATCGCCGACAAGCTGTTCCAGCTGGCCTCCACCGCCGCGCCCGAGCAGGTCTCCGAGGAGGCCTACCGCGAGCTGCTGACCGGCAAGACCGTCGTCGTCTTCGGCGGCTCCTACGGCATCGGCAAGGACATCGCCGAACTGGCCGAGTCCTACGGCGCCAAGGTGTACGCCCTCGGCCGCTCCACCACCGGTACGCACGTGGAGAACCCGGAGGAGGTCGACGACGCGCTGTCCAGGGCGTACGCCGAGACCGGCCGGATCGACTACGTCGTCAACACCGCCGGTGTGCTGCGCATCGGCAAGCTGGCCGAGACCGACAACGCCACCATCGAGGAGGCGCTGAAGGTCAACTACCTGGCGCCGGTGCAGATCGCCCGCTCCTCGTACAAGTACCTCTCCGAGACCAAGGGCCAGCTGCTGCTGTACACCTCCAGCAGCTACACCCGGGGCCGCGCCGAGTACAGCCTGTACTCCTCCACCAAGGCCGCCATGGTCAACCTGACCCAGGCGCTCTCCGACGAGTGGGCGGGTGACGGCGTTCGGGTGAACTGCATCAATCCCGAGCGCACCGCCACCCCCATGCGGACCAAGGCGTTCGGCCAGGAGCCGGCGGGCACCCTGCTCTCCTCCGAGGCGGTCGCCCGCACCTCGCTCGACGTGCTGCTCTCCGAGCTGACCGGCCATGTCATCGACGTCCGCCAGCAGGACCCGACGGCCGCCGCGGGCCAGGCCTCCGGCTTCGAGGCGGCGCTGGCCAGTGTGCTGGACCGTCAGGACGGCGTGGCATAATCAACAGTTAATACGCCTTACGGAATTCAGGCCCCTGTTTCTTCTGACGAAGAATTCACAGGGGCCTGAGTCCTTGGGCCCTCGTTCCTCAGACCGGCAACCCCTCCCCCAGAGCAGGTTTATCCGTGATCTCCACCGCTATACGCGTCGCCCGGGTGGGCAGCGCGGCCGAGCTGGCCGCGGCGGTCCTCATGATGCTGGGCTTCCCCTGTCTCATGGTGGCCGCGCTCGTCCCGAGCGTTCCCGCCTTCGCGGCCGGTGCCGCAGTGACGTACCTGGCGGACCACTATCTGCACCGCAAGGGCAGCTACCTGGTCAACCGACTGAGCAAGGTGCGCGCAGGGCTGTCGATCCGCTTCCTGATCCGACAGCTGCTGCTGGTCCTGCTGCTGGCCCGCCTGGACCTCTCGGACAACCTGGTCTACTACGCCGCCGTCGCCGGTTTCATCGCCTTCTACGGACTGCAGGCCCCGCACGGCGCGCTGGTCACCCTGATCCGCAACCGCCGCCGGATGCCGGTCGCCACCCGCAACGTCGACCTGGCCTCGCGCATCCGCATCCCGGACGCCCCGCCGCGCGTCCTGCTGGAGCGGTCCGCCGAGAAGATGCTCCACCTGGACCTGGCCGCCGTCATCGGCGTGCTGGTCTCGGCCTTCCTCGACGAGCCGCTCGCCGGGTTCATCGGCATCGGCCTCACCCTGGTCCTGGGCACCCTCTACGTGCTCGCCCTGGTGCCGTACATCCGCGGCCGCCGGATCCCGCCGAACGCGGACGCCGTGCTGGCCGCCGTCGACGACTGGCTGGCCGAGTACCGCCCCGAGACGGTGCTGTACTTCTCCGGCTCCAAGGACTCCGCCTACCAGGTCAACATGTGGCTGGAGACCATGGAGCAGCTCGACTCCAAGCCGCTGATCATCCTGCGCGAGCGGGTCATCCTGGCCAACCTCGCCCCGACCACGGTCCCCGTCATCTGCGTGCCCGGAGGGGTGCACCTGATGAACATGGACCTGAGCACCGTCCGTGTCGCGCTGTACGCCGCCAACGTGGGCAAGAACATCCACCTGCTGCGCGTGCCCACCATGAAGCACGTCTTCATCGGCCACGGCGACAGCGACAAGCTCGCCAGCGTCAACCCGTTCAGCAAGGTCTACGACGAGGTGTGGACCGCGGGCCGCGCCGGACGCGACCGGTACGCCATAGCGGACGTCGGCGTGCGCGACGAGGACATCGCCGAGGTCGGCCGCCCGCAGCTGGCGCCCATCCAGGGCTGGCAGGGCGTGCCCGAGGGCCGTATCCCGACCGTGCTGTACGCGCCCACCTGGGAGGGCTGGGACGGCAACCCGGGCAACACCTCGCTGGTGCTGGCCGGCGAGAACATCGTCAAGCGGCTGGTCAAGGCCGATCCGCCGGTCCGCGTCCTGTACAAGCCGCACCCCTTCACCGGCACCGTCAGCGCCGAGGCCAAGGCCGCCCACGCGCGGATCACCGCGCTGGTGGAGAGGGCCGGCGTGGAGCGCGCCGGCGACCCGCGCTTCACGGTCGACGCCGCCGCGCAGAGCGCCGCCAAGGCCGAGCTGGCCCGGATCGAGGCGCGCCTGGCCGAACTGGCCGGCAGCGGCAAGGAGCGCGGCGACGAGGCCGAGGCCAGCCGTGACGGTCTGGTGGACATGGCCCGGCACGAGGAGATCGCCCGGCTGCGCGCGGAGTGGAACGACGCCTACTGGCGGTCCTTCGGCTCCCACGAGCACCGGGTCATCACCGGCGCCGAGCCGCGGCTGTACGACTGCTTCAACGTCTCCGACGCGATGGTCTCCGACATCTCCAGCGTGGTCTCCGACTTCATCGCCAGCGGCAAGCCGTACGCGGTGACGGACTCCGCGGGACTCGGCGAGGAGGAGTTCAAGCGGCAGAACACCGCGGTACGCGCCGCGGTGATCCTCTCCAACAGCGCCGCCGAGCTGGGCGGGCTGCTGGACGCGGTCCGCGACCCGTCCGCCGACCCGCTGGCCGAGGACCGCGTCGAGTTGAAGCGGTATCTGCTCGGCCCGGACGAGCCGCCCTCCATCGAGCAGTTCAACACCGCGGTCGCGGACCTCGCCCTGAAGGCCGAGACCCGCAACCTCGGCCAGGAGGCCCGGATCGCCGCGTCGGAGTCGGCGGAACTGACCGGCTGACAACTCGCCCTGGAACAAGCCCTGTTCGGCCCCCGTGGAGTCCAACTCCGCGGGGGCCGACGGCATTTCACAACCGCTTCGCTGCGGTGATGTGAGTCACAAATGGCGCATCAGAAGGCAACCTTGCTCAGGGCTGAACCGTCTTCTAGGTAGCGAAAAGGAGAAACGGGAGAAATAGCACCCGTCTGTTTGGGGGGAACGTGACCGTGACGCAGCCTGATGTGTCCGTCATCATCGGCGCGTACGAAGCGATGCCGTATCTGGTTGAGTGCCTGGCGTCCCTGGAGGCGCAGACGCTGGACCCGGCGCGGATCGAGGTCATCGCGGTGGACGACGGCTCCACGGACGGAACCGGTGACTGCCTGGAGGAGTTCGCCGCCCGCGCGCCCATGCCGGTGACGGTGATCCGGCAGGAGAACTCCGGCGGCCCGAGCGGCCCGCGCAATGTCGGCCTCGGCAAGGCCACCGGGCGGTACGTCTTCTTCCTCGACGCCGACGACCGGCTGGGCGACGAGGCGCTGGAGCGGATGGTCGCCATGGCCGATCGCAACGGCACCGATGTGGTTCTCGGCCGCATCGAGGGCGTCAACCGGGGGGCGCCGAAGTCGATGTGGCACCGGACACTGGAGCGCACCGATGTCTTCTCCTCCAACATCAAGTTCACGCTGAGCGCCCAGAAGCTCTTCCGCCGGGAGCTGCTGACCCGGCACGGCATGCGCTTCGACGAGTCCCTGTTCACCGGCGAGGACGCGCTGTTCACGATGGAGGCGTACCTGCGGGCCGACGGCGTCTCCGTGCTCGCCGACTACACCTGCTACTACCTGGTGGGCCGCGAGGACGGCAAGCAGGTCACCAAGAGCGGCGGCTACACCCTGCGGTTCGACTCCGCGCGCTCCCTGATGAACCTGATCACGGAGATGGTCCCGGCCGGCCCCCGGCGCGACACGCTGATGGTCCGCCCCTTCGCCGTCACCCTGCTGCCGCAGTTCGGCCCGAAGTTCCTCAAGGACAGCGACCAGGTCCGGCGCCACAAGATGGAGCTGGCCGCGCCCCTGCTCGCCGCCCACTGGCACGAGGGCGTGGCCCGCCAGTTGAAGGTCGAGGAGCGGCTGCGCGTGCACCTGGTCGCCACCCGGCAGACCGAACGGCTGCTGGAGGTGCTGAAGTTCACCAAGGCCAAGAAGCAGCCGGCGGCCCTGCTGGAGAAGAAGGGCCGCCGACTGTACCTGGCGTATCCGTACTTCCGGGACGCCGCCGCGGGGATACCGGACTCGGTCTATCTCGCCGGGCCCCGCGAGGCCCGGGGCGTGCCCGGGTACCGCGAGGACGACAACGATTCCGTGCTGCGCCGGGCCGCCCGCAGGCTGCGCAGGGCCACCCGGCCCGAGCGGGCGAGGGCGAGGGCGAGGGCGAGGGTCTGACCCCCTGACCCGGCACCGGCGTCGGCGCTCAGTCGTCGCCCGCCGTACCGGAGATGCCCTTGCAGGCGTTCGTGGCGTCGGCCGTGCCGGGGACCGCGGCGGCCTTCACCGCGTTGAAGTTGGCGACGTAGGTGTCATGGGCGCTGTTGCTGTCGACCTTGAGCAGCGCCTCGTCGTTCTTCGTGAGCGCCGGGCCGGAGTAGTTGTGGCTGCCCGTCCAGAGCACCTTCTGGCCCGTGACGCCGTCGTACTTGCCCTCGATCAGCAGGTACTTGGAGTGGACGATGCGTGAAGCGGTGTCCGGGTCGTTGTCGTCGTCCCAGTTGTAGCAGCGCAGGGTGGGGCCGCCGGAGGTGTGCAGGGCCCCCCAGGTGCCGCTGGACCCCCTGTCGGTCTCCGAGTAGACGATGTCGACGGAGCACCCGGCCCTCTTCAGCGAGACGAGCTTCTGCGCCACGGCCAGCCGCGTGAGCCTGAACATGGCCACCCGTACCTTGGTGTGCTTCGTGACGCCGCTCTCCGTGTACGTGCAGGAGACGTTGTCCAGCACGCCCGTGATCGTGTCACCCGGCGAGGGGTCGGACGCCGGGCGCGGGAAGAAGTACACCTTGTACGGGCTGCTGGCGGTGTGGCTGTACTTCCAGTTCTGCCATTTCTTGCCGGCCAGCTTGGTGAAGTAGGTGCTGTACGCCGCGTACATGGTCGCGTTGTTCGTGAGCACGTACGCGTCGTTCCAGAACCGGCTGTAGCTGGAGGGCGTCATGTTCGACGAGGTCTGGACGACGACGTCGGAGGCCCCGTCGAGCTGGGAGAAGAGCCAGAACTTGTTGTGGTTGATGGACGTGCCGAGCGACGGGTCGCCCAGGCACGACTTGCCGGCCGGACAGAGCCCCACGAACGAGCTCTTGGTGAGGTCGGTGCCGAGGGCCGCGGCGAGGGTGCCGTAGGAGGTGTTGTCGGGATTGTCGCTGACCGTGGTCCTGTCCATCATCAACTGGACGTGCACGCCGCGCGCGTGAGCGTCGGCGAGAGCCTGGGCGAGCCCGGCGTCCCACAGGTGATAGACGGACGCCTTGATGGAGGACCCGGCCGGCGACTGGCCTATGTAGTCCAGCAACGTGGTGCGTATCGCCCGCTGCTGGGCTACCGTGCCGGTCGGATCGTTGAACACCGGTCCCGCGGTGACGGCCGCGGATGCCCCGCCGGCGAAGCCGACCTGTAATCCCGCGGCGAGGGAGAGTGAGAGGCAGACCGCGGCGGAGCGGCCGAGAACGTGGCGTGATGCTGAGCGCAACAGAACCCCTACATTCGTTCGAACATGCTTGTGTCGAACGGATGTTGCCATATGTGCTCATGTCATAGACATGTTCAATGAGGCGTTTTTGGGTGGGGCTGCTGCCGGTCGTTGCTCTTGCGTCATCCGGGAATGCGCGAGGGGGCGGCGAAATCGCCGCCCCCTGTCAGGGTTCAGTTGTCCCGGGTCATGAGGTCCTGGTGCCGTCCGGCGTCCGGGCCTCGCGCTCGTCCCGCGGGGTCGGGACGGGTGGCGCGGACTGGGCCGCCGTCCGCACCCTGCGCTCCTCGGCGGCCGAACACAGGGCGCGTACCGCCGCGTTGAAGCGCTCCTGGGAGGTCGGCTCGTCCGGGCCGAGCAGATACCGCTTCAACTCCACCCGCGCCCCGGCCAGTTCGTCCAGCTCGGGATCGCGCACCGACGCCAGCAGAGCGGGCACCCCGGCCGCGTCCGGGGTCAGCACGGTCGCCGCCCGGACGGTCGGGAAGGTCTTGCGGAACACGTCCTCCGCCAGACCGCTGGTGTTGGCCACCGCGTACGGCTTGCCGCTCGCCAGGAAGTCGCTGACCACGCTGGAGACATCGCTGACCAGCAGGTCGGAGTGGTTGAAGCAGGAGAAGAGGGTGGGCCGGGGGCCGAGCACGATCTGGTGCTCCCACTCCGGCAGTGAGGCCCAGTAGGCGTCCTCCCAGGCGGCCGTGGCCTCGGCCACCGCGCGCGCCCGCCCCTCCTCGGGCGCCGACTGGGCCAGCATCCGCTCGACCTGGTCGGCGGCGGCCCGGAAGTCGGTCGCGGTGATCCGGTCCAACTCGGCGGTGCGCCGCGCCAGTTCGCCGTTGTCGGCGGGCCGCGGCCCCGACCGCCCCCGGTTGGCGGCCCGGACCAGCTCCCGGATCCGCAGGTCGGCGGCGCCGGCGCGCGGGTCGACCGAGCCGGTCAGCGGGTGCGGCTTGTACAGCAGCCGCACCTTCGGGTCCGCCAGCAGCGCCCGGACGATGTTCTCGCCGGCCTCGATCACCGAGGTGTTCCCCGGGTTGCCGTCCCAGCCCTCCCAGGTCGGCGCGTACAGCACGGTCGTGTAGGTCCCGGTGGGCGGGCCCGCGTACGGCCGTACGGCGTCCAGCTGGGGGCGGCCGATCTCCACGACGTCCTTGTCCTCCACACCGACCTCGGCCTGCGCGTACCGCTCGCGCGCCGCCGGACCGGCCACCCACACCTCGTCGTACGCCTTCGCGTACGGGTTGCAGGAGGACAGCTTGTCGCTCTCGCCGTGGTTGACGAAGGTGTGCTTGAGCGTGGGAATGCGCAGCACCTGGGAGGTCTTGCCGGAGTTCGAGGGGTGGATGAGCACCTGGAGCGTGGACTGCTCCAGCCGCATCAGCGTGGAGACCTTCGGCAGGCACAGGATCGGTACGTCGGTCGCCGCGAGCTTCTGCACCATGAACCGCTCCCGCAGCACGATCAGCGGCCGTCCCTCCAGCTGGGCGAGCGGCTCCAGCCACATGTTCGCCTGGTACGCCGAAGAGGTGCCGCCGGAGAAGTACAGGCCGACGGTCGGCCGGTACTCCGCCAGCCAGCGGTCGAGCCACTGCAGGGCCTCCCGCTCACCCGCGGGCCGGCGGCCGGGCAGCAGCCGCAGCGCCAGGTCGCACAGGCCCACGGCGGCCAGGCCGAGCGAGAGGGCGAGGCCGAGGGCCGCGAAGCGGCGGTCGGCGGTGGCGGCGGTCAGGAGCAGACCGGCCGTCGCGGGCAGGCCGTAGACCAGCAGCCGGGGGCCCGGGCGGCGCAGCAGCAGGGGCGGGGCGGGGGACAGGCGCAGCGCGGAGGCGTCGATGTTCCGGGTCACCACCGGCAGCGTGCGGGTGCGGCGGACCAGGATCGAGGCCGCCTGGATCGCGCAGTGCAGCGCGTAGAAGGCGAGCAGCGCCGCGACCAGCGGGGTGTACGACGACTCCCGGTGCTGTCCGCCGAGCCTCAGCAGCGCCACCACCAGCAGCAGGTCCCGCAGCACATGGCGGACGGTGATGTCCAGGTGCGACTTGGCGAAGACCGCCAGCATGCCGCGCTGCCAGCGGTACAGGACGCCCTCGACGGCGAGGCAGACGGCGGTCGCGCCGATCAGCAGCGGGACGTGCGGACGCAGGGCGGCGAGGGCCTGGGCGCAGAACGCGACCACCAGGACGGCGGCCAGCAGGGGCCGGGCCGGGACGCGGAGGCGGGGCGGGCGGGGGATCGGTAGGGGCACTGCGGTCACTCCAAGGTCGGGCGCATACGTGCGTCCGGGTTAACGCGCGCCTGCCTCCGGACGACACGCGGGTGACGTCCGGAGGCAGGCTCCTTGGAGTGGTGGGGCGGGCTCGGGCCCTGTCCGGTCTAGCGCTCGGGGCGGATCGCCTTGCGCAGGGGCGTGCCGACCACACGGCGGGCCCGGCGGTAGACCGAGGTCCGCTGGACCGGGACGGCCGAGGTGGCGGTCCGCGTCGACTTGGCCTCGGCGAGCTGCTTCTTCAGCTTGGCGTTGTCCGCGGACAGCTTCCCGATCCGGGTCTGCAGCCAGCCGAAGCGGGCGGCCAGCTCGGCCGGGTCGTTGTCGATCCAGGGGCGGATGCCGGGCGGGAAGGACAGCGAGCGCAGGCGCTCCTCGAAGGCCTTGCCACCGTCGCCGTGCGTGAAGGTGTTCTGCAGGCCGTTGCGGTCGAGGAAGCCGGTGAACCGCTCGAAGCGCTCCTGGTGGCCGTTGAGCAGCGGGCCGAAGTCCGCCTCCTCGTACAGCCGGGCCGGGTCGACGTCCGCGTCCTTGCCGAGCTGGTCGATCCGGTGGTGCGGGATGTCGAAGTAGCGGCACAGCTCCAGGGTGCGCGAGTCGCCGCACAGCACCGTCGCGGGCGTGCCCGCCAGCAGCGCGGCGATGTTGCCGTGGATGCGCGAGCCGAAGGAGTAGTCGAAGCCGCGCAGGTCGTCGATCCAGGTGACCGGGTCGATGTAGACGCGCGCCTTGCCCTCCTGGTACATCGGGTGGTCCGGGTGCGTCGGCATCGCCGTGATCTTGCCGTTCGGACCGGCGACCTCGCGCCAGTGCAGCTGCTTGGCGTCGGTGAGGTTCTGGCCGATGTAGCGCAGGTTCGGGTAGCGCGCGTGGGTCTCCATGATGATCCGGCCCACGCCCTGCGACCGCACCGCGCTGTGCGAGCCGTTGATCGCCACGCGGGACTCGGGCGTGAGCGCCGGGACCTTCCTGACGACGTTCAGTTCCTTGCCGTACATGAACATCGACGGGCAGCCGATGACCTCGACGTCCCGGAAACCCATGTCCTTGAGGTACTGAGCGGTGAACTCGCCGCGCACGCCGATCGACGCGCTGTGGTCGAGCACGGCGGAGACGAACTCACGCACCGCGGGCTCAATGGGCTTCAGGCGCGCCGGGTCGTAGGTGAGGCTGGTCTGAGCACCGACACCCACCACGACGACCGGGATCTTCAGCTGCTTGATCAGCTGCGTCATTCGCTTCAACGACGCCTCGAAGGACAGCCGGAAGGCGTTGGCGAGGGGGACGACGAAGGCGTCGTACTCCTCGTTGATCCGACCCGCGGCCTTTACCTCCGTCCGGATGCCGTTGGAGACGACCTCGGTGTTGGGCGTCTGCAGGATCTTGTGGGCGGCGTCGCTGAAGATCAGGTTGCCGGAATTGGTGGCTATGACGTCGCGATGGAGGGCTTCCTCGATCGAAAGGACGTCGAAGGGGCTCTTCCCCGATCTGAGGAGGATGCGCCGCGCGGGGGGAACATTCGATGACACATGCATCAGATTAAGTTTGAGAGCTCTTTCATTTCTATAAGCAACCAGTACAACCTTTTTGCCGTACGCAAAGCGTGAGGGCGCGGCTACGGCCCCGCTGTCCGGTTTCCGGACCGATGCGCGGCGGACGGCCCCCTTCGCGTAGATTGCGGTGCAGTCGACGTGTGAGGGGACGGAACAGCAGGTGACAGGCGTAAGGCAGGCCGTCGGCGAGGCCCGCAGGATCGTCGTCAAGGTGGGTTCCTCGTCCTTGACCACCGCCTCCGGAGGTCTCGACGCGGACCGCGTGGACGCCCTTGTGGACGTCCTCGCCAAGAGCCGCAGCGGCGGAGAACGTGAGATTGTTCTCGTTTCGTCCGGCGCCATCGCGGCCGGGCTCGCCCCGCTCGGGCTGCGCCGCCGTCCCAAGGACCTGGCCCGCCAGCAGGCCGCCGCCAGCGTCGGCCAGGGGCTGCTCGTCGCCCGCTACACCGCCTCCTTCGCACGCTACGGCGTCCGCGTCGGCCAGGTGCTGCTCACCTCCGACGACATGAGCCGCCGCGCCCACCACCGCAACGCCTCCCGCACCCTCGACAAGCTGCTCGCGATGGGCGCCCTCCCGGTCGTCAACGAGAACGACACCGTCGCCACCGACGAGATCCGCTTCGGCGACAACGACCGCCTCGCCGCCCTCGTCGCCCACCTGGTCCGCGCCGACCTGCTGGTGCTGCTCTCCGACGTGGACGGTGTCTACGACGGCGACCCCAGCAAGCCGGGCACCTCGCGGATAGCGCAGGTGCGCGGGCCCGAGGACCTCGCCGACGTGGAGATCGGCAGCGCGGGCAAGGCCGGGGTCGGCACCGGCGGCATGGTCACCAAGGTCGAGGCCGCCCGGATCGCCGCCGCCGCGGGCATCCCGGTGGTGCTCACCAGCGCCGTCCACGCGGCCGAGGCGCTGTCCGGCGGGGACACCGGCACCTACTTCCACGCCACCGGCAAGCGGTCCGCCGACCGGCTGCTGTGGCTCCAGCACGCCTCCACCCCGCAGGGCTCGCTGACCCTGGACGACGGCGCCGTGCGGGCCGTCGTGGAGCGCCGCAAGTCGCTGCTGCCGGCCGGGATCGCCGCCGTCGAGGGCGAGTTCAGCGCCGGGGACCCGGTGGAGCTCAGGGACACCGCCGGGCGGGCGGTCGCGCGCGGTATGGTCAACTTCGACGCCAAGGAGATCCCCCAGCTGATCGGACGCTCCACCCACGAGCTGGCCCGCGAGCTGGGTCCGGCCTACGAACGCGAGGTCGTCCACCGCGACGATCTGGTGCTCCTGGAGCCCTGAAAACCGGCCCTTGGGGCTCCGCGTCCGAAAACAGGGGGAACGCCCCGGTGATTGTGTCGCCCTGAGGTGGACGTTCCGCAAAAGCGCCACACGACCGCTTGCGGACTGCTCAACTTTGTCTCAAGGACAAAATCCGCCGAGCGCAGCTCGACCGAGGGACGAAGGAGGCCGTCGTGAGACGAGTACGCCCTGGGGCGGCGGCGTCCGGCGGTGGGGCCGGCGGCACCTCCTCCCGGGCGCCCGGCGAGGAGCGCGCCCTGACCAGTGTCGCGACCGGTGACGCGGTCGGCGGCGGACAGGCCGAGGAGCTGCCCCGGCTGTGGCACGTCACCCTCAGCGTCTCCGGCGAGGAGGCCCCGCTGAAGGAGGTCCGGCGCGCCCTTGAGCAGCTCGCCCACGACCACCCCTTCCTGCTGACCAGCCGCTACGCGGGCGACCACGCCGAGATCCGGTACTGGGAGGAGGCCCGCGATCTGCACGACGCGGCCGCCGTCGCGCTGCGCCTGTGGGGCGAGCACCGGCAGAGCGCGGGACTGCCGCCCTGGGAGATCGTCGGCCTGGAGGTCATCGACCGGGTGACCTACCACCAGCGCGTCGCCGAGGGGTACGGACCGCCTCCGGCCAGCCCGGTGGGCGTGCACCCGTACTGACGGGCCGCGTGGAACAGCCGTCGAGAATCCCTTTTGGGTGACCTTCGGACGGCTTGTCTCGCGGTGTGGGACGTCCCGTGAACCGGTCCGTCCGGCGCACTACCCTTCCTGCATGACCACGCTCTCGCCGTACGACTCGATGACCCCGGTCACCCAGGCCGCCTACCGCGCCAAGGCCGCCGCCGCCGACCTCGCTCCGCTGCCGCGGTCCGCCAAGGACCAGGCGCTGCTCGCCATCGCGGACGCCCTCCAGGTCCGTACGGCCGAGATCGTCGAGGCCAACGCCAAGGACATCGCCGCCGCCCGCGAGGCCGGCACCAGCGAGGCGATCATCGACCGGCTGACCCTCACCCCGGAGCGGGTGCGGGCCATCGCCTCCGATGTGCGGGACGTGGTCGCGCTGCCCGACCCGGTCGGCGAGGTCGTGCGCGGCTCGACCCTGCCCAATGGCATCGACCTGCGCCAGGTCCGCGTCCCGCTCGGTGTCGTCGGCATCATCTACGAGGCCCGCCCGAACGTCACCGTGGACGCCGCCGCCCTGTGCCTGAAGGCCGGCAACGCCGTCCTGCTGCGCGGCTCGGCCTCCGCCTACGAGTCCAACACCGCCCTGGTGAAGGTGATCCGGGACGCCGTCGGCGGCGCCGGACTGCCCGCCGACGCCGTCCAGCTCGTGCCCGGCCAGAGCCGGGAGAGCGTGGGCGAGCTGATGCGCGCCCGGGGCCTGGTGGACGTCCTCATCCCGCGCGGCGGCGCCTCCCTGATCAAGACCGTCGTCAACGAGTCCACGGTCCCCGTCATCGAGACCGGCACCGGCAACTGCCACGTCTACATCGACGCGCAGGCCGACCTTGACATGGCCGTCGAGGTGCTGATCAACTCCAAGGCCCACCGGGTGAGCGTCTGCAACGCCGCCGAGACCCTGCTGGTCCACCAGGACATCGCCGCCGAGTTCCTGCCCCGCGCCCTGGACGCCCTCGCCGACGCCGGGGTCACGGTGCACGCCGACGAGCGGGTCATGGCGTACGCGAAGGACTCCCGGGCGACCGTCGTCGAGGCCACCCCGGAGGACTGGGAGACCGAGTACCTCTCCTACGACATCGCCGCCGCCGTCGTGGACTCCCTGGACAAGGCCGTCGAGCACATCCGGCTGTGGACCTCCGGTCACACCGAGGCGATCGTGACGACCTCGCAGCAGGCCGCCCGCCGGTTCACCCAGTTGGTCGACTCCACCACGGTCGCCGTGAACGCCTCCACCCGGTTCACCGACGGCGGCCAGTTCGGCTTCGGCGCGGAGATCGGCATCTCCACCCAGAAGCTGCACGCCCGCGGCCCCATGGGCCTGCCGGAGCTGACCAGCACCAAGTACATCGTCACCGGCGACGGGCACATCCGCGGCTGACCCGCGACCGGCGCGAACACGTCTCATTGGGCGGATGAATTTCCATACCGTCTGCCCAAATTGACCCCCCGCGACTACTCTGGAGCCGTGCCGGAGGACGTGGGGGGCACGCCGTTCCCTGACGGCTGGGAGCCCGACGACGACCACGACCGCGGGGTGTCGGACGAAGAGTTCGCCTCCGTGGTCTTCGACGAGGCCTTCGTACAGGCGGCCAAGGTCCACGAGCCGACCGCCGTCGAACGCCTCCTGGCCGCGGCCCAGGCCAGAGCCGAGGCATCCGAGGCCGAGGCCCGCCGCACGCGCGGCAGATCCGAGCGGTACCAGGAGGGGTACGGCCCGGACGGCACCGGCGGTTTCGGCCATGATCCGGACCTCGACGACCTGGACGACACCGATGTCCTGGAGGGCCGCTGGGGTGCCCCCGGCGCCTACGGCAAGCAGGTCCGCTGGCACCGGCCCGTGGCCTGGATACTCGCCGTTGTCATGGGCGTCGGCATGGTCGCGCTGGCCTTCGCCGCCGTCTACCGCAGCGCCTCCTCGGGCAACCGGGAACAGGTACCCCCGCCGCCCGGCGCCACCACCGGCGTGGAACAGGGTGGAGCGTCGGCGGTGCCCTCCGCCTCCGCCGACCATTCCCAGCCACCCATCTCGGCCGTACCGCGAACGCCCTGAACAGAGCCCGGCCACAACCCGCCACGACTGGTGAGAACCTGTCAGAACTTGTCGTACAGCGGGGCGTTTATGTGGGCCCTGTCAGACCTACCCTGAAGATATGGGCGGGCCTGGAGACCCACCTGAGGGGACACCCGAGGGTGGACCCGTAGGTGGCGAGGACGAGTACCGATCCGTCGTCTTCGACGAATCGTTCGTCCGTGCTGCCCGCCTCCAGGAGTTCTCCGCCCAGGAGCGCATCGACGACCACGCCCCCGCCGTCCGCCGCCGCCCGCCCCTGCGCCGCGGCGGGCTGTCCCGGCAGGCGCTGATCCTGGTCCTGCTGATCGCCGTCGCCTTCGGCACCGCGATCTACATGGGCGTACGGCACCCCTACCAGAGCTCGGACAACCCCCGGGTGGCCGAGCCGCTGCGGATGACCGTGATCCCGCTCGCCCCGAGCGGCAAGGTGCCCGGCTCCACCGACACCGAGGCGCTCTTCGCCGGCAGCCCCGCCGCCCAGTACCGGATCGGTGCCGAGGGAGTGCCGCTGCCCGCCGCCCGGCGCACCGCGCACTTCTCCGACGGCCAGGTCGTGGACGCGCTGACCGTCGCCAAGGACTACATCGTGCGCTCCGCGCTCTACCCCGAGGTGATCCTCGGGGAGCAGGTACGGCCGGTGCGGGTGCTGATCGCCCCCGACCAGCTCGACCAGTTCGACCGGAGCTTCGACCACCCGGCCGCCGACGGCAGGCACGCCCCGACCGGCTGGCTGATCCGCTTCGACCCGGACGGCGTCGAGCTCGCCGACCGCGGGATCCGGGTCCAGGGCAGTCTCTCCTTCGGCGAGACCGACTCCTCCACCCTGGAGGTCACCGCCGACCACACCGTCGTCTACGCGCTGCGCCCGGCCGGCTCCGGCGCGAAGGCGGAGGCCTCCCTGTTCACCGTCCGGCGCGAGCTGCACTTCCGCTTCGACCACGACGACCTGCGCCTGCACCAGGCCCAGCTGCTGGTCTCCTACGTCCAGGCGGGCCCGCTGTCCTGCGCCGACGACTCGGCGAACCGGCTGCGCCCGCTGCTGGCCGGCCAGACCGCCAAGGAGGGCGGCCCGGCCGGTACGGACCCCTACGCGACCGGGAACGCCACCGCCCTGTGCGGATCGCTGGCGCCCGGCGCGCTGCCGAAGGTCTGAGGCTCAGCTCCCGTCGCGCGGCGTGTCCGTAGGCGGCTCGTCCCGGTCGTCGCGCGGCGCCGAGGAGGCGAAGCCGCCGAAGCCGCGCCGGACCCGGCCGCCGAGGTCGCCGGCGCCGCCCGCGATGTCGGTGACCAGCTTCATCAGCGGGTCCTTGGACGACTTCACATGCGAGGCGTAGTGCGCGGCCGACTCGCGGAAGGAGTCCGTCACCGAGGTGTCCTTGTCCTCGGAGCGGCGCGGGTAGTGGCCGTCCATGATCCGCTGGTAGTCGCGGGACTCCGCCCACTTCTTCAGCTCGGCCGCGCGGACCGTGGTGAAGGGGTGCGAGCGGGGCAGCACGTTGAGGATCTTCAGCACGGAGTCGCGCAGGTCGCCGCCCGCCTCGTACTCCTCGGCCTGCTTCAGGAACGCGTCCACGTTCATCTCGTGCAGGTGGTTGCCGCCCGCGATCTTCATCAGGCCGCGCATCGACGCCTTCAGGTCCTGGCCGACGAGCAGACCGGCGCGGTCGGCGGACAGCTCGGACTTGCGGAACCACTCGCGCAGCGCCGTCACGATCGCCATGATCGCGACATTGCCGAGCGGGATCCAGGCGACCCGGATGGCGAGGTTCGTCAGGAACAGCAGGATGGTGCGGTACACCGAGTGCCCGGACAGGGCGTGACCGACCTCGTGGCCGATGACCGCCCGCATCTCCTCCTCGTCGAGGAGTTCGACCAGGCCGGTGGTCACCACGATGATCGGCTCGTCCAGGCCGATGCACATCGCGTTCGGCTGCGGGTCCTGGTTGACGTACATCGGCGGGACCTTCTCCAGGTCCAGGATGTAACAGGCGTCCCGCAGCATGTCGTTGAGGTGCGTGAACTGCTGGTCGGAGACCCGCACCGAGTCGGAGAGGAACAGCAGTCTGAGGCTCCGCTCGGGCAGCAGACCGCTCAGCGCCTTGAAGACGGTGTCGAACCCGCTCAGCTTGCGCAGCGCCACCAGGGCGCTGCGGTCGGCGGGGTGCTCGTACGCACGCGAGGAGATGCCGGGGAAGCGCCTGCGCTGCCGGCTCGGCACGTGCTCGTGTCCGTCCTGCTGATGGCCGTCGTCGGACATGTGGTCCCCCATGTGCGTCTGTGTGGCCGTGCGGCCCTTAGGGCCCCGAAGCAGGCTCCAGCCTAGGCCCGGTCGCCGGGCACGGGCAGACGGCGGCAGCACCCTCCTCCCGCCTGGTTCCTGCCGGGGGTACAAGCTGAAGGACGAACGGGGCGCCGGATAAGTTGCCTCGGCCCGAGTGCGGCGGCCGGCCGGGGTGCCCCAACGGCGGAGTCGGCGTGATCGGCGCGGAGCCGCCCGCTTACGATGAGCCGACATCTTTATCCCGCCCACACCCGAAGGTCCTGCCGAAGATGAGCTTCCAGAGCACCGCTGCCCAGTTGGTCACCCTCGCTTCCGAGGGCGGAGAGCACGGCGGCAACCACGACAGCCTCAACCCGCTGGTCACCGGCGGCGGTGCCTTCGTCGCCCTGATGCTGCTGCTGTGGATCACCACGCGCTTCAACCGCGACCGCTGAACCGAGGGCCCGAGGGGTCTGGCTTCCGTGGCCCACAGGACGGGCCGGTAGGGTCTGCACGCATGGGAGAGCAGGACATGCCTACCGGCCCGGGCAACGGCCCGTCGAACTCCGGCAAGCGCCGGCTCGGCGTCATGGGCGGAACGTTCGACCCGATCCACCACGGGCACCTGGTGGCGGCCAGTGAGGTCGCCGCCCAGTTCCACCTGGACGAGGTGGTGTTCGTGCCCACCGGCCAGCCGTGGCAGAAGACCCACCGCAAGGTCTCCCCGGCCGAGGACCGCTATCTGATGACGGTCATCGCGACCGCCGAGAACCCCCAGTTCTCGGTGAGCCGGATCGACATCGACCGCGGCGGACCGACCTACACCGCGGACACGCTGCGCGACCTCAGGGCGCTCAACCCCGACACCGACCTGTTCTTCATCACCGGTGCCGATGCCCTCGGCCAGATCCTCACCTGGCGGGACACCGAGGAGCTGTTCTCCCTCGCGCACTTCATCGGCGTGACCCGGCCCGGCCACCACCTGGCCGACCCGGGGCTGCCGGAGGGCGGTGTATCTCTGGTGGAGGTTCCCGCCCTCGCCATCTCCTCCACGGACTGCCGTGCGAGAGTCGCCAAGGGCGAACCGGTCTGGTATCTGGTGCCGGACGGAGTCGTGCGCTACATCGACAAGCGCGAGCTGTACCGCGGCGAGTGAGCCGAGAGGGGCACCACCGGTGAACGACCGATACGACGCGTACGGGGGCGACCAGTACGAACTCGTCGGCTACGACGAGTACGGGCAGCCTGTGTACCGACAGGTCCCGCCGCACCAGGGTGCCCAGCAGCCCTACGACCCCTACGCTCAGCAGGGGTACGGCTACGACCCGTACGCGACCGGCCAGCAGCAGCCGGTCCAGTCGTACGACACCTACGCCCCCTACGACCCGTACGGGCAGACCGCCACGGGTGACGCCGGAGCCGCCCCCTCCTACGACTCCCCGGCCGCCCCCGCCTACGACCCCTACGGGCAGACCGCGGCGAGTGGACAGCAGCCGCGGGTCGCCGAGCAGACCGCCTACATCCCGCAGCAGTCCGGGCCCGCCGAGGAGGCGCCCGAGCAGCGGGAGCCCGAGCAACGGGACTACCGCACCGAGCAGTTCGCCTTCGTCGAGGACCCGGACGAGGACTCCGAGGACGTCATCGACTGGCTGAACTTCACCGAGAACCGCACCGAGCGGCGCGAGGAGGCCAAGCGCCGGGCCCGCAGCCGCATGATCGCCCTCGTGGTGGTGCTGGCGCTGGTCGCGGTCGGCGGTGTCGGCTACCTCTGGTACGCGGGCAAGCTGCCCGGCCTGTCGTCCTCCGACGGCAAGGAGGGCGCCACGACGGCCTCCGGCGCCCAGAAGCGGGATGTGGTCGTCGTCCACCTGCACAACACCAAGAACGGCGACACGGCGACCGCCCTGCTCGTCGACAACACCACCACCAAGCAGGGCACCACCGTCCTGCTGCCCAACTCGCTCGCCCTGACCGGCGACGACGGCACCACGACCACGCTCGCCAAGTCCGTCGAGGACGACGGCTCCTCCGGCACCCGCGAGGCCCTCGACACGGTTCTCGGCACGCAGATCCAGGGCACCTGGCGGCTGGACACCCCGTACCTGCAGAACCTGGTCGACCTCGTCGGCAACATCGACATCGACACCAACACCGACGTGCCCGACCCGTCCGCCAAGTCCAAGGGCGCCGCCCCGCTGGTCAACAAGGGCGAGTCGCAGACCCTCAGCGGCAAGATGGCCGTCGCCTACGCCACCTACCGCGGCTCCGGCGAGGCGCAGAACGCCCAGCTGGAGCGGTTCGGGCAGGTCATGCAGGGAGTGCTGCGCAAGCTGTCCTCCGACGCGGGGGCGGCCACGGTCACCGTGCAGACCCTGCAGCAGATCCTCGACCCGTCCATGACGGACAAGGACCTCGGTACCTTCCTCGCCAAGCTCGCCGACCTCGCCAAGGGCGGCGACTACAAGACGGCGCTGCTGCCGGTGCAGGACGACGGGACGCTGACCGCGGAGACCAGCGCCAGCGTGGTCAAGGACGTCCTCGGCGGCACCGCGAAGAGCCCCGACCAGGGCGCGGCCGTGCGGGTCTCGGTGCAGAACGCCACCGGTGTGAAGGACAACACGGAGAAGGCCCGGGTGGTCCTGCTCAACGGCGGCTTCACCTTCCTTGAGGGCGGCACCGCCGGCGCGGCCCAGGCCACGTCCAAGGTCGTCTACGCCGAGGCGGCCGACAAGGAGAACGCCACCGAGGTCGCCAAGACCCTGGGCCTGCCCACCAGCGCGGTCTCGAAGGGGAAGGTCACCACGAACGCGAACGTCGCGGTGGTCCTCGGGCAGGACTACAAGCCGTCGTCCTCGTAGCCCCGCCCGGCGGCACCGGGCGGGGGCGGGGAATTCCGTGGGGCGACGTCGGCGGTCATGAGACCCTTGAGTCCAAGTGACCGCCGACGGAAAGCCTTGTAGTGACCGCCACTGACCGTTCCATCGAGCTGATCAACACCGCCGCCCAGGCGGCCGCTGACAAGCTCGCGCACGACATCATCGCCTACGACGTCAGCGACGTGCTGTCGATCACCGACGCCTTCCTGCTCGCCTCCGCGCCCAACGACCGCCAGGTCAAGTCGATCGTCGACGAGATCGAGGAGCGGCTGAACAAGGAGCTCGGCGCCAAGCCGGTCCGCCGCGAGGGCGACCGCGAGGCCCGCTGGGTGCTGCTCGACTACGTCGACATCGTCGTCCACGTCCAGCACAGCGAGGAGCGCGTCTTCTACGCCCTTGAGCGGCTGTGGAAGGACTGCCCCGAGCTGGAGCTGCCCGAGGACGCCAAGGCGACCCGCGGCAAGGCCGAGGAGCACGCCAAGCTGCAGGCAGCCGAGGAGGCGGCCGAGCCGGGCGGTGACTGGCGATGAGCACCACCGGCGAGGTGACCGCCGGGCGCCCCGGCCGCGGGCGCCGCGTCATTCTGTGGCGGCACGGGCAGACCTCGTGGAACGTGGAGCGCCGCTTCCAGGGCTCCACCGACGTCGCCCTCACCGAGGAGGGTGTCGCCCAGGCCCGTCGCGCCGCCCGGCTGCTGGCCTCGCTGCGGCCCGACGCGATCATCGCCTCCGACCTCCAGCGCGCCGCGCGCACGGCCGGTGAGCTGGCCGCGCTCACCGGCCTGGACGTCACCCAGGACGAGGGCCTCAGGGAGACCTACGCGGGCGTCTGGCAGGGCCTGACGCACGAGGAGATCATCGCCAGGTACGGCGAGGAGTACGCCGCCTGGAAGCGCGGTGAGCCGGTCCGCCGCGGCGGTGGCGAACTGGAGGCCGAGGTCGCCGACCGCGCCGCCCCGGTGGTGCTGCGGCACGTCGAGAAGCTGCCCGACGACGGCACCCTGGTGGTGGTGAGCCACGGCGGCACGATCCGCACCACCATCGGCCGCCTCCTCGGCCTCGAACCCCGGCACTGGGAGAGCCTCGGCGGCCTCTCCAACTGCTGCTGGTCCGTCCTCGGCGAGGGCGCCCGCGGCTGGCGGCTGCTGGAGCACAACGCCGGCACGCTGCCGGAGCCGGTGCTCGGCGACGACGACTGACGGCGCCCGGGGCGGACCCGGGCGCGGGCCGGGACCCGGATTTCACTTTCCGGCAGGTCGCAGGCTAAAGTTCTTCTTGTTCGCCCCGCCGAGCGGGGAGAACGCAAGGGGCTATAGCTCAGTTGGTAGAGCGCCTGCATGGCATGCAGGAGGTCAGGAGTTCAATTCTCCTTAGCTCCACAGTCCGGAAATCCCGTCCCCGTCAGGGGGCGGGATTTTTCGTGCAGCAGGGCGGTACGGCGCTCGGTCTCTTCGTCGTCCGGTGTGTAGACCACGATCCGGCACTCCGGCATCCCGTTGATCGACAGGGAGACCGTGCTCATCCGCAGCTCGCCCACCTCCGCGTGCCGGAAGACCTTCACCCGCCGTCCGGGCCGCAGCACGTCGCCGCTGCGCCACAGCCGGGCGAAGAGCGGGCTGGCCGCGGACAGCCGGGCTATGAAGTCCTCCCAGGCGGGCTCCCCGGCATGGCGGCCGTAGGCGTCGCGCAGGGTCGCCACCATCAGCGGCAGTTCGTCCTCCCGGAAGGCCAGCGGGCAGTCCTCCTCCTGCGCGGTGAACAGCACCCACAGCGCGTTGGCGCTGCCCTCCTGGAGCGGCCTGCCCCCGAAGGTGAACACGGTCAGGAAGGCGGCGTTCGCGGCGAGGATGTCGTAGCGCGCGTTGTAGACCACCGCCGGGCGCGGTACGAGCGCGTCGAGGATGCCGCGGATGTCCGGGCCGACGGCCAGCGCCGGGGCCTGCGGGGCGGGGGCGAAGGGCACCTCGGCCAGGTGGTACAGGTGCTCGCGCTCCGGGGCGTCGAGCCGCAGGGTGCGCGCCACGGCGTCCAGGACCTGCGGGGAGGCGTTGATCGGGCGGCCCTGCTCCAGCCACGTGTACCAGGTCACGCCCACCCCGGAGAGCTGGGCGACCTCCTCCCTGCGCAGGCCCGGTGTGCGGCGCCGCTGGCCCGGCGCCATGCCCACGTCCTGCGGAGTCACCCGGGCCCGCCGGCTGCGCAGGAAGGCGGCCAGCTCGGGCCGTCGGCGCTGTGTCGTCCCCATCGTCACGCCCCCATCGTCGACGCCGGGCCCGTCCCCTGCCAGGTGCTGTCGGTACCAGGATCAGCGGGCTCTCGGCACCCGTATCCAACCCCCGTCAGGCTCGACGCCATGACGACAACACCCCGGACGGGACCGGCTCCCGCGGCCGGCTCCAGTCCCGCGATCAGTGAAACATCCCGCACTGACAACCGGCCCCGCGCGCTGCTGGCGGTGCTGCTCGGCGCCCAGTTCATGGCCCTGCTGGACGTCTTCATCGTGAACGTCGCGGCCCCCACCCTCAGCCGCGAACTGCACGCCTCCGGCGCCGACTTGCAGCTCGTCGTGGCCGGGTACGCCATCACCTACTCGGTGCTGCTCATCACCGGCGCCCGGCTCGGCGAGCGCCTGGGCCACGGCCGGGTCCATCTCGCCGGGCTCGCCCTGTTCACCGCCGCCTCGCTCGCCTGCGGACTGGCGCAGGGCGTCACCGAGCTGATCGCCTTCCGGCTGGCGCAGGGCGCCGGTTCGGCGCTGATGATCCCTCAGGTGCTCAGCCTCATCCAGCGCACCTTCACCGGCACCGCCCGGGCCCGCGCGCTCGGCGCCTACGCGGCGGTCCTCGCCACCGGTGCCGCGGCCGGCCAGGTACTCGGCGGGATCCTGGTCGCCGCCGACCTGTTCGGCACCGGATGGCGGCCGGTGTTCCTGGTGAACGTGCCGGTCGGCGCCGTACTCCTGGTCCTCGGTCGGCGCGTGCTGCCGCAGGACCGGGGGGCGGGGCACGGGACGGCGCGCGGCCTCGATCTGCCGGGGCTGGTGCTGCTCGGGGCGGCCGTGTCGCTGTTCACGGTGCCGCTGGTGCTCGGGCAGGAGCAGGACTGGCCGCTGTGGGCCTGGCTGTCGCTGGCCGGGGCGGCGGTGGTGTTCGCGCTGTTCTGCGGCTACGAGTCCCGGCTCGCCCGGCGCGGGGGCAGCCCGCTGATCGCGCCCCGGGTGCTGCGCCACCCCGGTATGGGCACCGCCGCCTTCCGCATCCTCGCGGTGATGGCCGTCAACGGCGGTTTCCTGTTCGCGCTCACCCTGCACCTCCAGGGCGGCCTCGGGCACAGCGCGCTGCGCACGGGGCTGACCTTCGCGCCGACCGCCGTGGTCTTCGGGCTGGTCGGTCTGACCTGGCGGATGTGGCCCGCCTCCTGGCAGCGCGCGCTGATCCCGGCCGGGTTCTGGCTCACCGCGCTGTCCCTGGCGGGCATGGCCCTCGCGCTGGAGGGCGGGGGCGACGGGGGAGCGGCGGTGTACGTCGCGTACGCGGGGGTGGGCGCCGGTCTCGCGCTCGGCTTCAGCCCGACCCTCACCGGGGCGCTCGCGGCCGTGCGGCCCGAGGACGCCCCGGACGCCAGCGGACTGCTCGCCACGGTCACCCAGCTCGGGCAGCTGACCGGGGTCGCGGTATTCGGCACACTGTTCCTGAGCCGCGTTGAGTCACTCGGGGCCTCTTCGGCGTATACCTCTGCGGAGGCGCTCTTCGCGTGCCTGTTCGCACTGGCCGGAACCGCCGCGGTGGCCGCCGTGTCCGGACTGGTACTGAGGCGTCGCTGACCGTATTGGCCCGGCCGTGGCAGAATCAAACGGCCGGAAGGGGGCGCGGCCCGACGGGAGGGAGCAGTGATGCCTGCGAGCATCCTCGGAGGGGGCGGTGGCCTCTCCGACGCAAGCTGGACACGGGACACAGTGACCCGCCTCAGCTGCCCTTCCTGCGGTTCCGCCCATGTCGCCCAGGTGCTCGGTGACAACGGCGGGATTTCCTACGTGTGCACGGCCTGCGGCCACAGCTGGAGCTGATCGATGGGTGCACACAGGCGAAAGTGCGACTGGTGCGGCAGCGGGACGCCGATCGTGCGTGACATGGAACCCGTGAACCCGGACTACCAGTACTGGTGCGAGGAATGCGCGCGGGCGCTGATCATAAAAGGCGACCCGATCGAGACGTACCGCGAGCTGGAGGGCGAGCCGATCTACGGCCGGCTCCTGGAGGAGCACTGCACGCTCAAGCGGTTCTACTCGTTCGTGACGGCGTGACGTGACGGCCTGACGTGACGGTGCGACAGACTCGTGGGTGGCATAACGGACAATGCGCCCCAATCGGTCGCCGCGGTAATCGATTTGGGGCGCACCCCGAGGACCGTGTAATGTTGGCGTCGCCGCCGGGGAAACCGACAGGAAGACCCGGGGGACCAAGCAAGGGGCTATAGCTCAGTTGGTAGAGCGCCTGCATGGCATGCAGGAGGTCAGGAGTTCAATTCTCCTTAGCTCCACAGTGAGATCCCGCCGGATCGTGAAGATCCGGCGGGATCTTTTTTGCGTGTACGAGGGACACGCTCCGGGCGTATGAAAGAGGGCCGCCCAGGGGAGTGGGCGGCCCTTGTGGGGGAGTGGCGTCAGCGGCCCAGGGCGCGGCGGCCGCGGCCCTGGGAGAGCACCGGGAGGTTCGTGCGCGAGGGCGCCCGCTCCGCCTGGTCCTCGATGCGCAGCGCGAGCGCCGGGCAGCGGCGGACCGCGCGCAGTGCCTTCGCCTCCGCGTAGCGCGGGACTTGGGCCTGGGCGACCGTGGGGAAGCCGTCGGCGCCGAGTTCGAAGACCTCCGGGAGGATGTCCGCGCACAGGCCGTGCCCGCGGCACAGCGTCCAGTCGACGTAGATCTTCTGGCGGCTGGGGCCGTTCTCCTCGGACTCGCCGCCGCCCGGGATGCCGGTGGGCATCCTGCCCCCCTCGAAGAGTGGCAGTACGCCCTCCACGGGCCGTCCGCAGCCGTTGCCGAGGACATGGGCGGCCAGGTCGTCCGTGAACGCCTTGATGGTCGACTCCAGGAACATCGCCGAGCCGTCCGGGTGCGAACACGCACCGCGCCGCTTGACGTTCTTGGCGACCTGCTTGAGCGCCTCAAGGGCGGCCGGACCGCCGCCGTTGAGGATGTCCTCCATGCCGCGCGCGGCGGCCGGCAGGCCCAGGTAGCAGGGGCCGCACTGGCCCGCGCTCTCCTCGGCCAGCCACTGCGCCACCCTGAGCGACTCGCCCAGCGGGCAGGTCTCCTGGGTGATCGGCAGGATCGCGCCGGCGCCGAGCGCGCCGCCCACCGCGTCCAGCGAGTTGCGCGAGACGATCGCCTCGTTGACGGTGGCCGCGTCGATCCACTTGCCGTGGTAGCCGCCGGTCAGCACGCCCTGCGGGACCGGAGGGGCGCCGGCCAGCTGCAGGACGTACCGCAGCGGGACGCCCGTGGGGACCTCGATCACCATCGGGCGGGCGACCGCGCCGGACACCGTCAGCATCACGGTGCCCGGCTCGTCGTACAGACCGGTGTTGCCGTAGCGCTCCGGGCCGATGCGGGCCGCGATGGCGAGCTGGGCGAAGGTCTCGGCGTTCGACAGCAGGGTGGGGGCACCGCCGACGCCGCTCTTGGAGGCGCTGACCTTGCGGCCGGGCGGGATCGCCGGGCCGCCGTCGATGGAGCGGATCAGCGACGCCGCCGCTCCGGTGACCATCCGCACCGGGTTGCGCTGCACGCGGGCGCGCAGGGCTGAGCGGCGGCCGTTGCTCAGGCCGCGTTCGGCGAGCGCGGCCTCCATGGAGCGCTGGGTCGACTCACGAGTGACCCCCACCACGAGCGTGCGGGCACCCAGGGCCTCGGCGACGAGCAGCGCGCCGTCCAGGATGAGGTGCGGGGCACGGTTGATGAGCACCGTGTCCTTGCGGCAGGCCGGTTCGTCCTCGCTGCCGTTGACGACGACGACCGGCCGGACGCCGCGCTTGATCGCCGATTCGGCGACCGAGCGCAGCTTCTTGTGGAAGGGGAAGCCCGCGCCGCCGCGGCCCTTCAGGTTGATGCGTTCGGAGAGCTGCGCGAGCTGCTCCCCGCCCATCGGTTCGAGCGGCCCGTGCACCTTGAGGTGCATGGGCAGATCCAGTCTTTCGACAAGGTCGAAGCCCGACGTGAGCTGGGGAAGGCCGACCACGCGGACTTCTGGTACGTCGGGCAGGGCCTCGTTCACCTATAGCCTCCGGAAGGCGTGTTCCAAGGTTCGCCCGAACCCGGCGCGTCGAACGACTGACCGGGGGCTGGTTCATTGGCGGGACCGCTGTTGTACGTGTCGTTGGAGTTGTACGTGCCGTAGAGGCCGTTCGACTCAGCGGTGTTGTACACATCACCCCCGCCGTACCCGGCGGCGCCCGAAGTGTCATAGGTCGGGATGTTGTATCCCGTGTCCGTGAGCGGGTCGTACGCGGACGGCGGCGCCTCCCCGACCGGCGGGGGCGAGGGGATCGGCCAGTTCCCGGACGTGCTGGAGACGTTGTCCACGCGCGGCATCGCCTCGGTGGCCTGCATGTCCAGCGGCAGGTCCATGCGCGCGGTCTGGTCGGTCGCGAAGGACTGTCCGCCGGGGTCGGGCGCGAAGGACTGCTGGCCGCGCGAGGGCGTGTTGACGGCGCGGTAGGCGGCCGCGAAGCCGTTGGCCGGTTCGGCGGCCGGGGGTTCGGCGAGCGCGGACTCGTAGCCGGGGAGCGCGGAGGAGGAGGGGGCGGCGGCCGGCTTGGCGGGCTTGGCGGCGGGCTGGGCGGCGGTGGCCTCGGCCATCCGGGCCCGGCTGGCCTCCAGGCCCTCGCGGGGCGAGCGCTCCTCGTTGTCGCCCACGATCATGGCGATCTTGTCGGCGATCTTGCGCTTGACCGGGCGGGGTGCCGCGCGCACCGCCAGGGCGATGGCCACGCCGGCCACGCACATGCCGTACATGATCACGAAGATCGGCTTGGCCGCACGACCCGCGTAGAGCCCGTGCACGAGTGCGCAGCACCAGGCCGGGTAGGCCAGCATGTGCATCGCCCGCCAGCGGGCGGCGACGGGAGCCGGGGAGGCGAAGGCGCTGCGCAGGGCGCCGGTGATGCCCACGAAGATCATGAGCAGCGCGGCCGTCGAGCCGAGGCCGATGAGGCCGCCGAGGCCGGTGAAGCCCATCGAGAAGGGGATCACGGCCGCGATCAGCTCGGCGTGGTCGAGGACGAGCTTGGTGGTGATGTGCAGCATCAGGAAGGCGAGCGAGGCGACCGCCAGGGTGCGGTGCACGGCCTGGCCGATGATCCGCTGGCGTGTGTTCAGCACGATCCGGTCCTGGGCGACCAGGCCCCAGATCACCGAACAGCTCAGGGAGACGAGCGAGAGCACTCCGGCACCGAAGTTCAGGAACTCGCGGAGCCAGTCGCCGCCGAGCAGCACGATCACGGGTATGAGCAGCAGAACGACAGCCGTCGCCGCCCCGTAGGCCGAACGGCCGGGCCGGGGGAGCGAACGGGTACTGCGTTGAGGGTTCATGGGGGCAACTCCGAGCGGTTCGGGAAAGCGGTCCCGCTGCCGCACTCTAAGTGGCTCCTGAACCGTGCAGGCGCCATTTGAGTTATTGCGTTGTTATCAATGCGCCGTGCGGGGTCGGTGTTGTCCTGCTAGGGGCGCTTACGCCGGGTAAAAATTGAACTTCGTTCAACTTTTCAGAACCTTCACAACAGGTTCGATGAGCGGAGGGGTCGGTATCCATTGGTCCCGACCCGGTCGACGGCTGCGGTACCCTGACGCCATGCGTGCCGTACGCCTTCTGCTTAGCGGGCCGCGCTGATCAGCACCGGCCACCGTCGGAAAGTGGCCGGCATCGGCGCGGCGTCCCCTCCTGTGCGAGGGGATTTTTCGTTTCCGGACCGGAGAACACGCAGCGCTGGCAGAGACGATCGATGGAGCTTTGAGGATCATGAGCGAGATGAACCCCGCTACCGCCGCCGAGGTGGCCGCGCCGCACCGCTACACGGCCGCCATGGCCGCGGAGATCGAGGCACGCTGGCAGGACTTCTGGGACGCCGAGGGCACCTACGCCGCGCCCAACCCCACCGGTGATCTGGCCGGCGACCCCGAGACGGTCGCCAAGCCCAAGAAGTTCATCATGGACATGTTCCCGTACCCCTCCGGTGCGGGCCTGCACGTCGGCCACCCCCTGGGCTACATCGCCACCGACGTCTACGCCCGCTTCCAGCGGATGACCGGCCACAACGTCCTGCACACCCTGGGCTTCGACGCCTTCGGCCTGCCCGCCGAGCAGTACGCCGTGCAGACCGGCACGCACCCGCGCGTGTCCACCGAGGCCAACATCGAGAACATGAAGGCGCAGCTGCGCCGCCTGGGCCTGGGCCACGACAAGCGCCGGTCGTTCGCCACGATCGACCCGGACTACTACAAGTGGACCCAGTGGATCTTCCTGCAGATCTTCAACTCCTGGTACGACGACGAGGCGAAGAAGGCCCGCCCGATCTCCGAGCTGGTCGCCCAGTTCGAGAGCGGTGAACGCGCCGTGCCCGGCGGCCGGTCCTGGAACGAGCTGACCGCCGCCGAACGCGCCGAGATCCTGGGCGAGTACCGCCTGGCCTACGCCTCCGACGCGCCCGTCAACTGGTGCCCCGGTCTGGGCACCGTGCTGGCCAACGAGGAGGTCACCGCCGACGGCCGCTCCGAGCGCGGCAACTTCCCCGTCTTCAAGGCCAAGCTGCGCCAGTGGAACATGCGCATCACCGCCTACGCGGACCGGCTGCTGGACGACCTGGAGGCGCTGGACTGGCCCGAGGCCATCAAGCTGCAGCAGCGCAACTGGATCGGCCGCTCCGAGGGCGCCCGCGTCGACTTCCCGATCGACGGCGAGAACATCACCGTCTTCACCACCCGCCCCGACACCCTGTTCGGCGCGAGCTACATGGTGCTGGCCCCCGAGCACCCGCTGGTGGAGAAGTTCACCCCGGACGCCTGGCCCGAGGGCACCCACGACGTGTGGACCGGCGGCCACGCCACCCCGGCCGACGCCGTCGCCGCCTACCGGGCGCAGGCCGCGTCCAAGTCCGACGTCGAGCGGCAGGCCGAGGCCAAGGAGAAGACCGGCGTCTTCATCGGCGCGTACGCCACCAACCCGGTCAACGGCGAGCAGATCCCGGTCTTCATCGCGGACTACGTCCTGATGGGCTACGGCACCGGCGCCATCATGGCCGTCCCCGGCCACGACAGCCGCGACTTCGAGTTCGCGCGCGCCTTCGAGCTGCCGATCTGCTGCGTGGTCGAGCCGACCGACGGCCGCGGCACCGACACCGCCGACTGGACCGAGGCGTTCGTCTCCTACGACGCGAAGATCGTCAACTCCTCCGGCGAGGGCGTCTCCCTGGACGGCCTGGGCGTCGTCGAGGCCAAAGCCCGCATCACCGAGTGGCTGGAGCGCACAGGCCGGGGCCAGGGCACCGTCAACTTCCGGCTGCGCGACTGGCTGTTCAGCCGCCAGCGCTACTGGGGCGAGCCCTTCCCGATCGTCTACGACGAGGACGGCGTCGCCCACGCCCTGCCCGAGTCGATGCTGCCGCTGGAGCTGCCCGAGGTCGAGGACTACTCCCCGCGCACCTTCGACCCGGACGACGCGAACACCCAGCCCGAGACGCCCCTGTCCCGCAACGAGGACTGGGTCAACGTCACCCTGGACCTGGGCGACGGCCCCAAGAAGTACCGCCGCGAGACCAACACCATGCCCAACTGGGCCGGTTCCTGCTGGTACGAGCTGCGCTACCTGGACCCGCACAACTCCGAGAAGCTGGTCGACCCGGAGATCGAGCAGTACTGGATGGGCCCGCGCGAGGGCCAGCCGCACGGCGGTGTCGACCTGTACGTCGGCGGCGCCGAGCACGCCGTGCTGCACCTGCTGTACGCCCGCTTCTGGTCCAAGGTCCTGTACGACCTGGGGCACGTCTCGTCGGCCGAGCCGTTCCACAAGCTGTTCAACCAGGGCATGATCCAGGCCTACGTCTACCGCGACAGCCGCGGTATCGCGGTGCCGGCCGCCGAGGTGGAGGAGCGCGACGGCGTCTACTACTACCAGGGCGAGAAGG
Organism: Streptomyces sp. NPDC110618; assembly: GCF_055657065.1. Taxonomy (NCBI): domain Bacteria; kingdom Bacillati; phylum Actinomycetota; class Actinomycetes; order Kitasatosporales; family Streptomycetaceae; genus Streptomyces; species Streptomyces sp. NPDC110618. Next base: position 147,790 of record NZ_JBVKBN010000002.1, on the reverse strand, counting down.
TCTCCCGGCTGCTGGGCAAGATGGGCAAGTCCCTGAAGAACGCGGTCACCCCGGACGAGATCTGCGCCGAGTACGGCGCCGACACGCTGCGCCTGTACGAGATGGCCATGGGCCCGCTGGACGTCTCCCGGCCGTGGGACACCCGCGCGGTGGTCGGCCAGTTCCGGCTGCTGCAGCGGCTGTGGCGCAACATCGTCGACGAGGCCACCGGCGAGGTCACCGTCACCGACGCCGAGCCCGACGAGGACACGCTGCGCGCCCTGCACAAGGCCATCGACGGGGTGCGCGGCGACCTGGAGGGCATGCGGTTCAACACCGCCATCGCCAAGGTCACCGAGCTGAACAACCACCTGACCAAGACGGGCGGGGCGCTGCCGCGCTCGGTCGCCGAGCCGCTGGTGCTGCTGGTCGCCCCGCTGGCCCCGCACATCGCCGAGGAGCTGTGGCGCAGGCTGGGCCACGACGACTCGGTGGTGCACCAGGACTTCCCGGTCGCCGACCCGGCCTACGTGGTTGACGAGACGGTGACCTGCGTCGTCCAGGTCAAGGGCAAGGTCAAGGCCCGCCTGGAGGTCTCGCCGTCCATCTCCGAGGAGGAGCTGGAGAAGGTCGCGCTGGCCGACGACAAGGTCGTGGCGGCGCTGGGCGGCGCGGGCATCCGCAAGGTGATCGTGCGGGCGCCGAAGCTGGTGAACATCGTTCCGGCGTAGCTGGCCGACCTGGGCCGGGGGTGACCGGCGGACCCAGGTATGGGGTAACTGGCGGGCCCGGGTATGGGGCAACCGGCAGACCCGGGTATGAGGCAACCGGCAGACCCGGGTATGAGGCAACCGGCAGACCCGGGTATGAGGCAACCGGCAGACCCGGGTATGAGGCAACCGGCAGACCCGGGCATGGGACAACCGGCAGACCCGGGCATGGGGCAACCGGCCGGACGGGCCGCCTCCGGGTGGTCCCCTACGGGCAGGTTCGGGGTTCTTTCGGAACTCCGGGCCTGCCCGCGGCGTTTACCGTGGAGAGCAGCGCGGCGCACGCAGTCGTGGATTCGAGGAGGAGCGCAGTGGAAGCAGCGATCGCAGTGGTGGCCCTGCTCTTCGTGCTTCTCGTGGTGCTCGGCGCCTGGGCCACCGTGAAGGCGGTGGGAGCGGCCAAGCGGGCCGCCGACCGCACGATCACCCAGGCCCGCCGCACGGTCGAGGACCACACCCTGCGCGCCAAGTCCCTCGTCCAGGTGGGCCCGCAGGCCGAGCTCGCCCAGCTGCGGCTGAAGCTGCGCACCTCGATGCGCGCGACCCAGGACGCGCTGCACGCGGGCGTGGCCGAGGACGAGTCCCTGAAGGAGTCCCTCGCGCTGTTCCAGCGGCTCAGCGCCCACGGCCACGAGCTCGACGGCGAACTGCGGCGCCTGGAGAGCGAACCGGACCGCACGACTCTCGCCGAACGGCTTCCGGGGCTGCGGGAGCGCACCGAGCGGATCGTCGGCTCGGCGGACTCGCTGCGCTGGGCGGCCCGCGACCGGGCCCGCCGGTTCGCCGACGACGACCTGGACTCGCTGAGCGCGCAGATCGACATGGAGGCCGGGGCGCTGCGGCACTGGACCACCGAGGGGGAGCCGTCCACCGCGACGCCGCCCCCGCCGTGGCCCGAGGCACCGGCTCCCGAGGCGCCGGAACCCGAGCAGACCTGGCCGGGCGGCTCGCGGCGGGAGACCGCCGAGCAGCCGACCATGCCCGCCATCACCCCGCCCGAGCCGCGTCCCACGTACCCGTGGGAGAAGAAGCAGCCGCGCCCCGAGAGCACCACCTGATCCGGCCACGACGGCCCAGGTGACAGGGGCCGGGCTGCCGCGGGGGCACTACGCCAGGTAACCTCCAGCTCATGTCCCGCCATGTCGCGATCGTCACCGATTCAACGGCCTACCTGCCGCCGCGGACGATGGATCGCCACGGCATCACCGCGGTGCCCCTGACCGTGGTCCTCGGTGACGAGGCGCTGGAGGAGGGCACCGAGATCTCCACCCGCTCGCTGGCCCAGGCGCTGCAGAAGCGGCGCCCCGTCACCACCTCCCGCCCCAGCCCCGAGCGGTTCGCCGAGACCTATCGCCAGGTCGCCGAGTCCGGCGCCACCGGCATCGTCTCCCTGCACCTGTCCGCCGAACTGTCCGGCACCTACGACGCGGCCGTGCTCGCCGCCCAGGACGCGCCCGTGCCGGTGCGGGTGGTGGACACCGGGATGATCGCGATGGCCCTCGGCTTCTGCGCGCTCGCCGCGGCGCAGGTCGCGGAGTCGGGCGGCACCGTCGACGAGGCGGTCGCGGCGGCCGAGAAGCGCGCCGAGGGGACCTCCGCCTACTTCTACGTCGACACCCTCGACTATCTGCGCCGGGGCGGCCGGATCGGCGCCGCCCAGGCCCTGCTCGGCTCGGCGCTCGCGGTGAAGCCGCTGCTCCAGCTGAACGGCGGCCGGATCGAGCCGTTGGAGAAGGTGCGGACGGCGTCCAAGGCGATCGCCCGCCTGGAGGAGATCGCCGCGGACCGGGCGGGCGCCGCGCAGGTCGACATCGCCGTGCACCATCTCGCCGCCCCGGACCGGGCATCGGCCCTGGCCGACCGGCTGCGGGCGCGGGTACGGGGGCTGGCGGACCTGCATGTGAGCGAGGTGGGGGCGGTGATCGGGGCGCATACGGGTCCCGGGCTGCTGGGGGTCGTCGTCTCGGCGCGATAACCCTTGTGAGTGAGCGGGTTATCCACAACCGGGGGACTGTCCCCGGGAATTGAGCAAGATCATCGCGGTGCGGCGAGATGTCCGATCCTCGTCGCATGGCACTTGGATCACGTACGCACAGGTCAGTCCCGGGCGCCCAGGCAGGCCGTCCGGATGAGGAGATCCGGCGGCGGGCGGAGGCGCTGTTCGGGGAACGGGCGGTGGTGGGGCGGGGGTCGGAGCCCGCATCCCCGGAGGACGAGCGGCCCCCTTGGCGGGGGCGGTTCGGGCTCGCGTTGCGGGAGCGGCTGCCGCTGTGGGTGCAGGCCCGGTGCGGGTTGGAACGGCGGAGCGTGGTCGCGCTCGCGGTGGTGCTGGTCGTGGCGGCGGGGTTCGCGGCGCAGCACTTCTGGAGCGGACGGACTCAAGGGGTGCGGGCGCCGGAGGTGGTGCGGGCCGGGGAGGCCGGGCCGGGAGACGGCGCGGCGGACCGGGCCGCGTTCGGGGCGGGCGCGGAGCCGCCGGACGGGACCGGTGCCGCGGCCCGCACCACCTCCGGCGCGTCCTCGGTGGCGTCCTCGGTGGCGTCCGAGATTGTCGTGGACGTCAGCGGCAAGGTCCGCAAGCCGGGGATCCACCGGCTGCCCGCAGGGTCCCGGGTCGAGGACGCGTTACAGGCGGCCGGTGGGGTGCGGCCGGGTACCCGTACCGACGGGCTGAACCGGGCGCGGTTCCTCGTCGATGGGGAGCAGGTCGTCGTGGGCGGTCCGGCGCCGCCGGCGCAGGGCGCCGCCCCCGTGCGGGGTGCGGCGGCCGGGGCGGGACTGTCGGCCGGGGTGGGACCGGCGGCCCCCGTCTCCCTCAACACCGCTACCGCCGAACAGCTCGACACCCTCCCCGGGGTCGGCCCCGTCCTGGCCCAGCACATCATCGACCACCGCACCCGCACCGGCGGTTTCCGCTCGGTCGAGGAGCTGCGCGAGGTCAACGGCATCGGCGAACGCCGCTTCGCCGATCTGCGGAATCTCGTACAGCCATGAGCGGGGGTGTATCAGCCGAGTCCCGTACGCCTGCCGCGAGCGCCCCCGAAACCGCGCGGGACGAGGTGCACGCGGCCTCCGGGCACCGGCTCGGCGCGTCCCACCCGCGCCAGGAGGGGCCGACGGATCTGCGCCTCGTGCCACCGGCGCTCGCGGCCTGGGCCACGGCGGCGCTGACGCTGACGGCACCCGGTGGATGGGCGGTCGCGGTGGTGGCCGTGGCCCTCGTCCTGGGGGCCGTGCTGCTGGCGGCGCGGTGGTCGGCGTGGTCGCGGGTGTCCGCGTGGTCGCGGTTGTCGCTCGCCGCCGTGCTGCTCTGCGTCGCGGCGGCCGCCGCCTCGGCCGGGCTGCACGGGGCCGATCTGCGGCGCGGCCCGGTGCCGGAACTGGCGCGGAGGTACGCGACCGTGACCGCGGAGGTGGAGCTGACCTCCGATCCCCGGCTCACCCGGCCCCGGGTCGACGGCAACCGGACGACTCCGACGGCCGTGCTGATCGACGCACGGGTGCGGCGGGTCACGGTCGGCGCCGGCGCGGCGGTGGGGACGCGGGCGCCGGTGCTGATGGTGGTGCGGGCGTCGAAGGGGTCGCCGTGGCTGGGGCTGCTGCCGTCCACGAGGCTGCGGGTGACCGCGCGGCTGGCGCCCGCGCTGACCGGCGGCGACCGCGTCGCGGGCGTGCTGCGGGTACGGGGCGGGGCGGCGCCGGAGGTCGCGGCGCGGGCGTCGGCGGCGCAGCGGTTCGCGGGGCGGCTGCGGGCCGGGCTGCGGGAGGCGACCGACGGGCTGCCCGCCGACGCGCGGGCGCTGTTGCCGGGGCTGGTGGTCGGGGACACCTCACGGATCACACCCGAGCTGGACGAGGCGTTCAAGGAGACCGACCTCGCCCACACCCTCGCGGTGTCCGGCAGCAACCTCACCATCATCCTGATACTGCTCATCGGCCCGCCGGGCACGGCCCAGCGCGCCGAACGCCGTGGACTGGCGCCCCGGCTCGGTCTGTCGCTGCGGACGACCGCGGTGTGCGGCGGGGCGCTCACCCTCGCCTTCGTCGTGGTGTGCCGGCCGGACCCCAGCGTGCTGCGGGCCGCCGCCTGCGGTGCGGTGGTGCTGCTGGCCCTGGCCACGGGGCGGCGCCGGTCCCTGCTGCCCGCGCTGGCGACGGCGGTGCTGCTGCTGGTGCTGTTCGATCCGTGGCTGGCCCGTAGTTACGGCTTCCTGCTGTCGGTGCTGGCCACCGGGGCACTGCTGGTGCTGGCACCGCGCTTCAGCGCCGCCCTGCAGCGGCGCGGGGTCCGGCCGCGGTGGGCGGAGGCGGTGGCCGCGGCCGGGGCGGCGCAGATGGTGTGCGCGCCGGTGGTGGCGGTGCTGTCGGAGCGGGTGAGCCTGGTGGCGGTGCCGTGCAATCTGCTCGCCGAGTTCGCGCTCGCCCCGGCCACGGTACTGGGGTTCGCGACGCTGGCGACGGCACCGGTGGCGATGCCGGTGGCCAAGGCGCTGGCGTGGTGTGCGAGTTGGCCGACGGGGTGGATCGCGTCCATCGCCCGGACCGGGGCGGCGCTGCCCGGCGCGGGCATCGACTGGCCGGGCAGCTGGGCCGGGGCCGGGCTGCTCCTCCTCGTCACGGTGACCGGACTCGCGGTGGGGCGGCGGCTGTGGCGCAGCCCGTGGTGGTGCGGGCTCGGGGCGGTGCTGCTGGTGCTGGCGGTGGTGCAACCGCCGCCGCTGGTACGGGTGATCGGTGGGTGGCCGCCGCCGGGGTGGCGGCTGGTCGCGTGCGATGTGGGGCAGGGGGACGCGCTGGTGCTCGCCGCGGGGGAGGGCGCAGGTGTAGTCGTGGACGCCGGGCCGGAGCCGGGGCTCGTCGACCGCTGCCTGCGCGCCCTCGCCGTCACCCGGATCCCCCTGGTCGTCCTCACACACTTCCACGCGGACCATGTGGCGGGCCTGCCGGGGGTGTTGCGGGGCCGGGCGGTGGGAGAGATCCAGACGACCGGGCTCCAGGAGCCGGCCGAGCAGGCGGAGTTCGTGCGCCGGGAGGCGGCGGCGCGGGGCATCCCGGTGACGCGGGCCGTGGCCGGGGAGCGGCGGCGGACCGGGGAGCTGTCCTGGCGGGTGCTGTGGCCGCCGTCCGCCCCGGTGCCGGGGCCCGAGGGGCCGAACGACGCGAGTGTCACCCTGCTCGCGGAGTCGGCGGGCGTGCGGTTCCTGCTGCTCGGGGATCTGGAACCACCGGCCCAGCAGGCGCTGTTGCGGGCGGGCGGAGTGCCGGAGGGAGTGGACGTGCTGAAGGTCGCCCATCACGGCTCGGCCTACCAGGACCCGGAGCTCATACGGCGGGCCGCTCCCCGGGTGGCGTTGATCTCCGTCGGAGAGGACAACGGCTACGGGCATCCGGCGCCCGGCACGGTGGCGGCGTTGCGGGAGGGCGGGGCGGCGGTGCTGCGGACGGACGAGGACGGGGCGCTGGCCGTGGTGAAGGGTGCGGACGGGGAGCTGAGGGTGGCGGGAGAGTGAGGTGGAGACTGGGGGCATGAACTCAGCCGAAGTCGATGCCTACCTCAGCCGGATCGGTGCCGAGCGCCCCGCGCGGCCGACCGCCGACGCCCTGCGCGACCTGCACCTGCGGCACCTGCGGACCGTGCCCTTCGAGAACCTGTCGATTCACCTCGGCGAGGAGATCGTGCTGGAGGAGGAGCGGCTGCTGGAGAAGCTGGTGGGCGCGCGCAGGGGAGGGTTCTGCTACGAACTCAACGGCGCCTTCGGGGCGTTGCTGGCGGCGCTCGGGTACGAGGTCGCGCTGCTGGCGGGCCGGGTGTACGGCGGGGACGGGCGGCTGGGGATCCCGTACGACCATCTCGCGCTGCGGGTGCGGACGGACGACGGGGGCGAGTGGCTGGCCGACGTCGGGTTCGGGGCGCACAGCCACTATCCGCTGGTGTTCCGGGAGCGGGGGGAGCAGAAGGACCCCGGGGGCGTGTTCCGGATCGTGGCGGCGGGGCCGGACGCGGCGGGGGAGGCGGGGGCGGACCTGGACGTCGTGATGAACGGCAGGCCGGAGTACCGGCTGGAGACACGGCCCCGGGCGCTCGCCGACTTCCGCGTCGGGGCCTGGTACCAGTGCACCTCTCCCGCGTCCCACTTCACGCAGTCGCTGGTGTGTTCCCGGGTGACGGAGGACGGCGGGCGGATCACGCTGAGCGGGCGCACGTTCAAGACGACGAGCGCGGACGGGGTGAAGGAGGAGCGGCACCTCGGGACGGACGCGGAGGTGCTGGCGGCGTACCGCGAGTGGTTCGGGATCGAGCTGGACCGGGTGCCGAGGGTGGCGGAGGAGTCGGCGGGCGGGTCTGGAGAATGACCGTGTGAGCGATGTGAGACACGTATTGGTGCTGCCCGACCGCGACGCCGCCGAGGAGGTCGTGGAGGCCCTCGCGGAGCGGTTCGGCGTACGCGAGGAGCCCCAGGTGGTCCGGGACGCCCTGGCCGGCGAGGACGACGCGGAGGACGCCCAGTGGCTGGTCGTCCTCCGCGACGAGCCCGGCGCCCTCGACCCGGCGGAACTGGACGCCTTCGCGGCCGAGTGGGACGGCTGGCGCGAGGAGCCGTAGAGGCCCCGCAGACCGCCCCATGCGGCCCCCTGCCGCCCGCAAGGCCCTGCCCCTCGGCGGCCCGGCATGCTGGCCCCCGTCTGCGCCCTGTTCCGGCGGTCCGCCGTGTGCCTGCCCCCCGTCTGCCGCCCTGTTTTGACGGTCCGCCGTGTGCTGCTTCCGTCTGCCGCCCTGCTCCGGCGGTTCCGCCGTGTGCTGCTTCCGTCTGCCGCCCTTTTCCCGCCGCCCGCCTGCCCCACCCGCCCGCCCGTCCCTCCTGTCCGGCCCGCCCGCCCGAGCTTCCGCTCCGCCTGCCGCGAGGCGGTGGGTCGGCGGCCTGGCTGCGCAGCCCGTGCCGCCCCGGTGGGTTCCCGCTGGGCCGCGCCGCCCGGCCGCCGTGGAGCCCCCGGCTGCGCTGCTCGGCGGCTGTGGAGCTCCCGCCCGTGGTGGCTTGCCCGCTGTGTGACGCTGGGCCCGGTGCTGTTGTCCCGTCTACCCGGCCGTCCCGGTGGTCTCCGCCGGCCTGCGCCGCCCGGCTGCTGTGGAGCCCCGGTCTGCGTCGTCCGGCTGCTGTGGAGCCCCGGTCTGCGTCGTCCGGCTGCTGTGGAGCCCCGGTCTGCGTCGTCCGGCTGCTGTGGAGCCCCGGTCTGCGTCGTCCGGCTGCTGTGGAGCCCCGGCCCGCGCCGCCCGGCTGCTGTGGAGCCCCCCGCCCGTGCTGGCCCGCCCGCCGTGTGTCGCCGGGCACGGTGCTGTTGTCCCGACCCGGTCGCCGCCGGTCCGTGCTGTTGTCCCGACCCGGTCGCCGTCGGTCCGCGCTGTCAGTCCTCCGTGCCATCCTTGTCCCGATGGCCAAGAAATCCGCTGCAGATGACCTGCTCGCTCCTGTGACCGTTGCCGTCGGGCAGGAGGAGCTGTTGCTCGACCGGGCCGTGCAGGAGGTGGTGCGGGCGGCGAAGGCCGCCGACGCCGACACCGATGTGCGGGAGCTGACCCCGGAGCAGTTGCAGCCGGGGACCTTGGCCGAGCTGACCAGCCCGTCCCTCTTCGCCGAGCGCAAGGTCGTCGTCGTGCGCAACGCGCAGGATCTCGGCGCCGACACCGTCAAGGACGTCAAGGCGTATCTCGCGGCGCCCGCCGAGGAGATCACCCTGGTGCTGCTCCACGCCGGCGGGGCCAAGGGCAAGGGGCTGCTCGACGCCGCGCGGAAGGCCGGGGCACGCGAGGTCGCCTGTCCGAAGATGACCAAGCCCGCCGACCGGCTGGCCTTCGTGCGGCAGGAGTTCCGGGCCACCGGCCGGTCCGCGACGCCCGAGGCGTGCCAGGCGCTCGTCGACTCCATCGGCAGCGACCTGCGGGAGCTGGCGTCCGCCGTGAGCCAGCTCGTCGCCGATGTCGAGGGGACCATCGACGAGGCCGTCGTCGGGCGGTACTACACCGGCCGGGCCGAGGCCTCCAGCTTCACCGTCGCCGACCGGGCCGTGGAGGGGCGTACGGCCGAGGCGCTGGAGGCGCTGCGGTGGTCGCTGGCCACCGGTGTCGCCCCCGTCCTGATCACCAGCGCCCTCGCCCAGGGCGTGAGGGCCATCGGCAAGCTCTCCTCCGCGCGCGGTGGCCGCCCCGCCGATCTCGCCCGTGAGCTGGGCATGCCCCCTTGGAAGATCGACCGGGTGCGCCAGCAGATGCGCGGCTGGACCCCGGACGGCGTCGCCGTCGCGCTGCGTGCCGTCGCGGAGGCGGACGCCGGGGTCAAGGGCGGCGGGGACGACCCCGAGTACGCCCTGGAGAAGGCCGTCGTCACCATCGCGCGGGCCGCCCGTTCCAGAGGACGCTGAGCCCGCGGAGGGGGAAAATGAGCCCTGTCAGCCGCCCATCCGCCGGGAAGCAGGAAAGGTGGCGGTAACCATGGCTGAACACCCCCACGCAATGATCGTCCGCAAGGGATACGAGGCCTTCGCGCGCGGTGACATGGACGCGCTGCGCGCCCTGATGACCTCGGACTGTACGCACCACGTACCCGGCAGCCACATGCTCTCCGGTGACTACAAGGGCCAGGACGCGGTCATCGAGATGTACGGAAGGCTCGCCGAGGAGACCCAGGGCACGATGAAGGTCGAGCCCCGCTCCTACATGGTCGACGGCCGTGGCCATGTCGTGGCCATGCACCACTTCTCCGCCGACCGCAACGGCAAGCACCTGGAGGAGGACGGCTGCATCGTCTTCCGCATCGTCGGCGACAAGGTCACCGACCTCGACGAGTGCGTCGCGGACCTCGACCGCGCCAACGAGTTCTGGAGCTGAGGCGGACAGCCCGAAGGCCCCGGCACCCGTCCTGGGGAAGGACAGGCGCCGGGGCCTCCGGTTCACGATGTCGAGCCCGTACCCGCGTGGCGAACGCAGGCCGCGTACGAGCTCAGGGTGCCGGTCGGGGGCGGATGAGAGAGGGCCCGCCCGGGTCCCACCGGCGACTGGACCCGGCGTACCGGATCCGATCAGACCAGATGAAGGGTTCAGCCCTTGAGCGCGGCGACCTTCGAAGCAAGCGCCGACTTCTTGTTGGCGGCCTGGTTCTTGTGGATGACGCCCTTGGAGACGGCCTTGTCGAGCTGACGCGCGGCAGCGCGCTGGTACTCGGTGGCCTTCTCCACGTCACCCGCGGCAGCGGCCTCACGGGCCTTGCGGATCGCGGTCTTCAGAGAGGACTTGACGGCCTTGTTGCGCAGCCGGGCCTTCTCGTTGGTCTTGATCCGCTTGATCTGGGACTTGATGTTCGCCACGAATGAGCCTTTTCAGGTTCAGGCACGGGGCCGCACGGGACCCGTACCGGTGATTTTCTTGGGGTGTGCCTCGCGCTGAGAGGGCATGAGACACAGCCACCCAGACTACCAGCGGCCCAGGATGCGGCCCAAACCGGTCTCCGGTAGCCGCCCGTGGGACCATGGAGCCTACGTATAGACCCGATCGTTGTTCCGACCCGAGACCGCAGACGGCTGCGGACGCCTCAAGAATCAGGACCCTGCGTGCCCGCGATCCCTAGCCATGTGCCCGAGCCGAGCCGTACCGACCCGGCTCTGATCCGCAATTTCTGCATCATCGCGCACATCGACCACGGCAAGTCCACGCTCGCCGACCGGATGCTCCAGCTGACCGGCGTGGTCGAGCAGCGGCAGATGCGTGCTCAGTACCTCGACCGCATGGACATCGAGCGCGAGCGCGGCATCACCATCAAGTCCCAGGCCGTGCGTCTGCCCTGGGCGCCCACCACGGACCCGGGCAACACGCACATCCTCAACATGATCGACACCCCCGGGCACGTCGACTTCACCTACGAGGTCTCCCGGTCGCTCGCCGCGTGCGAGGGGACCATCCTCCTGGTGGACGCCGCCCAGGGCATCGAGGCGCAGACCCTCGCCAACCTCTACCTGGCGATGGAGAACGACCTCACGATCATCCCCGTGCTGAACAAGATCGACCTGCCGGCCGCGCAGCCCGAGAAGTTCGCCGAGGAGCTGGCCAACCTGGTCGGCTGCGACCCGAGCGACGTGCTGAAGGTCTCGGCGAAGACGGGCCTGGGCGTGGAGGCGCTGCTGGACAAGGTCGTCGCGGAGATCCCGGCCCCGGTCGGCGTCAAGGACGCCCCCGCCCGCGCGATGATCTTCGACTCGGTCTACGACTCCTACCGCGGCGTCGTCACCTACGTGCGTGTCATCGACGGCCAGCTCAACAAGCGCGAGCGCATCAGGATGATGTCGACCGGCGCCACCCACGAGCTGCTGGAGATCGGCACCAACTCGCCGGAGATGCTCCCCGCCGACGGTCTCGGCGTGGGCGAGGTGGGCTATCTGATCACCGGTGTGAAGGACGTCCGCCAGTCCAAGGTCGGTGACACCGTCACCAGCCAGGCCAAGGGCGCCACCGAGGCGCTCGGCGGCTACAAGGACCCCAAGCCCATGGTCTTCTCGGGCCTGTATCCGCTGGACGGCTCGGACTACCCGGAGCTGCGCGAGGCCCTGGACAAGCTCCAGCTCAACGACGCGGCCCTGGTCTACGAGCCGGAGACCTCCGCGGCCCTCGGCTTCGGCTTCCGTGTCGGCTTCCTCGGCCTGCTGCACCTGGACGTGATCCGCGAGCGGCTGGAGCGCGAGTTCGGCCTCGACCTGATCGCCACCGCGCCCAACGTGGTCTACCGCGTGGTCATGGAGGACGGCAGCGAGCACACCGTCACCAACCCGAGCGAGTTCCCCGAGGGCAAGATCAACGAGGTGTACGAGCCGGTCGTGCGCGCCACGATCCTCGCGCCCACCGAGTTCATCGGCTCGATCATGGAGCTGTGCCAGACCCGGCGCGGCACCCTGCTCGGCATGGACTACCTCTCCGAGGACCGGGTCGAGATCCGCTACACGCTCCCGCTCGCGGAGATCGTCTTCGACTTCTTCGACCAGTTGAAGTCCAAGACGCGCGGCTACGCCTCGCTGGACTACGAGCCCACCGGCGAGCAGACCTCCAGCCTGGTCAAGGTCGACATCCTGCTGCACGGCGACAAGGTGGACGCCTTCTCCGCGATCACCCACAGGGACCAGGCGTACGCGTACGGCGTGCGGCTTGTCGCCAAGCTCAAGGAGCTCATCCCGCGGCAGGCCTTCGAGGTGCCCGTGCAGGCCGCCATCGGCTCCCGGGTGATCGCCCGCGAGACCATCCGCGCCATCCGCAAGGACGTCCTCGCCAAGTGCTACGGCGGTGACATCTCCCGTAAGCGCAAGCTGCTGGAGAAGCAGAAGGAAGGCAAGAAGCGGATGAAGATGGTGGGTTCCGTGGAAGTTCCGCAGGAGGCCTTCATCGCCGTACTGAGCAGTGATGACAGCACGGGGTCGGCCAAGAGCAAGAAGTAACCGCCGGTTACAGCCGTTCAGCTCGGCAAAAAGGGCACTCAGGGGTCCGTCGTACGAAAGTGCGGCGGGCCTCTGCCCATGTCGGGGGCGCGTCTCTGTAGGAAGTGACAGGGCGCGGGCTCTTACCCTTCGGCCGGTCGAGCCTTACTCTGATCCCTGCTCGATAGTTACTCGCGAGTTAAACAAGCGCGCGAGTGTGAACCAGCCGCAGCCTGAGCCAGCCGCAATGTCGCGGGCCCCGGAGGATGTCGTGAGCGACGCACAGACCTTGATCGAGAACCGTCCGCCGAGCGTGGCGGCCCTCTTCCTGGAGCGCGTGGCCGCCACGCCGGACGCGGAGGCGTACCGGTACCCGGTGCCGAACCCAGCCGGTGAGGGACCGGACGAGTGGAAGTCGCTGACCTGGAGCCAGGCCGCCGAGCGGGTCTACGCGATCGCCGCCGGTCTGATCGAACTGGGCGTGCAGCCCGAGCAGCGGGTGGCCCTCGCCTCCTCGACCCGGATCGAGTGGATCCTCGCCGACCTCGGCATCATGTGCGCGGGCGCGGCCACCACCACCATCTACCCGCAGACCAACGCGGACGAGTCGGCGTTCATCCTCTCCGACTCCGAGAGCCGGGTGCTGATCGCCGAGGACGCCGCCCAGCTGGCCAAGGCCGTCGAGAAGCGCGGTGAGCTGCCCGCCCTCACCCATGTCGTGGTGATCGACCCCACCGATGTGGAGACCGCCGACTGGATCCTCACCCTGGACGAGCTGCAGAAGCGCGGCGCCGCCCGGCTGGAGAAGGAGGGTGAGCTGATCCGCAAGCGGGTCGAGGCCATCACCAAGGACCAGCTCGCCACGCTCATCTACACCTCCGGCACCACCGGCCGCCCCAAGGGCGTGCGCCTGCCGCACGACAACTGGGCCTACATGGCCAAGGCCATCCCCGCGACCGGCCTGGTCGGCCCCGAGGACGTGCAGTACCTGTGGCTGCCGCTCGCCCACGTCTTCGGCAAGGTGCTCACCTCCGGCCAGATCGAGGTCGGCCATGTCACCGCCGTCGACGGCCGCGTCGACAAGATCATCGAGAACCTGCCGGTCGTCCAGCCGACCTACATGGCGGCCGTGCCGCGCATCTTCGAGAAGGTCTACAACGGCGTCGCCGCCAAGGCCCGCGCGGGCGGCGGGGCCAAGTACAAGATCTTCCAGTGGGCCGCCGGGGTGGCCCGTGAGTACGCCAAGGTCAGCCAGGACAACTTCCGGCGCACCGGCACCGCCTCGGTGCCCTTCGGGCTCGGCGCCAAGCACAAGATCGCCGACGCGCTCGTCTATTCCAAGCTGCGCGAGGCCTTCGGCGGCCGGCTGCGCGCCTGTGTCTCCGGCTCGGTCGCGCTCGCCCCGGAGATCGGCTTCTTCTTCTCCGGCGCCGGCATCCACATCCTGGAGGGCTACGGCCTCACCGAGTCCTCCGCCGCGTCCTTCGTGAACCCGGGCGAGGCCTACCGCACCGGCACCGTCGGCAAGCCGCTGCCCGGCTGCGAGGTCCGGATCGCCGACGACGGCGAGATCCTGCTGCGCGGCCCCGGCATCATGGAGGGCTACCACGGGCTGCCCGAGAAGACCGCCGAGGTGCTGGAGCCGGACGGCTGGTTCCACACCGGTGACATCGGCGAGCTGTCGCCCGACGGCTACCTGCGGATCACCGACCGCAAGAAGGACCTGTTCAAGACCTCCGGCGGCAAGTACATCGCGCCGACCGAGATCGAGGGCTCCTTCAAGGCGGTGTGCCCCTTCGTCTCCAACATCCTGGTGCACGGCGCCGACCGGAACTTCTGCACCGCGCTCATCGCGCTGGACGAGGCCGCGCTCATGGGCTGGGCCGAGGAGAACGGGCTCGGCGGGAAGTCGTACGCGGAGGTCGTGGCCGCGCCGGAGACCGTCGCGATGGTCGAGGGCTATGTGAAGCGGCTCAACGAGGGCCTGCAGCGCTGGCAGACCATCAAGAAGTTCCGCCTCCTGCCGCGCGACCTCGACGTGGAGCACGGCGAGATCACGCCCAGCCTGAAGCTGAAGCGGCCGGTCGTGGAGCGGGAGTACGCGCACCTGCTGGAGGAGATGTACGCGGGCACGCGCGAGGCGTAGCGGGCTGTCGGGGGATCCGCGCGGCTAGCCGGTCGTCGTGGCCGGTCGCGCGGGTTCCCCCGACGCCTCCACCAGCGCCCTGAGCTCCCGGACCTCGGCTCTCAGCGCCTCCAACTGGAGCTGTTTGCTGTGCAGGTCCAGGAACACCCGCACCTTCGCCCTGAGCACCCAGGGGTCGAAGGGCTTGGTGACGTAGTCCGCGGCACCGGTGGCGTAGCCGCGGAAGGCGAAGCCCGCGTCGTCGTCCGCGCCGGTGAGGAAGATGATCGGGACGTCCTTCGTCTGGTCCAGGCGTTTGATGTTCGCCGCCGTCTCGAAGCCGTCCATGCCGGGCATCCGGATGTCCATGAGGACCAGGGCGAAGCGGCGGCGCAACAGGGCCTTCATCGCCTCCTCGCCGGAACGGGCGCGCACCAGCGGCCGGTTGAGTGAGGCGAGCACCGCCTCCAGGGCGATGAGGTTGTCCTCCATGTCGTCGACGAGCAGGATCCCGGCGCGGCTGTCGTGGGCGTCTGTGGCGTTCATGATGGGGCCTCGTCCGCTTCCTCCGGGTCCAGCAGCGCGCAGACGGCGGTGAGCAGCCGGTCCACGTCCACCGGTTTGGGTACGTAGTCGTTGGCGCCGCGCGCGATGGACTTCTCCCGGTCGCCGGGCATCGCCTTCGCGGTCAGCGCGATGATCGGCAGGCCGACCCAGCGCGGGGTGCGGCGGATCGCCGCGATGGTCTCGTAGCCGTCCATCTCCGGCATCATGATGTCCATCAGGACGAGTTCGACGTCCGGGTTGCGCTCCAGGGTCTCGATGCCCTCACGGCCGTTCTCCGCGTACAGCACGGGCATGCCGACCCGGCCGAGCACATGGGTCAGCGCGAAGACGTTGCGGATGTCGTCGTCCACGATCAGCACCCGCCGCCCGGACAGCACCCGCCCGGCCCGCCCGGACTGCCACTCCTCCAGCCCGGTCGGCGCGGGCCAGGCCTCGTCGGGCTCCGGCACCGGCGGCATCTGCTCCGGCAGCGGTACGGCGCCCCGGTCCTCGGGCACCGGGTGGCCGGGGCTGACGACCGGCACGTACAGCGTGAAGGTGGAGCCCTTCCCCGGTTCACTCGCGGCGACGATACGGCCGCCCAGCAGCCCCGCGATCTCCCGGCTGATGGACAGACCGAGCCCCGTGCCGCCGTACTTGCGGTTGGTGGTGGCGTCGGCCTGCTGGAACGCCTCGAAGATCACCGCGAGCTTCTCCGGCGCGATGCCGATCCCGGTGTCGGAGACCGCGAAGGCGATCACCTCACCGCCCTCCCGATCGGGGTCCGCGATCCGGCCGACGCTCAGTTCGACCCGGCCCGACGCGGTGAACTTGATGGCGTTGGAGAGCAGATTGCGCAGGATCTGCTGGAGCCGCTGCTCGTCGGAGTACCTCTCGCGCGGTACGTCCTCGCCGACCGATACCTCGAAGGCGAGCCCCCGGTCGTGGGTGAGGGGGCGGAAGGTGGCGTGGACGTAGTCGAGCAGTTTGATCAGCGGCAGGCGCTTGGGGCGTACGTCCATCCGGCCGGCCTCGATCTTGGACAGGTCCAGGATGTCGTTGATCAGCTGGAGCAGGTCCGAGCCCGAGCGGTGGATCGTCGTGGCGAACTGGACCTCCTGGCCGGAGAGATGGCCGTCCGGGTTGTCCGACAGCAGCCGGGCGAGGATCAGCAGGGAGTTCAGCGGGGTGCGCAGCTCGTGCGACATGTTCGCCAGGAACTCCGACTTGTACTGGGAGCTGGTGGCCAGCAGGGCCGCCTTCTCCTCCAGTTCGGCGTTGGAGCGCTGCAACTCCGCCTGCTGCTTCTGCAGTTCGTCGGAGCGTTCCTGGAGCTGGCGGGCCAAGCCGCTGGGACTCGCCGAGCAGGGACTCGGTGCGGGAGTTGGCGATGATGGTGTTGATCGCGACGCCGATGGTGTTCACGAACTGGTCGAAGAACGCCAGATGGACGTCGGAGAAGCGGGAGAAGGAGGCCAGCTCGATCACGCCGAGCAGCTTGTCCTCGAAGATGATCGGGATGATGACGATGGTGGTCGGGGCGGCCTCGCCCAGCCCGCTGTTGATCTTGATGTAGTCCGGCGGGGCCCCCTCGACGAGGATCCGGGTCTTCTCCCGCGCCGCCTGCCGCACCAGCCCGTGCACGGGCAGTCCGCCGGTCTCCACGGTGGCGCCCTCCGCGGCGCCGTATCCGGCGATGAAGGCCAGGCCCTTGGCGGGCTCGGCGGTGTGCAGGGCGCCGTCCCCCTCCGGGTCGGCCAGGAAGAAGGCGCCGTACTGGGCGTTCACCAGCGGGGTCAGCTCGCGCAGGATCAGGTCGGCGACCTCCATCAGGTCCCGGTGGCCCTGCATCAGGGCGGCGAGGCGGGCGAGGTTGGACTCCAGCCAGTCCTTGGCGCGGGTCGTCTCGCGCAGGTTGGACACCATCAGGTTGATGTTGTCCTTCAGCTCGGCGACCTCGCCGCGCGCCTCCACCGTGATCGAGCGGGACATGTCGCCCTGGGCCACGGCCGAGGCGACCTCGGCGATCGCGCGGACCTGGGTGGTCAGGTTCGACGCCAGTTCGTTCACGTTGGTCGTCAGCCGCTTCCAGGTGCCGTAGACGCCCTCCACCCGGGCCTGGCCGCCCAGCTGGCCCTCGGAGCCGACCTCGCGGGCGACGCGGGTGACCTCGGAGGAGAAGGAGGAGAGCGTGTCGACCATGGTGTTGATGGCCGTCTTCAGTTCCAGGATCTCCCCGCGCGCGTCCACGGTGATCTTCTTGGAGAGGTCGCCGTTGGCGACGGCGGTGGTGACCTGGGCGATGTTGCGGACCTGAGAAGTCAGGTTCAGGGCCATGAAGTTGACGTTGTCGGTGAGGTCCTTCCAGACCCCGGAGACGCCCCGTACCTGCGCCTGACCGCCGAGGTTTCCCTCGGTGCCGACTTCGCGGGCGACGCGGGTGACCTCGTCGGCGAAGGCGGAGAGCTGGTCGACCATGGTGTTGATGGTCGACTTCAGCTCCAGGATCTCGCCCTGGGCGTCGACGGTGATCTTCTGCGACAGGTCACCGTTGGCCACCGCCGTGGTCACCTGCGCGATATTGCGGACCTGGGACGTCAGGTTCGACGCCATGAAGTTGACGTTGTCGGTCAGGTCCTTCCAGACCCCGGACACCCCGCGCACCTGCGCCCGGCCGCCCAACTGCCCCTCGGTGCCGACCTCGCGGGCCACCCGCGTCACCTCGTCGGCGAACGCCGAGAGCTGCTCCACCATGGTGTTCACGGTGAGCTTCAGCTCCAGCAGCTCGCCCGTCGCCTCCACGGTGACCGTACGGGTCGGATCGCCGCGCGCCACCGCCGTGGTCACCAGGGCGATGTCCCGCACCTGCGCCGTCAGCCGGGCCGCCATGGTGTTGACCGCCTCGGTCACATCCCGCCAACTGCCCGACAGACCCCGCACCTTGGCGCGCCCGCCGAGCCGCCCCTCGGTGCCGACCTCCCGCGCGACCCGCGTCACCTCGCCGGTGAACAGCGACAGCTGGTCCACCATCTTGTTCACGGCACGGCCGAGGCGCCGCAGGTCGCCGCGTAACTGGCGGGAGCCGTCGTGCAGATCGACCCGCTGGGTCAGATCGCCGCCCGCCACCGCGTCCAGCACCCGGGTCGCGTTCGCCGCCGGGGCGACGATGGCGTCGAGCAGCTGGTTCACGTCGTCGACCCGGGCCGTCCAGGCGCCCGGCCCCGGGCTCGCCGCCAGCCGTTCGTCGAGGCGGCCGTGCCGCACCAACTCCCGCTTCACCCGTTGCACCTCGGAGTTGAAGTGCGTACTGCGGTCCATGATCTGGTGGTAGGCGGCGACCAGTTCCGCGACCAGACCGGTGCCCGGATCGGAGACCCTGCGGAAGTCCCCGTCGCGCGCGAGGTCATCGCGGCGAGCAGGGGGCGCAGATCCGATGCTCGAATCTGTCCGTCTTCGAGCACGCGTGTACCACTGTTCTCACTCATGGCGGCCCGATTCGGTAACTCGGTGCTTATGGGCGTGGTCAGTCTGTCACTCTGTCCGCGTCAACTGAGGTGTATTCGCACGAACCGTTCGGGGAGCTGTCCATGAGTGCCATTCCGACGCAACGGGAGACCGCTTCCCTTGCCTCTGATGCGCACGCCCCCTCCGGCGCCTCCGTGCTCCCCCGCGCATGGAGTCACGCGAGCCTGCCCGGAAGCTCCCTCGCGCCGGGTTCCGCCCGCGCCCTCGTACGCGGCGCCCTCGCCGAGTGGGCCGAACTCGGGCCCGGCACCGAGCACCACACCCCGCGCCTCGTCGAGGACGCCGTCCTGGTCGTCAGCGAACTCGTCACCAACGCCGTCGTGCACGCCGGGACCGACATCGAGCTGGTGTGCCGGGCCGAGGAGGCGACCGGCGCCGTCGTCATCGAGGTCTCCGACCGCCACCCCGCGCGCGCCCCGCGCGACGGCGCGGCCGAACCGGCGCACGACACCCCGGAGTACGGCCGCGGCCTGAACCTGGTCGCCCGGCTCGCCGAGTCCTGGGGCGTCACCTACCGCACCGGAGTGAAGACGGTCTGGGCCCGGCTGCCCGCCGAGGAGGACCCCGAGGACTTCGGACCGCTCACCGGCCCCCGCCTCTCCGCGCTGCCCGGCCCCGGACCGCACCGCTCCGAACGCGACCAGGACTGGCTCAACCGCGGCGCCCTCTCCTTCCTCGCCGAGGCCTCCGGCCTGCTCGCCGGACAGCTCGACGAGAACCTGGTCGCCGCGCTCACCGGCCAGCTGCTGGTGCCGCGGCTCGCCGACTGGTGCGCGGTGTGGCTGGAGGACGAGGTCACCGGACGCGGCTGGCCGCTGCCCGGCGCCGCGGGCACCGGGCCCCGGCTGGCCCGGGTCTGGCACGGCAGCGAGACCCGCATCGAGGAACTGCGCCGGGTCCTGGAGAAGGACCCCCCGCGCCCGCCCGGAGACCTGCGCTCCGGGCCCGAACCCCACCCCTGGCCCGGCGCGGCGCTGGGCCCCGGCGAGGCCGTCGGCACGGCGCTGTCGTACCGGCTGATCGCGGGCGGCCGTCCGCTCGGCACCCTGGTGACCGGGCGCGCGGGTCCGGCGGGGTTCCCCGACGAGGTCACCGGGCTCGTGGAGGACCTCGGCCGCCGGGTCGCGCTCGCCATCGGCGCGGCCCGGCAGTACGCCCGCCAGGCCACCATCAGCGCCGTCCTCCAGCGCGGACTGCTGCCCGGCGCGGTCGCCGAGATACCGGGCGTGAGCAGCGCCCTGGTCTACGAGCCCTGCGACAAGGGCGGCCCCAGCGGCGACTTCTACGACCTGTTCCCGGCGGGGGACGGCCGCTGGTGCTTCGCGGTCGGCGACGTGCAGGGCAAGGGCCCTGAGGCGGCGGTCGTGATCGGCCTCGCCCGGCCCTGGCTGCGGCTGCTGGCCCGCGAGGGGTACCGGGTCGCCGACGTCCTGGACCGGCTCAACCAGCTCCTCCTCGACGACGCCACCGAGGCCGCCGACGCCGGCGCCCGCGCGCTGGTCGGCCCCGCCGCGCCCGGCGACGGCCCCCAGACGCGGTTCCTGTCCCTGCTCTACGGCGAGCTGGCCCCCTTCGACGGCGGGGTGCGCTGCACCCTAGCCTCCGCCGGACACCCGCTGCCCCTGTTACTCGGCCCCGACGGCACCGTCCGCACCGCCGCGCAGCCGCAGACCCTGCTCGGCGTCGTCGAGGACGCCACATACACCAGCGAGACCTTCGAGCTGCTCCCCGGCGACAGCCTGCTGTGCGTCACCGACGGCGTCACCGAGCGCCGCAGCGGCTCCCGCCAGTTCGACGACGGCGACGGCCTCGCCACCGCCCTGGCCGGTTGCGCGGGCCTGAGCGCCCAGTCCATCGCGGAACGCATCCGCCGCCTGGTGCACGAGTTCGGGGGTCCGACCCCGGAGGACGATCTGGCGCTGCTGGTGCTCCAGGCGGACTAGCACCCGGCGTACTGGACAATGGGGGACATGCCTTCCGCACTCCCCGACGGTGAGCCCGTCCCCGACGACGGCTCGCTGCCCGGCTTCGCCCTCGCCGGCGCCGCCGACCGGCCCCTCGGCTTCTACCTGCACGTCCCGTACTGCGCGACCCGCTGCGGGTACTGCGACTTCAACACCTACACCGCGACCGAGCTGCGCGGCACGGGCGGAGTGCTGGCGTCCCGCGACAACTACGCCGACACCCTGGTCGACGAGATCCGGCTGGCACGGAAGGTGCTGGGCGAGGACCCGCGCGAGGTGCGCACGGTGTTCGTCGGCGGCGGTACGCCGACCCTGCTCGCCGCCGACGACCTGGTACGGATGCTCGCCGCGATCCGGGACGAGTTCGGGCTCGCCGCCGACGCCGAGATCACCACCGAGGCCAACCCCGAGTCGGTGGACCCGGCCTACCTCGCCCGGCTGCGCGAGGGCGGCTTCAACCGGGTCTCCTTCGGCATGCAGAGCGCCCGGCAGCACGTCCTGAAGGTCCTGGACCGCACCCACACGCCCGGCCGCCCCGAGGCCTGCGTCGCCGAGGCCCGCGCGGCGGGCTTCGAGCACGTCAACCTGGACCTGATCTACGGCACCCCCGGCGAGTCCGACGACGACTGGCGGGCCTCCCTTCAGGCCGCGCTCGGCGCCGGGCCCGACCACATCAGCGCCTACGCCCTGATCGTCGAGGAGGGCACCCAGCTCGCCCGCCGCATCCGCCGCGGCGAGGTCCCGATGACCGACGACGACGTCCACGCCGACCGCTACCTCATCGCCGAGTCGGTCCTGTCCGAGGCCGGATTCGACTGGTACGAGGTCTCCAACTGGGCCACCTCCGAGTCCGCCCGCTGCCTGCACAACGAGCTGTACTGGCGGGGCGCCGACTGGTGGGGCGCGGGGCCGGGGGCGCACAGCCACGTGGGCGGGGTGCGCTGGTGGAACGTGAAGCATCCGGGCGCGTACGCGGCGGCGCTGGCGGCGGGACGGTCGCCGGGGGCGGGGCGCGAGCTGCTGTCGGAGGAGGACCGGCGCGTGGAGCGGATCCTGCTGGAGCTGCGGCTGCGGGAGGGGGTGCCGCTGGAGCTGCTGCGGGAGACGGGGCTTGCGGCCTCCCGCAGGGCGCTGGGGGAGGGGCTGCTGGAGGACGGGCCGTACGCGGAGGGGCGGGCCGTGCTGACGTTGCGGGGGCGGCTGCTGGCGGACGCGGTGGTGAGGGATCTGGTGGACTGATCACTCGGGCGAGCGAATCGGTGCGGGACCTCGGTTCGGTCCCTAACCTGGTTCGTAAGCTGTCGCCGTGAGTGCGGCGACAGGAAGCGGAGGGCCACGGAGATGACCGCTGTGGATGATCGCCGGGTGCACACAGCCTTCGAGAACCTTGAGGTTCCGGAGGGCTTCAAGGCTGAGCTCATCCGGGGGGAAATCGTGATGATGGCCGGGCCCGACAAGGTCCACAACCGCATCGTTCAGTCCGTCCAGGACCAGATCCCGGCCGATCGATGGGAGCGGCTGCAGACTCAGGACGTGGCCTTCCCCGCTGAAGACAGCGAGCCTCAGCCGGATCTCGTGGTGATGGAGATCGGCGCCGATGACAGCCCGGGACGCCTCGTCCCCGGACCGGCTGTGACGATGTTGGTAGAGGTCGTCTCCAAGACCAGTGTCCACCGGGACTATGTCGAGAAGCGCTCGATCTACGCTGCTGGACGTGTCGCGGTCTACCTGATCATCGACCCCTTCGAGGCCCAGTGCCTGGTGCTGACAGAGCCGACCGGTACAGGTTTGTCAGCGGACTACCAGTCGAAGCGGACCCGCAAGTTCGGCGACCCGGTGCCGCTGCCCATTATCGGCATCGAGCTCGACACCAGCGGGTTCGGGACTCTGCCGCCCCTCAGGGCTGCACCGTGACGAAGTCGATCAGCTCCTCCACCCGCCCCAGCAGCTCCGGCTCCAGGTCCTTGTAGGAGTTCACCCGCTTCAGGATCGCCTGCCACACCGCCCCGGTGTTCTCCGACGGCCACCCCAGCGCCCGGCACACCCCCGTCTTCCAGTCCTGCCCATGGGGGACTTTCGGCCAGCCCGCGATCCCCAGGGACGACGGCTTCACCGCCTCCCAGATGTCGATGTACGGGTGGCCCACCACCAGGGCGTGCTCACTGGTCACGGACTGGGCGATCCGCCATTCCTTCGTGCCGGGGACGAGATGGTCCACCAGGACCCCGAGCCGCGCGTCCGGGCCCGGCGCGAAGTCCGCCACGATCGACGGCAGGTCGTCCACGCCCTCCAGGTACTCCACGACCACGCCCTCGATGCGCAGGTCGTCGCCCCACACCTTCTCCACCAGCTCGGCGTCGTGGCGGCCCTCGACATAGATGCGCCCGGCGCGGGCCACACGGGCGCGGGCGCCGGGGACGGCCACCGAGCCGGAGGCGGTGCGGCTGGGGCGTACGGGGGCGGCGGACGACGGTCGTACGAGGGTCACGACCCGCCCCTCCAGCAGGAACCCGCGCGGCTCCAGCGGGAACACCCGGTGCTTGCCGAAGCGGTCCTCCAGCGTCACCGTGCCCGCCTCGCAGCGGATCACCGCCCCGCAGAACCCGGTGCCGGGCTCCTCCACCACCAGTCCCGGCTCCGCGGCGACCTCGGGGACGGGCTTCGGCTTCTTCCAGGGCGGGGTCAGATCGGCGGAGTACTGGCGCATTCGGATGACGATAGGAGAACCGGCGCCGCGGGTCCTACGACACGCCGAAACGCGCCGCCAGCGCGTCCCGCTGCGCCCGTACGAACGCCGCGTCCACCACCGCTCCGTGACCGGGCACGTACAGCGCGTCCGGCCCGCCGAGGGACAGCAGCCGGTCCAGGGCGTCCGGCCAGCGCGACGGCACCGCGTCCGGGCCCGCCTGCGGCTCGCCCGACTCCTCCACCAGGTCGCCGCAGAACACCACCTCCGGGCTGCCCGGCACCAGGACCACCAGGTCGTGGGCGGTGTGCCCGGGGCCGACGTTCGCCAGCAGCACCTGGCGGCCGGGGCCGAGGTCCAGGGTCCACTCGCCAAAGACATGGTGCTTGGGCGGCACCAGCACCTCCACCGCCTCGTCGGCCACGCGCGCGTCCAGCCCGTGCCGTACCGCGTCCGCCCGCAGCTCCGCCCGGCCGTGCGGCCCGTACACCGCGTCGACGCCGACCGCGCCGTACACCTCCGCCCCCGCGAACGCCGCCGCCCCGAAGACATGGTCGAAGTGCGGATGGGTCAGCGCGAGATGGGTCACACGGTGACCGGCCAGCTCCTCCGCCGCCAGCCTGAGCCGCGCCCCCTCGGCCGGGCTCGACCCCGCGTCGACCATCAGCGCCGTACCCTCGCCGAGGACCAGCCCCACCGTGCAGTCCCAGCCCGGCAGCCGGACCCGGCCCACCCCCGTCGCGACCTGCTCCCACCCGAGGTCTTCCCAAGTCACCGTCATACGGCGACGCTAGCGTCACAGGACCGGCCTTGCCGGGGGCGTACCCCGCCGCCGTACACTGGCTTGGTCGGAGTTGGCACTCGGAAGCACAGAGTGCCAAGCGAGGCGCCCCGGGGACCGGGGGCGAACTTCTGGAGGTGTGCGCGGATGCTGAGTGAACGCAGACTCCAAGTGCTGCGCGCCATCGTCCAGGACTACGTGGGCACCGAGGAGCCGGTCGGGTCGAAGGCCCTGACCGAGCGGCACAACCTCGGCGTCTCCCCGGCGACCGTCCGCAACGACATGGCGGCGCTGGAGGAGGAGGGGTACATCGCCCAGCCGCACACCAGCGCGGGCCGGATCCCGACCGACAAGGGCTACCGGCTCTTCGTCGACAAGCTGGCCGGCGTCAAGCCGATGACCGCCCCCGAGCGGCGGGCCATCCAGAACTTCCTGGAGGGCGCCGTCGACCTGGACGACGTCGTGGCCCGTACGGTGCGGCTGCTCGCCCAGCTCACCCGGCAGGTCGCGGTCGTGCAGTACCCGTCGCTGACCCGTTCCACCGTGCGCCATGTCGAGTTGCTCTCGCTCGCTCCCGCGCGCGTGATGCTCGTACTGATCACGGACACCGGACGGGTCGAGCAGCGGATGGTCGACTGCCCGGCACCGTTCGGCGAGACGTCCCTGGCCGATCTGCGGGCGCGGCTGAACAGCCGGGTCGCCGGCCGGCGCTTCACCGATGTGCCGACACTCGTCGAGGACCTCCCCGAGGGCTTCGACAAGGAGGACCGCGGCACGGTCTCGGCCGTACTCTCCACCCTGCTGGAGACACTGGTCGAGGAGAACGAGGAGCGGCTGATGATCGGCGGCACCGCCAATCTCACCCGCTTCGGACATGACTTTCCCCTCACGATCCGGCCCGTCCTGGAGGCCCTTGAGGAGCAGGTCGTGCTCCTCAAACTCCTTGGTGAGGCGAAGGATCCGGGTATGACCGTCCGTATCGGTCATGAGAACGCCCATGAGGGGCTCAACTCCACCTCGGTGGTGTCGGTCGGCTACGGTTCGGGCGGCGAGGCAGTCGCCAAGCTCGGCGTGGTCGGACCGACCCGCATGGATTACCCGGGAACGATGGGAGCGGTACGCGCAGTGGCACGGTACGTCGGACAGATCCTGGCGGAGTCGTAGGTGGCCACGGACTATTACGCCGTTCTCGGCGTGCGCCGCGACGCGTCGCAGGATGAGATCAAGAAGGCGTTCCGCAGGCTCGCGCGCGAGCTGCACCCGGACGTCAACCCCGACCCGAAGACCCAGGAGCGGTTCAAGGAGATCAACGCCGCTTACGAGGTGCTGTCGGACCCGCAGAAGAAGCAGGTCTACGACCTCGGCGGCGACCCGCTCTCGCAGTCCGGCGGCGCCGGCGCGGGCGGCTTCGGCGCGGGTGGCTTCGGGAACTTCTCGGACATCATGGACGCGTTCTTCGGTACGGCGTCGCAGCGCGGGCCGCGCTCGCGGACCCGGCGCGGCCAGGACGCCATGATCCGGCTGGAGGTCGACCTCGACGAGGCGGCCTTCGGCACGACGAAGGACATCCAGGTCGACACGGCCGTCGTCTGCAACACCTGCAACGGCGAGGGGGCCGCGCCGGGGACGTCCGCGCAGACCTGTGACATGTGCCGCGGCCGCGGTGAGGTGTCGCAGGTGACGCGGTCCTTCCTGGGCCAGGTCATGACCTCGCGGCCGTGTCCGCAGTGCCAGGGCTTCGGCACCGTGGTGCCCACCCCGTGCCCCGAGTGCGCGGGCGACGGCCGGGTGCGCTCCCGCCGGACCCTCACCGTGAAGATCCCGGCCGGTGTCGACAACGGCACGCGGATCCAGCTCGCGGGCGAGGGTGAGGTCGGGCCCGGTGGCGGTCCCGCCGGTGACCTGTACGTCGAGATCCACGAGCTGCCGCACGCGACCTTCCAGCGGCGCGGGGACGATCTGCACTGCACGGTGACCATTCCGATGACCGCGGCCTCGCTCGGCACCAAGGTGCCGCTGGAGACGCTGGACGGGATGGAGGAGGTCGACATCCGGCCCGGTACGCAGTCCGGCCAGTCGATCCCGCTGCACGGGCGCGGTGTCACGCACCTGCGTGGCGGCGGGCGGGGCGATCTGATCGTCCACGTGGAGGTGCAGACGCCCACCAAGCTCGATCCCGAGCAGGAGCGGCTGCTGCGGGAGCTGGCGAAGCTGCGGGGCGAGGAGCGGCCGCAGGGGCAGTTCCAGCCGGGTCAGCAGGGCTTGTTCTCGCGGCTGAAGGACGCCTTCAACGGCCGCTGAGGGGTGCGGAGCGGTCCCTTCTCCAGTGGCCTATGCCTCTGGGAAGGGCCGATTCGGAACTGTTCGGGGGACGTGACAACATGCCGTCATGTCCTCCGCGCTGACCGATCTTTTTCCCCTTCCGATCGTGCAGGCCCCCATGGCGGGCGGCGTGTCCGTGCCGGCGCTCGCCGCCGCCGTGTCCGAGGCCGGCGGGCTGGGGTTCCTGGCCGCCGGGTACAAGACCGCCGACGGCATGTACCAGGAGATCAAGCAGCTGCGGGGACTCACCGGGTGCCCCTTCGGCGTGAACCTGTTCATGCCGCAGCCGGAGTACCCCGGTGCAAGCACCGGCTCCACTGGAGCGGCTGCCGCCGCGCCCCCTGTCTCGGCCGCCGTGGACATGTACGCGCATCAGCTGGCCGGTGAGGCGGGCTGGTACGAGACCGAGCTGGGGGACCGGGACAGCGGCCGGGACGACGGCTACGACGCCAAGCTCGCCGTGCTCCTGGACAACCCGGTGCCGGTGGTCTCCTTCCACTTCGGCGTGCCGAAACCCGAGGTGTTCGAGTCTCTCCGCCGGGCCGGGACCTTCACGCTGGTCACCGCCACGACGGCCGAGGAGGCGCTGGCCGTGGAGCGGGCCGGGGCCGATGCCGTGATCGCGCAGGGCGTGGAAGCCGGCGGGCACCAGGGGACCCACCGGGACAATCCCGAGACCGACGGGAGCGGGATCGGGCTGCTCTCGCTCGTCGCGCAGGTCCGGGAGACCGTCGGTATTCCGATCGTCGCCGCCGGGGGCATCATGCGCGGCAGCCAGATCGCCGCCGTGCTCGCCGCAGGCGCCAGCGCCGCCCAGCTCGGCACCGCGTTCCTCGCCACCGCCGAGTCCGGTGCGAGCGCCGTGCACAAGCAGGCCCTGACCAACCCCCTGTTCACCCGTACGGAACTGACCCGGGCCTTCTCCGGGCGCCCGGCGCGCGGCCTCGTCAACCGGTTCATGCGCGAGCACGGCCCGTACGCCCCCGCCGCCTACCCGGAGGTCCACCACCTCACCGCGCCACTGCGCAAGGCGGCGGCCAAGGCGGGCGACGCGCAGGGCATGGCGCTGTGGGCGGGGCAGGGCCACCGCATGGCGCGGGAGCTGACGGCGGGTCAGCTGGTGGAGGTGCTGGCGGCCGAACTCGCCGCCGCCAGGACAGCGTTGTCCGAGGGACGGGAAGGCGGTGCGCTGCGATGACGGCTCCGGTGTTCGTCGTCGAGCACTTCGACGCGGGGAGCGCAGGACAGTACGTCCTGGAGGGCCCCGAAGGGCGGCACGCGGTCTCCGTGAAGCGGCTGCGGCCCGGCGAGGACGTCGTCCTCACCGACGGCGCCGGGCGCTGGGCGGAGTGCGTGGTGCTGGCGGCCGAGGGCAAGGACCGGCTGGTCGTCCAACTGGACTCGGTCTCCGAGGAGCCCGAGCCGACACCCCGGATCACCGTCGTACAGGCCCTGCCCAAGGGCGACCGCGGTGAGGTGGCCGTCGAGACGATGACCGAGGTCGGCGTCGACACGATCGTGCCGTGGACGGCGTCCCGCTGCATCACCCAGTGGAAGGGCGACCGCGGCCTGAAGGCGCTCGGCAAGTGGCGGGCCACCGCGCGCGAGGCGGGCAAGCAGTCCCGTCGGGTCCGCTTCCCCGAGGTCACGGACGCGGCGTCGTCCAAGCAGGTCGCCGCCCTCCTGGCCAAGGCCGACTTCGCCGCCGTCCTGCACGAGAGCGGCACCGAGCCGCTGGCCACCGCCGAACTCCCCGCCGACGGGGAGATCGTGCTGGTCGTCGGCCCCGAAGGCGGCGTCTCCCCGGAGGAGTTGGCCCTCTTCGCGGAGGCGGGCGCCCGCCCGTACGTCCTCGGTCCGACGGTCCTGCGCACCTCCACCGCGGGTACGGCCGCCGCGGCGCTGTTGCTCGGGCGTACGGGGCGCTGGAGCTAACAGCGCCTGTTCTTCGGGTCCTTGGCCGGGAGGAGCTGTACGTCCTCCCGTCGGACCGCGAAGGACTCCTGCACGGTGCCGTTGTGGCGCTCGGGGTCCCAGAGCCAGATCCAGTCGCCCGAGGTGCCGAAGGAGAGCACCGGGTGGTCGGTGGGGGCGGGGCCGTTGTCGACGGCGAGGGGCTTGTCCGGGTCCACGGGGCGTACGCAGACGAAGTGGGCGTAGACGCCGTAGTAGTCCGGTGGGCGGGTGCCCTGGCGGGCGACAGCCTCCGCGGCCCGGCCCGCCGCGCTCGCCGCGTTGCTGGTGCCGATGCCGATGGCGGTCAGGGCGAAGGCCACCGCGAGGAGCGTGGCCAGGACCACCGCCATAAGCCGGTTGCCGCGGTCCCGGCCCAGATGGAAGTGGCGCAGCCAGCCGGCGACCGCCACCACAAACAAGACGCTGATCAGCGCGAGTCCTATGGGCTCTGCCGCCGCCGAGTAGCGGCCGAGGGTGGACGTGGGCACCGCGTCCGCGCGGATGTCGAAGCGGTCCAGGTACTCGGCGTGCATCTGCCCGCCCAGCCAGTTCACCACCGACCACAGCACCGGCACCGACAGCGGTACCAGCCAGCCCGCGTGCCGGGTGAGGAAGGTCCGCCGCAGCGCGAGGAACACCCCGGCGCCGATGAATACCGCAACGGCGGCCAGCGACAGGACCGCCAGCAGTTGCAAGGGCTTGTAGTTGACGCCCATCAGCGTCCCGAAGGCCAACGTCGACGTGGTGGCCGCAGCCCCCGCGGCCCACTGCGCCGCCGTACTCTGCGCCCGCGTCTCCTTCGCCGTCCGGCCCACCCCCAGCGCCCCCGCCGGACTGAGCAGCACCGGCAGCAGCTTCCACGCCCCGTCCGCCCACACCACGCACATCCCGCAGACGAGTGCGTTGATCAGCCCCGCCGTGCCCAGCGCGAACCACGCCCGCCGCACCCGCCGCTCGTGCGGCGTCTCGTCGCGCGGCGGGTCGGCGTCCGAGTGGCCCGGTACCCGCAGCGCGTGCTCGGCCGGGTCGTAGGCGCGACCGCCCAGGTCACGCGCCGTCAGCTCGGCCTCCGCCGCCTGCCGGGAGTCCGGGCCCGCCGGGACGGTCACCGCGCGCTGTTCGTCCGCCCCGCCCAGGCGGATCCACCAGCGGCCCAGCGTCGGGCGGGCGCGGTGGACGTAGTACGTCGTCCGGGCCGGACGCTTGTACTCGACCAGTGCCGCGTCCCGCACCCACGCGCCCAACTCGGCCTGCTTGATGAGACGTTCCACTTCCACGGTCGCCGTGCGCAGGGCGCCGAGACGGGCGCCGTGCAGGCGGACCTCGACGACCAGCGAGGTCCGGTGCGCGGCCGTGGGCGCCGCCTCCGCCGCCTCCGCCGGGCGTACCGCCCATCCCCGCTCCTCGAACAGCGCGGTCACGTACGCCACTTCGTCCTGCTGGTCGACGACGTCGACGAGCATCCGTACCCGGCGCCGGTGCGGTGGCGCGGGAGGGCCCGCCGCCGGGTCGGGGGAGGCCGGGTCGGGCTGGGGCGGGGTGTCGTCCGGGGTGCGGGGGGACGGCAGCAGACGGCGGGTGCGGATCCGAGGGGGCGTCAATGGGGCTCCGGTAGCGGGCGAGTTGGGCAGCACTCGATTGTGACGCGAGGGAGCGCTGTTGACCGTATGCGCTCTACCGCCGCGGGCCGGACAGTGGCAGGCTGCCCTCCGTGGGGGTATTGAGGCGGATTTGGGTTCGGCCGCGTGCGACGCGTGTGGCGGGTGCGGCGGGGTTGGTCGTGCTGGCCGTCGGCGGGGTCACCGCGTGCGATGCCGGGGGTATGACCACCGCGGCCGTCGCCTGGACCACCGACCAGACGGTGACCGAGGAACTGGACCGCCGCGATGCCGGGGTCCAGTGGCTCACCTGCAGGGCCTCCTACGGGGACAGAGGCGACGGGTCGAAGCCGGCCGCGGGGGAGGAGACCGTCGCTGAGGTCGACTGCTCCGGCAAGACCAAGGACGGCAGGGACATCTCCGTCGAGGGCGTCGTCACCCGGGCCGTCGACAACAAGTGCGTGCGCGGGCACATCACCGCGAAGGTCGGCGGGAAGACGCTGTTCCAGGTCGACGGGCTCGGCAACTGCGAGGGCACGCCGTCGCCGGTCGCGCCGCCGCCCAGCAACGGCGGTGGACAGGGACCCCGGCCCACGGTCACGGTGACCGTCACCAAGACGCTGTGGTGCAAGGAGGACCCGCAGTGCTGGCCCGAGGGCAAGTGATCGCAAACCCCTTACTCTGGGTCACATGTCTGCGTAGGGTGATCAGGTGACTCAGCCTGCCGCGTATCTCCGGTTCCCGCATCTGCACGGCGAGTTGGTCGCCTTCACCGCAGAGGACGACGTCTGGCTCGCCCCTTTGGAGGGCGGCCGGGCCTGGCGGGTGAGCGCCGACAACATGCCGGTCACCGCGCCGCGGATCTCTCCCGACGGCACCACCGTCGCCTGGACCTCCACCCGCGACGGCGCCTCCGAGGTGCACATCGCCCCGGTGTCCGGCGGCCCCGCCACCCGGCTCACCTACTGGGGCACCCGCACCCGGGTGCGCGGCTGGACCCCCGACGGGCACGTCCTGGTCATCAGCAGCCGGGGCCAGGCCAGCCGCGACCGCACCTGGGCGCACGCCGTCCCGCTGGACGGCGGACCGGCCACGACCCTGCCGTACGGGATCGTCGGGGACGTCGCGTACGGCCCGCACACCGTGCTGCTGTCGGCGGTGATGAGCCTGGAGGCGGCGTACTGGAAGCGGTACCGCGGCGGTCGGGCCGGAAAGCTGTGGATCGACCGGGAGGGGCAGGGCGAATTCGTCCGGCTGCACGAGGAGCTGGACGGCAACATCGAGTACCCCGTCTGGGCCGGGGAGCGCATCGCCTTCCTCAGCGACCACGAGGGCACCGGCGCCCTGTACTCCTCCCTCGCCGACGGCTCCGACCTGCGCCGCCACACCCCCCTCGACGGTTTCTACGCCCGCCACGCCGCCGGTGACGGCACCCGGATCGTGTACGCCTCGGCCGGTGAACTGTGGCTGCTGGACGATCTGGACGGCGCCGAGCCGCGCCGCCTCGACGTCCGGCTCGGCGGCCAGCGCACCGACCGCCGGCCCCGCCCGGTCAGCGCCGCCCACTGGTTCGGCTCCGCCGCCCCCGACCACACCGCGCGCGGCAGCGCCGTCCTGGTGCGCGGTGCCGTCCACTGGGTCACCCACCGCTCCGGACCCGCCCGCGCCCTGTCCGCCGAACCCGGCGTCCGCGCCCGCAGGCCCCGCACCTTCCGCGTCGACGGCGAGGAATGGGTGGTGTGGGTGACCGACGCCGAGGGCGACGACGCGCTGGAGTTCGCCCCGGCCACCGGTCTCGCCCCGGGCGCCACCCCGCGCCGCCTCGCCGCCGGACAGCTCGGCCGCGTCCTGGGTCTCGCGGTCGCCCCCGACGGCAGCCGCGCCGCCGTCGCCTCCCACGACGGGCGCGTCCTGCTCGTCGAACGGGAGACCGGCGAGGTCCGCGAGGTCGACCGCAGCGAGGACGGCGACGTCTCCGGCCTGGTCTTCTCACCCGACTCCGCCTGGCTGGCCTGGTCGCACCCCGGCCCCCGACCGCTCAGCCAGCTCCGCATCGCCAACGTCACCGACCTGTCGGTCACCGAGGCCACCCCGATGCGCTTCCAGGACTACGCGCCCGCGTTCACCCTGGACGGCAAGCACCTCGCCTTCCTCTCCGCCCGCTCCTTCGACCCCGTCTACGACGAGCACGTCTTCGACCTGGCCTTCGTCGTCGGTTCCCGCCCGTACCTGATCCCGCTGGCCGCGACCACGCCCTCGCCGTTCGGCCCGCAGCGGCACGGCCGTTCCTTCGACGCGCCCGACAAGGACGAGACCCCCGACAGCGAGGGCACCCCCACCACCCGCATCGACATCGAGGGCCTCGCCGACCGCATCGTGCCGTTCCCGGTCGAGGCGGCCCGCTACAGCGGACTGCGCGCCGCCAAGGACGGCGTGCTCTGGCTGCGCCACCCGGTCACCGGCGAACTCGGCGCCTCCCGCGCCACCCCCGACGACCCGGAGCCCGGCAGCGAGCTGGAGCGCTACGACCTCGTCCAGCGGCGCGTGGAGCATCTGGCCGCCGACGCCGACCACTTCGAGGTCAGCGGGGACGGCAAGCGGGTGCTGCTGTGGACCGACGGGCGGCTCAAGGTCGTGCCCAGCGACCGGCGCGCCTCCGGCGACGACGACAGCGACTCCAACATCACCGTCGACCTCGGCCGGATCCGCCAGACCCTCGACCCGGCCGCCGAGTGGCGGCAGATGTTCGAGGAGACCGGCCGCATCATGCGGGACCACTTCTGGCGCTCCGACATGAGCGGCGTCGACTGGACCGGCGTCCTGGACCGCTACCGCCCCGTGCTGGACCGCGTGGCCACCTACGACGACCTGGTCGACCTGCTCTACGAGGTCCAGGGCGAGCTGGGCACCTCGCACGCCTACGTCATCCCGCGCGGCGGCTCCGGCGGGCGCCAGGGACTGCTCGGCGCCGACATCTCCCGCCACGAGGACGGCACCTGGCGCATCGACCGGATCCTCCCCTCGGAGACCTCCGACCCCCAGGCCCGCGCCCCGCTCGCGGCACCCGGCGTCGCGGTACGGGCGGGCGACGCGATCGTCGCCGTCGGCGGAGTGCCGGTCGACCCGGTGACCGGGCCAGGACCGCTCCTGGTGGGCACCGCGGGCAAGCCGGTCGAACTGACGGTGTCCCCGGCCGGGGGCGGGGAGCTGCGGTACCCGGTCGTGGTCCCGGTCTCCGACGAGGAACCCCTGCGCTACCACGACTGGGTGGCCGGCCGGCGGGCCTACGTCCACGAGCGCTCAGGAGGCCGCCTCGGCTACCTCCACATCCCCGACATGCAGGCGCCGGGCTGGGCCCAGATCCACCGCGACCTGCGCGTCGAGGTGGCCCGCGAGGGCCTGATCGTCGACGTCCGCGAGAACCGCGGCGGCCACACCTCGCAGCTCGTCGTGGAGAAGCTGGCCCGGCGGATCGTCGGCTGGGTGGTCCCGCGCGACCTGCCGCCGTACGCCTACCCGCTGGACGCCCCGCGCGGCCCGGTCGTGGCCGTCGCCGACGAGTTCTCCGGCTCCGACGGCGACATCGTCAACGCCGCCCTCCGCGCCCTCGGCATCGGCCCCGTCGTCGGCACCCGCACCTGGGGCGGTGTGATCGGCATCGACAGCCGCTACCGCCTGGTCGACGGCACCCTCATCACCCAGCCCAAGTACGCGATCTGGCTGGAGGGCCTGGGCTGGGGCGTGGAGAACCACGGCGTCGACCCGGACGTGGAGGTCGTCCAGCGCCCGCAGGACCACGCGGCGGGCAGGGACGCCCAGTTGGACGAGGCGATCAGCAGGGCGCTGCAGGCCCTGGAGGACAGTCCGGCGAAGACCCCGCCGACGATTCCCGGCTGAGGGGTGCGGGGCGGTGTCGATGTGCGGCTCTGCCGCGCGGGCGCGACCGGCCACGGACCGTCCCCACCCGCCGACGATACGATGCCCCCCGACCCGTCAGGCGCACCACGCACCCCTCCGGAGGAGCCCGTATGCCAGGAGAGCCCCAGGAAGACTGCCTGTTCTGCAAGATCGCGGCAGGCCAGGTCCCGGCGACGATCGTCCGGGAGACCGAAACCACCCTCGCCTTCCAGGACATCAACCCCCAGGCCCCGGTCCACATCCTGGTGATCCCCAAGGCGCACTACGCCAACGCGGGCGAACTGGCCGCCGGTGCCCCGGAACTGGCCGCCGACGTCCTGCGCGAGACGGAGGCCGTGGCGAAGGAGCAGAAGCTCGACGCCCACCGCACCGTCTTCAACACCGGCGCCGGCGCGGGTCAGACCGTCTTCCACGCGCACGCCCACGTCCTCGGCGGCCGCGGCCTGGAATGGCCCCCCGGATAAGCACCCATGTCCGTACGCGAACTCGTGGTCCTCGGCACCGCCAGCCAGGTGCCGACCAGACACCGCAACCACAACGGCTATCTGCTGCGCTGGGACGGGGAGGGCTTCCTCTTCGACCCCGGCGAGGGCACCCAGCGGCAGATGCTGCGCGCCGGGGTCGCCGCCCATGACCTGAACCGGATCTGCGTCACGCACTTCCACGGCGACCACTCGCTCGGCCTGGCCGGGGTCGTCCAGCGGATCAACCTCGACAAGGTGCCGCACCCGGTCACCGCGCACTACCCGAAGTCCGGCCAGCGGTTCTTCGACCGGCTGCGGTACGCGACCGCGTACCGGGAGACCGTCGACATCCAGCAGGCGCCGGTCGACCGGGACGGCGTCCTCGCCACGACCGGGTCGTACACCCTGGAGGCGCGCAAGCTCTCCCACCCCGTGGAGTCCTACGGCTACCGGCTGGTGGAGCCCGACGGCCGCCGGATGCTGCCGGACCGGCTCGCCGCGCACGGCATCAAGGGCCCGGACGTCGGCCGCCTCCAGCGCGAGGGTTCCCTCGGGGGCGTGACGCTGGACGACGTCAGCGAGGTGCGCCGGGGGCAGCGGTTCGCGTTCGTCATGGACACCCGGCTGTGCGACGGGGTGCACGCCCTGGCCGAGGGCTGCGATCTGCTGGTCATCGAGTCGACCTTCCTCGACGAGGACACCGACCTCGCCGTCGACCACGGTCACCTCACCGCCGGTCAGGCGGCCCGGGTGGCGCGGGAGGCGGGCGTACGGCATCTGGTGCTCACGCACTTCAGCCAGCGCTACTCCGAGCCCGACGAGTTCGAGCGACAGGCGCGGGCGGCCGGCTACGAGGGCGAACTGACCGTGGCGCACGACCTGCTGCGGGTGCCGGTGCCCAAGCGCCGGTGAGGAGCGGGGTTCAGGCGGCCCTGGCGGGTTCGTAGGCCGGCGTGTCCACCGCGATCTCCACCACCGGCAGCGACCGCCGTTTCGCTCCCACGGCCACCGCGGTCATCGGAACGGCCACCACCAGCAGCCCCGCCGCCAGCACCGTTCCCATCACCGGGAACCCGGCGGCGGCCGACAGCGCGCTGCCGGTCAGCGGTCCCGCCGCCGTGCCGAGCGAGGACGCCGAGCCCACCAGCACCGCCCACCGTCCCCGGCCGTCCAGGGAGGCGGCGAGGCCGATGACGTAGGACAGGACGATCGGGTAGAGGGCGTTCCAGGCGATCTCCCCGGCCGCGAAGGTCACCAGGTCCCGGGCCGACGCGCTCACCGCGACGCACAGGGCGATCACCGCCGTACCGGCCCCGATCGGCACCGCCAGGCCGATCCGCGGCCCGAGCGCGCTCGCGGCGACCACACCGAGCAGACCCGCGCCGAGCGCGACCGCGAACACCGCGCCGACCGTGACCTCGCTGAGGTGGGCCTGGCCGATCCCGATCCGCCCGCTGACGCCCCACAGGGAGTTCTGTGCGAGCGACCAGCACATCAGGGCCGCGGCGAGGGCGAGCCCGGAGCGCCGATGGGGCAGGGGGCCCGCCTCCCGGTGGGTGCGGGTGCCGGTGCCCGCGGTGCCGAGGCGGCCGGTCAGCGGCCACACCGCCAGCGCGGTGAGCGCGATCGCGGCGAGCGGCAGGCCGTGGCCGGGTCCGAGGCGCGGGACCGTCAGATACACGGCGCCCGCGAGCGCGGAGACGCCGAGCAGGCCGTACGTGGTGACGCGGTGCGGGTCGGGGCGGCCGGCGATACCGGTGGCGGCGACCGCCGTCGCCGTACCGGAGCCGAAGCCGCCGACCAGGGCGCCCGCGACGACGGCCGGGACCCAGTGGGTCAGCGCGGCCTCGCCGTAGCCGACGACGGCCAGCGCGAGGCCGAGACGGGCGAGGGGGCGGGCGCCGACGCGGTCGACCCGGGAGGCGAGGGTGAATCCGGCCGTCGCGGAACTCAGCAGCAGCGCGCTGCCGATGGCGCCCGCCTGCGTGGCGGTCAGACCGAGGCCCGAGCCGAGGCGGCCGACGGTGGTCGGGAGGAGGTAGGGGGCGAGGTACCCGGCCGTGAACAGGGCGACGAGGGGCCAGGGCAGGGTGGTGCGGGCGGACACGGGCGTTCCCAGGGCATGCGAAAGGAGCGGCTCGGAAAGGGGGATGGGCGACGACCGTCGACGGACAGGAACGCGCGGGCAATTTGTATCAAGCGGGGGCAGGCGCGAAGAAGGGCGGGCGGTGTGATCCGGGGCACATGCGGTTTGGGCCGGTCGGGAGCGGGTAGAAGCGGCGCCTACCGCCAGCTCACGGAGCCCCCGCCGGTCGGCACCGCCGACTCGATCTTCGCCCGGATCTCCCGCATCACGGCCACGATCCGCTCCTCGCGTCCGGGTGTCAGCCGGGCCACCGGCACCGAGCAGCTGATGGCGTCCTGCGCAGGCGTGTCGTAGCGCAGAGCGAAGCCGAAGCCGACGATTCCGGTGACGCCCTCCTCGCGGTCGATCGAGTAGCCGCGTGCGCGGGTCCCGGCGAGGTCGGCGGCGAGGGCGTCCCGGGTGGTGCGGGTGCGCGGGGTGAGCGCCTCGTACGGGCCCTCGGGCAGCTCCTCGTCCGGCCGTTCGGCCAGCAGGGCCTTGCCGAGGGCGCCGACGTGCGCGGGGAGCCTGCGGCCCACCCTGCTGATCGTGCGCAGGTACTCGTGCGACTCGCGGGTCGCGAGATAGGCCACGTCCCGCCCGTCCAGACGCCCGAGGTGGACGGTCTCGCCGAGCGCCTCGGACGCCTCGTCGAGGTAGGGGCGCACCAGCCGCACCCGGGGGTCGGAGTCCAGGTAACTCGTACCGGTGAGCAGGGCGTGGATGCCGATGCCGTACAGCGACCCGGTGACGTCCGTGCGCACCCAGCCGCGCGAGACCAGGGTCTGCAGCAGGGCGTACATCGAGCTGCGCGGCACCTCCAGTGCGTCCGCCAGCTCCTGGAGCCGGGCCGGGCGGTCGCCCCGCGCGGCGAGCAGTTCCAGCAGCTCGACCGTGCGCGCGGCCGACTTCACTTCGCGGACGCCCCCTGACTCTGGCATGCGCCGATCGTATTGCGCCCGTGCCGCACCATTGACGGCCCGTCGTTCGCATACCTAACCTCCATCTACATACATGTACCTCGTCTGCATAGGGAGATGGATGACGGTGGCCCTCGATACCGGTACGGCCGTGGCGCGGCGGCTGCGGGACGGGATGGCGGGCGGGGTGCTGTCGTTCCCGCTGACGAGCTTCCACGACGACGGCTCCCTCGACCCCGAGGGCGTGCGCGCGCACGTCGCCGAGTGCGTGGCCGCCGGGCCCGGCGCGCTCTTCCCGGCCTGCGGCACCGGCGAGTTCTTCTCCCTCGACGAGGACGAGTACCGCACGGTCGTCTCCCTCGCCGTCCGGGAGGCCGACGGACGGCTGCCCGTCGTCGCCGGCGTCGGCTACGGCTGGGCGCAGGCCCTGCGGTTCGCCCGCATCGCCGAGGAGGCGGGCGCCGACGCCCTGCTCGTCCTGCCGCACTACCTGGTCGCGGCACCGCAGGAAGGGCTCGTACGGCAACTGGAGCGGATCGCCGCCGGAACCCGCCTGCCGCTCATCGCCTACCAGCGCGGACGGGTCGCCTTCACCGCCGACTCGTTGCGCCGGATCGCGGCCCTGCCGACCG
This sequence comes from Streptomyces sp. NPDC110618, assembly GCF_055657065.1. Taxonomy (NCBI): domain Bacteria; kingdom Bacillati; phylum Actinomycetota; class Actinomycetes; order Kitasatosporales; family Streptomycetaceae; genus Streptomyces; species Streptomyces sp. NPDC110618. The sequence goes on along the minus strand of NZ_JBVKBN010000002.1, from coordinate 110,031 downwards.
TCATCGGGCTCAAGGACGGCCACAGCGACCTCGACCGGCTCCAGCGCCTCACCCTCGCCGCCCCGGAGGGCTTCCTGTTCTTCAACGGCGCCGCGACCGCGGAGATCCAGGCCGGTGCCTACACCGCCGTCGGCGTCCCCGCCTACTCCTCCGCGGTGCACGCCTTCGCGCCCGAGATCGCCACCGCGTACTTCACGGCTCTGCGCTCCGGGGACGACAAGATGCGCGAGCGGCTGCTGCGGGACTTCTACGTCCCGTTCGTCGAACTCCGCGACCGGGCGCCCGGATACGCCGTGTCCCTGGTGAAGGCGGCGGCACGGCTGCGGGGCCGCCGGGTGGGCCCGGTGCGCGCCCCGCTCACCGATCCCGCGCCGGGCGATCTGGCCGACCTGGAGACCCTGCTGACCGCCGGCCTCGACCTCGTGGGAGCCGCCTTGTGAACCTCACCGTCACGGACGTCCGCCTGACCCCGATCCTGGTCGCCGACCCGCCCCTGCTCAACACGCAGGGCGTGCACCAGCCGTACACCCCCCGGCTGATCGTGGAGGTGGAGACGGCGGACGGGGTGACGGGGGTGGGGGAGACCTACGGGGACACGAAGTACCTGGAGCTGGCCCGCCCCTTCGCGGCCGAGCTGATCGGCCGTCAGGTCAGCGACTTGAACGGCCTGTTCACCGTCGCGGAGTCCGTGGCCGTCGACGGCTCGCGGGTCTCGGCGGCCGTGGACGTCGGCGGACTGCGCGGCGTCCAGACCGCCGACAAGCTCCGCCTCTCCGTGGTCTCCGGGTTCGAGGTGGCGTGCCTGGACGCGCTCGGCAAGGCGCTGGGGCTGCCGGTGCACGCGCTGCTCGGCGGCAAGGTGCGCCACTCGGTGGAGTACAGCGCGTACCTGTTCTACAAGTGGGCCGCGCATCCCGAGGGCGTGCCCGCGGAGCAGGACGACTGGGGCGCGGCCCTGGACCCCGACGGGATCGTCGCGCAGGCGCGGAAGTTCACCGAGCGGTACGGGTTCACCTCGTTCAAGCTCAAGGGCGGGGTGTTCCCGCCGGAGGAGGAGATCGCGGCGGTGCGGGCGCTTGCCGCGGCCTTCCCCGGGCATCCGCTGCGGCTGGACCCGAACGGCGCCTGGTCCGTGGAGACCTCCCTGGCGGTGGCGAAGGAACTCGGGGACGTCCTGGAGTACTTGGAGGACCCCGCGCTCGGCACCCCGGCCATGGCCCGGGTCGCTGCGGGGACGGACGTGCCGCTGGCGACCAACATGTGCGTGACGACGTTCGCCGAGATCAAGGAGGCGTTCGCGCGCGACGCCGTGCAGGTCGTCCTCTCCGACCACCACTACTGGGGCGGACTGCGCAACACCCAGCACCTCGCGGCGGTCTGCCGGACCTTCGGCGTGGGCGTCTCCATGCACTCCAACACCCACCTGGGGATCTCCCTGGCCGCCATGACCCACGTGGCGTCCACCGTGCCCAACCTCCACCACGCCTGCGACTCCCACTACCCGTGGCAGTCGGAGGACGTGCTCACGGAGCGGCTGCGGTTCGAGGGGGGACGGGTCGCGGTGGGGGACCGGCCCGGGCTGGGAGTGGAACTCGACCGGGAGCGGCTCCGGTTCCTGCACCGGCGGTGGCTGGAGGACGACGGGGCCCTGCGCGACCGGGACGACGCGGCGGCGATGCGGGTGGCGGAGCCGGGGTGGAGGGTGCCGGGGGTGCCGCGGTGGTGATGTGGGTGGCGGAGCCGGGGTGGAGGGTGCCGCGGTGGTGATGTGGGTGGCGGAGCCGGGGTAGAGGGGGCGCGGGTGCCGTGTGCCGGGGCGGTGTGTGCCGGGGTGCCGGGACCGGGGCGGTGCATGCCGGGTGCGCCCCGGTGGTGACGGGAGCGGTCTGACGCGGTGGGTGGTTCCCCCGTGAGCGGCGGCATCCGGCCGGTGCGGTGGTGCACACTGGCCTGATCCGCACCATGTCAGGGAGCGCACCGTGATCGCGTCCGCCGCGTCCGCCGGAAAGGGACCCTCTTCCTCCGTCGCCGGGAGGCCGCAGAGCCAGGCTCAGGTCGACCCCCTGGCCGGGCTGCGCCGGCCCACGGACCCGCCCTGGGACGTGTACCTCACCGGCACCGTCTTCCTCGACATCATCTTCACCGGGCTCGACTCCGCCCCGGTGCGCGGCACCGAGTCCTGGGCCCGGGGCATGGGGTCCAGCCCCGGCGGAGTCGCCAACATGGCCACCGCGCTGGCCCGCCTCGGCCTGCGCACCGCGCTCGCGGCGGCCTTCGGGGACGACCACTACGGGGAGTACTGCTGGGACGCCCTGGAGCAGGGCGAGGGCATCGACCTCTCCGCCTCGCGCAGCGTGCCCGGCTGGCACTCCCCGGTGACGGTCTCCATGGCCTACGAGGGTGAGCGGACGATGGTCTCCCACGGCCACGAGCCGCCCCCGGAGAAGCCCGCCCCCGAGTGCCCGCCCCGCGCCCGAGCCGCCGTCGCCGCCCTGGAACCCGGCAGACGCGCCCCCTGGATCGCCCAGGCCGCCGCCAAGGGCACCCGGATCTTCGCCGACGTCGGCTGGGACGAGACCGGCGCCTGGGACCTGGCCGGGCTCGCCGACCTCGAACACTGCGAGGCCTTCCTGCCGAACGCCGAGGAGGCCATGCGCTACACCGGCGCCAACTGCCCCCGCGCCGCCGCCCACGCCCTCACCGAACACGTCCCGCTCGCCGTGGTGACCCTCGGCGCGGAGGGCGCCTACGCCGTGGACGGACGCACCGGTGAGACGGCCTCGGTGCCGGCCATCGCCGTGGAGGCCCTCGACCCCACCGGCGCCGGGGACGTCTTCGTGGCCGGTTTCGTCACCGGCACCCTCGCCGACTGGCCGCTCGCCGACCGCCTCGCCTTCGCGGGCCTCACCGCCGCCCTCTCCGTCCAGGAGTTCGGCGGCTCCCTCTCCGCCCCCGGCTGGGCGGAGATCGGCGCCTGGTGGCGGGAGATCCAGTCCTACGCCGACCAGGACCCGGCGGCCCTGCGCCGGTACGCCTTCCTGAGCGACCTGGTCCCCACGGAACTGGCCCGGCCCTGGCCGCTGCGGCGGGCGGTACCGACGATCGGGTTCGGGCGGAGCGCGTAGCAGCCCACGCGCCCGGCGAGTGTGCGGCAGTTTCGGGTCGGGTCAGGCGCACCCGGCGCCCGGTCCCCCGACCCGTTTCGGTCGGAAACCCGCGTCCGGCGTCCTCAGAAGCCCAGCTTCCGCAGCTGCTTCGGGTCGCGCTGCCAGTCCTTGGCCACCTTCACGTGCAGGTCCAGGAAGACCGGCGTGCCGAGCAGGGCCTCGATCTGGCGGCGGGACTTGATGCCGACCTCCTTCAGGCGCTTGCCCTTGGGGCCGATGATGATGCCCTTCTGGCTGGGGCGCTCGATGTAGAGGTTGGCGTGGATGTCGAGCAGCGGCTTGTCCGCGGGGCGGTCCTCCCGGGGCAGCATCTCCTCCACCACCACCGCGATGGAGTGCGGGAGCTCGTCACGGACGCCCTCCAGCGCCGCCTCGCGGATCAGCTCGGAGATCATGACCTGCTCGGGCTCGTCGGTGAGGTCGCCCTCGGGGTAGAGCGCCGGGCCCTCCGGGAGCATCGGGATCAGCAGGTCCGCCAGCAGGTCGACCTGCTTGTTCGCGGTCGCCGACACCGGGACGATCTCGGCCCACTCGATGCCCAGCTCCTTGCCGAGCTGGTCGATCGCGATGAGCTGGGCGGCCAGGGCCTTGGAGTCGACCAGGTCGGTCTTGGTGACGATCGCGACCTTCGGGGACTTCTTGATCCCGGCCAGCTCCTTGGCGATGAAACGGTCACCGGGACCGATCTTCTCGTTCGCCGGGAGGCAGAAGCCGATCACGTCGACCTCGGCCCAGGTCGTACGGACCACGTCGTTCAGCCGCTCGCCGAGCAGCGTGCGCGGCTTGTGCAGTCCCGGGGTGTCCACCAGGATCAGCTGCGCGTCCGGCCGGTGCACGATGCCGCGCACCGTGTGCCGGGTGGTCTGCGGCTGGTTGGCGGTGATCGCCACCTTCTGCCCGACCAAAGCGTTCGTAAGGGTGGACTTGCCCGCGTTGGGGCGGCCCACGAAGCAGGCGAAACCGGCGCGATGGACGGCCTCGGCCGACTTGTCGGATGACTGGGTGCGAACGCTCATGCCGCCCATTCTCCCTGATCCCCGAAGGCACCGTGGCCCCGGACGCCGTGAGCGCATACGATCTCGGCGTCCCGGGCCCCGGCGCCCCTGTCGGCGCCCTCCCTCCCGCTGCCCAGAAGGCCGAGGCATGAAGCTCATCACCGCGATCGTCAAGCCGTTCCGCCTCGACGAGGTGAAGTCGGCGCTCCAGGAGATCGGCGTCCACGGTCTGACCGTCTCCGAGGCCAGCGGCTACGGCCGTCAGCGCGGCCACACCGAGGTGTACCGGGGCGCCGAGTACCAGATCGACCTGGTGCCGAAGATCCGTATCGAGGTCGTCGTGGAGGACGCGGACGCCGACAACGTGATCGACACCATCGTGAAGGCCGCGCAGACCGGCAAGATCGGCGACGGCAAGGTGTGGGCGCTGCCCGTCGACACGGTCGTCCGGGTGCGGACGGGCGAGCGCGGCCCCGACGCGCTCTGAGCAACCCCGCTCGCCCGCACGCGGGCGTCAGAACACGAACGGGCCCGGTGACTGCGGCGCCGTCGCCGTGCAGGTGATGGTGATGCCGAAGACCGTCATCGTCAGCGAGCCGCCGTAGGCCTCCAGGGTGTCCCCGGCGGCCACCGTGCCGGGCAGCGGGCCGACCTGGACCGGGTCGCCGGCCGCCATCGCCGGGTTCTCGGTGGCGGTGAACACGGTCGTGCCGCCGCCCGCCTTCACCAGCGTGAGCGTGGAGGCGATGGAGTCCTCGCCGAGGGCGAGCGGCGCGGTGATGGCGGACGTGGTGAGGGTGATGGTGGCGGACGTGCCGTCCTGGGTGGCGGTCAGGGTGGCCGCGCCGCCGCCGAAGAAGCCGCAGTTCGCGTTGATCGTGGCCGAGGCGGGGGTGACCGCCGAGGCGGTCGGCGCGCACACGAGTCCGGTCAGCGCGAGCGCGCCGGCCGCGAATGCCGCACCGGAGAGTAAGCGGTTGCCCTTCATGGGTTCGGGGTCCCTTCGGATGGTGTGGGGGGACCGACGGCCCGTCCGCGGCAGGTGGGTGCGGGCACACTGCGGGAGGGCCGGATCTGACGGTCCGTCGGAACTTACGGTCCCATTGATGCGCGAGAGACCAACCCCGGCAAGGATGAAAACCGGACTACTCCATGAATCCGGACCACTCCATGAATCCGGACCGCCCCGCGCATCCGGACTACTCCGCGGGCACCGTGGCCCGTACGGCACCGTCCGGCCCCGCGAGCAGCACCGGCGTTCCCGCCCCGCCCAGATCCCGTACGGCCGCCAGGTCCTCCGCCGCCGCGCTCTCCGCCTCGGTCACCACGGCCGCCGCCTCCAGCGACTTCGCCCCGGAAGCCACCGCCATCGCCACCGCCGTGCGCAGCGCGCTCAGCTTCAGGGAGTCCAGCTCCACGGTCCCGGCGACATACGTACGGCCCGTCTCGTCCCGTACCGCCGCGCCCTCGGGCACGCCGTTGCGGGCCCGCGCGGAACGGGCCAGGGTGACGATCTTGCGGTCCTCGGGGTCAAGCGCACTGGTCTCGGTCATGCTCCGAGCATACGAAGTGCCGGTCAGGGCCGGTCCAGGCGGAGCCGCTCGGCGCGCGGCAGACCGGCCACGACGAGGTCGTAGGAGTCCTCGACCAGCTCCCGGACCAGGCGGTCGGGCAGGCCCCCGTCGACGGTGACCGTGTTCCAGTGCCGCTTGTTCATGTGGTAGCCGGGGATGATCAGCTCAGGGTGCTCGGAGCGCAGCCGGACGGCGTCCTCCGGGTCGCACTTGAGGTTGACCTTCAGCGGGCGCGCCTCGATCCAGCTCAGCGCGAACATCTTTCCGCGCACCTTGAACACCGAGATCTCCGGGGCGAAGGGGAAGTCCTCCTCGGCCGCGTTGAACGACAGGCACAGGTCGCGCAGCTCCTCGGGTGTCACGCGCCCTCCGGCTCCTCCTCCTTGGCGGCGGCGCCCACCGGCTCCACCAGCACCGTCACGATCTTGTTCCGGCGGCCCGCCGCGGCCTCCGCGGTCAGCCGCAGCTCCCGCTCGTCGGGCAGCGGCACGACCGCCGAGGCACCGGCGATCGGGACCCGGCCGAGCGCCTTGGCGAGGAGTCCGCCGACGGTCTCCACGTCCTCGTCGTCGTACTCGTCGAGCCCGTACAGCTCACCGAGGTCGGTGATGTCCAGGCGGGCGGTGACCCGGAAGCGGTTCTCGCCCAGCTCCTCCACCGGCGGCAGCTCACGGTCGTACTCGTCGGTGATCTCGCCGACGATCTCCTCCAGGATGTCCTCGATGGTGACGATCCCGGCGGTGCCGCCGTACTCGTCGATCACGACGGCGACGTGGTTGCGGTCCTGCTGCATCTCGCGCAGCAGATCACCGGCGTTCTTCGTGTCCGGCACGAACGCGGCCGGGCGCATGGCACTGGAGACCAGCTCGTTCTCGGCGTCCCGGCTGATGTGCGTCTTGCGGGCCAGGTCCTTCAGATACACGATCCCGACGATGTCGTCCTCGCTCTCCCCGGTGACCGGGATGCGCGAGAAACCGGACCTCAGCGCCAGGGTGAGGGCCTGGCGGATGGTCTTGTACCGCTCGATGACGATCAGGTCGGTGCGCGGCACCATCACCTCGCGCACCAGGGTGTCGCCCAGCTCGAAGACGGAGTGCACCATGCGGCGCTCCTCGTCCTCGATCAGCGACTCCTGCTCGGCGAGGTCCACCAGCGCGCGCAGCTCCGCCTCGGAGGCGAACGGGCCGCGCCGGAAGCCCTTGCCCGGGGTGAGGGCGTTGCCGATGAGGATCAGCAGCGAGGGGATCGGGCCCATGATCCTGGCCAGCGGCAGCAGCACGTACGCCGCCGCGGTGGCCGTGTTCAGCGGGTGCTGGCGGCCGATGGTGCGCGGGGAGACCCCGACGGCGACGTAGGAGACCAGCACCATCACACCGATCGCGGCGAGCAGCGCCCGGGTGGTGCCGTCGATCTCGTTGAGGCAGGCGTAGGTGACCATCGCGGCGGCCGCCATCTCGCAGGCCACGCGCACCAGCAGCGCCACGTTGAGGTAGCGGGTCGGGTCGGCGGCGACCTGCGCGAGGCGGGCGCTGCCGCGCCGGCCGGACCGTACGGCCTCCTCGGCGCGGAAGGCCGAGACACGGGCCAGGCCCGCCTCCGCGCAGGCGGCGAGCCAGGCCACGACGACCAGCGCGATCGCGCCGAGGACGAGTTGCGGACTCATGAGACGGTCGGAGCCGGGGAGGGGCCGGTCAGGCCCTTCTCCGCGCGCCAGCCGTCCACGATGGCCGCCTGCAGGCCGAACATCTCGGCCTTCTCGTCGGGCTCCTCGTGGTCGTAGCCGAGCAGGTGCAGCACGCCGTGGACGGTGAGCAGCTGCAGCTCCTCGTCCATGGAGTGCTTCGTCGGCGCCTCCTCGCCCTGCTTCTTGGCGACCTCGGGGCAGAGCACGATGTCACCGAGCAGGCCCTGCGGCGGCTCCTCGTCGTCCTTGGACGGCGGGCGCAGCTCGTCCATCGGAAAGGACATGACATCCGTGGGGCCGGGCAGGTCCATCCACTGGATGTGCAGCTGCTCCATGGCGTCGGCGTCCACGACGATCACCGAGAGCTCGGAGAGCGGGTGGATGCGCATCCGCGCGAGCGCGTACCGGGCGATGTCGAGGATCGCCTGCTCGTCGACCTCGGTGCCGGATTCGTTGTTGACGTCGATCGACATGGTCGTGCTGGTCTACTTCCCCTTGGATCCCCTGGCCCCCGAGGAGCGGCCCTTGTGCGAGCCGTTCTCGGTGCCGTGCTTGCTGTCGTACTTCTCGTACGCGTCGACGATACGGCCGACCAGCTTGTGCCGGACGACATCGTGGGACGACAGCCGGGCGAAGTGGACGTCGTCGACGCCCTCCAGGATGTCCTGCACCTGCCGCAGACCGGACTTGGTGCCGGTGGGGAGGTCGACCTGGGTCACGTCACCGGTGATGACGATCTTCGAGTCGAACCCGAGCCGGGTGAGGAACATCTTCATCTGCTCGGGGCTGGTGTTCTGGGCCTCGTCCAGGATGATGAAAGCATCATTAAGGGTGCGACCGCGCATATAAGCCAGCGGCGCCACCTCAATAGTCCCCGCCGCCATCAACCGCGGAATCGAGTCCGGGTCCAGCATGTCGTGCAGCGCGTCGTACAGGGGCCGCAGGTACGGGTCGATCTTCTCGTACAGCGTGCCCGGCAGGAAGCCCAGCCGCTCGCCCGCCTCGACCGCGGGCCGGGTCAGGATGATGCGGTTGACCTGCTTGGACTGCAGGGCCTGTACCGCCTTGGCCATGGCCAGGTAGGTCTTGCCGGTGCCGGCGGGGCCGATGCCGAAGACGATCGTGTGCTTGTCGATCGCGTCGACGTACCGCTTCTGGTTGAGGGTCTTCGGGCGGATCGTGCGTCCGCGCGAGGAGAGGATGTTCTGGGTGAGCACCTCGGCCGGGGTCTCGGGCGCCCCCTCGCCGTTCTCGCTCGCCCGGAGCATGGCGATCGAGCGTTCCACTGCGTCCTCCGTCATCGGCTGCCCGGTGCGGAGCACCAGCATCATCTCGTCGAACAGGCGCTGGACAAGGGCGACCTCGACGTCCTTGCCGACCGCGCTGATCTCATTGCCCCGGACATGGATGTCGACCGCCGGGAAGGCCTTCTCGATCACACGCAGGAGGGAGTCGCCGGACCCCAGCACGGTCACCATGGGGTGCTGGGCGGGGACGGTGAACTGTGCTCTCGCCTGCCCCTGCGCGGGTGTGCGATCTGTGGGTGTCTGAGTCATGGGCCGGCTCTGTGGCCTTGCTCGTCCTCCTCGAAACGGTCCGTCCGCCCCCTGGGCGACCTGGCGCTTCCAGAGTACGCCGGGGGGCTGACAACCTCGTAGGACTTTTCCCGGGGGTACCAGGAGCCCCCCGGGACCGGGTACCGACCGTGCCCGTACCGTCACCCCTGCGACCGCAGCACCTCCCGGTACCAGTGGTACGAGGCCTTCGGGGTCCGCTTCTGCGTGGCGTAGTCGACGTGGACCAAGCCGAAGCGGCGGGCGTAGCCCTCGGCCCACTCGAAGTTGTCCAGCAGCGACCAGACGAAGTAGCCGCGGACGTCCACCCCCGACTCCAGCGCCCGGTGCACGGCCCGGACGTGGCCGTCGAGGAAGGCGATGCGCTGCTGGTCGTCGACGCCCTCGTACGAGCAGCCGTTCTCCGTGATGATCACGGGCGGGAGCCGGTCGCCGTAGCGCTCGCCGAAGCCGGTCAGCAGTTCCGTCAGCGCCTCCGGCACCACCGGCCAGCCGAAGTCCGTCAGCGGTACGTCCGTGATCTCCCGTACGGAGAAGGGGAGGTCCGCCGGCATGGAGACGCCGCCGAACTCGATCTCGGCGCCCTGCGGCGCGCCCACCTTGGTCGGGGCGTAGTAGTTGACGCCGTACCAGTCGAGCGGTTCGGCGATCACCTTCAGGTCCGCCTCCACGTCGCCGCCCGGCATCAACTCGCCGAGCCCCGCTGGGTATTCGCCGAGCAGGACCGGGTCCGCGAAGAGGCGGTTGAGCAGGACGTCGTAGAAGTCCGCCGCCTCCACGTCCGCCTGCTCGCGCGACGCCGGCCAGGTCGGGCCGTGGGAGTTGGCGATGCCGATGTCCGTGACCCCGGCCGCGCGCAGAGCCCGCACCGCGAGGCCGTGCGCGAGCAGTTGGTGGTGGGCCACCGGCAGTGCGTCGAACAGGAGCTGCTTGCCCGGCGCGTGGACGCCGAGGGCGTGGCCCAGCAGGGTGTGCTCGGCGGGCTCGTTGAGGGTGATCCACTTGTGCACCCGGTCCCCGAGGCGTTCGGCGACCCGGGAGACGTGCTCGGCGAACCGGGACGCGGTGTCCCGCTCCAGCCAGTCCAGGCCGGCCGGCAGGTCCCAGTGGAAGAGCGTCGGCACCGGGCGGACGCCCGCCGCGCACAGTTCGTCCACCAGCCGGTCGTAGAAGTCGAGTCCGCCGGGGGAGTTGACCCGCGGCCAGGACACCGAGAAGCGGTACGCCCCCACCCCGAGGTCCGCCAGCAGGGCCACGTCCTCGCGGTAGCGGTGGTAGTGGTCGCAGGCCACCGCCGCCGTCGAGCCGTCCTTCACCCGCCCCGGGGTGTCCGTGAACTCGTCCCACACCGACCGCTCGCGCAGCTCGGCCGCGCCCTCGATCTGATGGGCGGAGGTCGACACGCCCCACAGGAAACCGTCCGGGAACCGGGGTATCGGATGCTCTTGAGTCGCCATGGGCCGGATCATCCTTACCGTCGGTAAGGGAAGTCAACGGCCCGGCGTGAACAGGCGGTTACGCGCCTTCCTTGAGCACCCTGCTGATCAGCTTGCGCTGCTCCTCGGTCAGTCGCGGGTCGGCGCAGTACACCGTCTTCCCGTCCACCGTGATCCGGTAGCTGAACCCGTCGGGCACCCCCACCGGCGGCGTGCCCCGGCCCGCGGCGAGCGCCTTCTGGGCCAGGGCGTGCCACTCGGACGCGTCGGGGCGGCCCGAGGTGTCCACCTCGGCCTGCCGCTCGATGCCCGCGAATCCGCCCGTGCGCCTCACCTGAATACGCATGGGATCTGTCTAGTACGGATTCACAGGGTGCGCACCCCGACCTGCTCCCAGGCCTTCTGCACGGCCTGGAACTCGTCGCTGCCGTCGCCGTAACGCGCTTTCGCGGCGGAGACGGTGAGCGTGGCGAAGTCGGTGAACAGGGCCTGCGACTTCAACTCGCCGCCGATGAGCACGTCGTACCAGATCTGTCCGGCGCGCTCCCAGGCGTGGCCGCCGAGGGCGGTGGCCACGAGGTAGAAGGCGTGGTTGGGGATACCGGAGTTGATGTGCACGCCGCCGTTGTCGCGGCCGGTGCGGACGTAGTCGTCCATCGTGGCGGGCTGCGGGTCCTTGCCGAGGACGTCGTCGTCGTACGCCGTGCCCGGCTCCTTCATCGAGCGCAGCGCCTTGCCGGTGACCCGCGGCGCGAGCAGTCCGGCGCCGATCAGCCAGTCGGCCTCGGCGGCGGTCTGGCCGAGCGTGTACTGCTTGATGAGCGAGCCGAAGACGTCCGACAGTGACTCGTTGAGCGCGCCGGGCTGGCCGAAGTAGGTCAGGTTGGCGGTGTACTGCGTGACGCCGTGGGCGAGTTCGTGGCCGATGACGTCGATGGGGATGGTGAAGTCGAGGAAGATCTCCCCGTCCCCGTCGCCGAACACCATCTGCTCGCCGTTCCAGAAGGCGTTGTTGTAGTCCTCCTCGTAGTGGACGGTGGCGTCCAGCGGCAGTCCGTTGCCGTCGATGGAGTTGCGCTCGAACGCCGTCAGGAACAGCTCGAAGGTGGCGCCGAGGCCCGCGTAGGCGCGGTTGACGGTGGCGTCCTTGCCGGGCTCGTCGCCCTCCCCGCGGACCTTGGTGCCGGGCAACTCGGTGCCGTGCCGGGCGTCGTAGACGGTGCGGTTCGGCTTGTCCGGCTCGGCGTCGGGCGCGAGGGCGACGGCGGGCGCTCCGAGCACGGTGGTCAGCCGGCGGTGGGTGCGCTCGTAGGCGTCGCGCTGGAGGGTCCGGCGGGCGGGCCGGGCGAGCGCGGGGTCCTCGGCCTGGGCCAGCTTGTCGAGGACATGCGGCGGTACGACAGTGCAGAAGACGGGCTCATGGCCCCCGTGGTTCGTCATGCCCGGCACCATTGCACTGCGTTATACCGCTGTCACTACCCGCAACCATGATTGGTGAAATGTGCCGACAACGAACCGTCTTCGCGTGTGCAAGGTGGTATAGCGCACTTTTTGTCCCATTGGTCCGTGCGGTCCCGCATACTGATACGCACCGTCGCATCGCGGGCGGCTCGGCTAGCATGCTGCGCATCATGCTTTTCGGGCTGCTTCTTCTTAGCTGCCGCGGCGAGGGCCTGTAGTCCAGGTCGACTCCCTCCCCGCGGTGCTTGGTGTTGCGTCGTCGGCCGTCCTTCCGGACACCTTGAGGAGCCCCGCAATCATGGCGAACCGCCAGCAGCCCAGTTCCATGCCGATCCACAAGTACGGCCGCTACGAGCAGGTCGACATCCCCGACCGCACGTGGCCGGACAAGCGGATCACCGTCGCCCCCCGCTGGCTCTCCACCGACCTGCGCGACGGCAACCAGGCCCTGATCGACCCCATGTCGCCCGAGCGCAAGCGCCGGATGTTCGACCAGCTGGTGAAGATGGGCTACAAGGAGATCGAGGTCGGCTTCCCGGCCTCGGGCCAGACGGACTTCGATTTCGTACGGTCGATCATCGAAGAGCCCGGTGCCATCCCCGACGACGTCACCATCTCCGTACTGACCCAGGCCCGCGAGGACCTGATCGAGCGCACGGTGGAGTCCCTGAAGGGCGCCAAGCGGGCCACCGTCCACCTGTACAACGCCACCGCCCCGGTCTTCCGCCGGGTCGTCTTCCGCGGCTCCAAGGACGACATCAAGCAGATCGCCGTCGACGGCACCCGCCTGGTGATGGAGTACGCCGAGAAGCTGCTGGACCCGGAGACCGAGTTCGGCTACCAGTACAGCCCCGAGATCTTCACCGACACCGAGCTGGACTTCGCGCTGGAGGTCTGCGAGGCGGTGATGGACGTCTACCAGCCCGGCCCGGGCCGCGAGATCATCCTGAACCTGCCCGCCACCGTCGAGCGCTCCACGCCCTCCACCCACGCCGACCGCTTCGAGTGGATGGGCCGCAACCTGTCCCGCCGCGAGTACGTCTGCCTGTCGGTCCACCCGCACAACGACCGCGGTACGGCCGTCGCCGCCGCCGAGCTGGCGCTGATGGCCGGCGCCGACCGCGTCGAGGGCTGTCTGTTCGGGCAGGGCGAGCGCACCGGCAACGTCGACCTGGTCACCCTGGGCATGAACCTGTTCTCGCAGGGCGTCGACCCGCAGATCGACTTCTCCGACATCGACGAGATCCGTCGCGTGTGGGAGTACTGCAACCAGATGGAGGTCCACCCGCGCCACCCGTACGTGGGCGACCTGGTCTACACGTCCTTCTCCGGCTCCCACCAGGACGCCATCAAGAAGGGCTTCGACGCCATGGAGGCCGACGCCAGGGCCAAGGGCGTCACCGTCGACGACATCGAGTGGGCGGTGCCGTACCTGCCGATCGACCCGAAGGACGTCGGCCGCTCCTATGAGGCGGTCATCCGCGTCAACTCGCAGTCCGGCAAGGGCGGTATCGCCTACGTCCTGAAGAACGACCACAAGCTGGACCTGCCGCGCCGGATGCAGATCGAGTTCTCCAGGATCATCCAGGCGAAGACGGACGCCGAGGGCGGCGAGGTCACCGGCGCCGACATCTGGGCGGTCTTCCAGGACGAGTACCTGCCGAACCCGGACAACCCGTGGGGCCGCATCCAGGTCCGCAACGGCCAGTCCACCACCGACACCGACGGCGTGGACACGCTGAAGGTGGAGGCCACCGTCGACGGTGTCGACACCGTGCTGACCGGTTCCGGCAACGGTCCGATCTCGGCCTTCTTCGACGCCCTGCAGTCCATCGGCATCGACGTACGCCTGCTGGACTACCAGGAGCACACGATGAGCGAGGGCGCCTCCGCGCAGGCCGCCTCCTACATCGAGTGCGCGATCGACGGCAAGGTCCTGTGGGGCATCGGCATCGACGCCAACACCACACGTGCCTCGCTGAAGGCGGTCGTCTCCGCCGTGAACCGCGCCGCCCGGTAACCGGGAGACGCCTGGGGTTCCTCCGGGGGCCGTGCGCCGGTCGCGCTCGTATCGCGGCCCGGCGCACGGCCCCCGCGCCGTTCACGCCGGTTCCCGTACCCGACATATACCGGCCAATCTCACCCCAGGTCACGGAAAGGTCTCGTCCAAGGTGCTGACTCGGGCCGTGGGATGTGGCTAACATCACGGGGCGCGGCGACGTTGCCGCGAGGTTTCGCGGAGGTGCGACGTGCTGCCAGGACGGGGACGAAACGGCCGTGCCACGTGGCCTGCCCGCATCCTGGGCACCCGTACGGCCTGGACGCCGGTCGGGGACGGCGAGTTCTTCTGCCCCGGCTGCGGCGGTGACCGCAACTACCAGCGGCTGACCGGACGCCGCCGCTTCACCCTGCTCGGCGTCCCGGTGCTGCCGCGCGGCGAGACCGGACCCGTGGTCGAGTGCGCGGCCTGCCGCCGCCACTTCGGCACCGATGTGCTGGACCACCCCACCACCACCCGCTTCTCCGCGATGCTGCGCGACGCCGTGCACACCGTCGCCCTCGCGGTCCTCGCCGCGGGCGGCTGCTGCGCCCGTACGTCCCTGGAGACCGCCGCCGCTGCGGTCCGCGCGGCCGGCTTCGAGGACTGCACCGAGGAACAGCTCGACGCCCTCGTCGAGGCCCTCGCCGCCGACACCGGCCGGGTCCTGGGCGAACCCTGCGGCGCGGGCCTGGCCATAGAGCTCCACGAGGCCCTGGACCCCCTCGCCCCGCACCTGGCCCCCGCCGGCCGCGAGTCGATCCTCCTCCAGGGCGCCCGCATCGCCCTCGCGGACGGGCCCTACACCCCGGCCGAGCGCGAGGTCCTCGCCACGGTGGGCGCGGCCCTGACGATCTGCGCCGACGACGTGACCCGGCTACTGGCGGCGGCCCGGACGCCGTCGTAATCACGCGGGCACTTTGTCGTAGTCCCGCGCGCAGGGCGGCTCTCCGGCAGACTCCCTCCATGGACACGGCACAGGGGGCGCTGTCGCGCGGCCGAGCGGTACTGGTGGCGGTCGAGACGTACGGGACGGGGTGGGAGCTCGACGGGCCCGTACGGGATCTGCTGGCCTACCGGGAATGGCTGCTCGGGCAGGGATGCGCGGCGGAGGCGATCACCGTGCTGGCCTCCCCGCTGCCGGAGGGCGAGGGCCTGCTCGCGGGTGCCGGGGTGGAGTGGCGCCCCGCGACCCGTGACATCGTGCACGATGTGCTCTTCCACGAGGTGGGGCCGACGGCGAGCGACGGCCTCTTCGTCGCCTGGTCGGGGCACGGGCTGGTGGACGGCGCCGGGCACCGGCGGCTCCTGTACGCCGACGCGCGGGACATCGACGTGCGCTGCCTCGACCTCGACGCAGCCCTCGCCGCCTTCCGCTCCGACCTCGCGCCCTCCCATCCCCGGCAGCTGTGGGTGGCGGACGCCTGCCAGACCTTCGTCGAGACGGCCACCGCGTACGAGCTGCCGCCCGATCCGGTGCCGCGCGCGAGGCTGCGCAGCGTGCCGGGGCAACGGGTGCTGTTCGCGTGCGGGCCGGGCGGGACCGCCGTCCAGCGCCGAGCGGTGACAAGCGCGGACGTTCGGGAGGCCTCCGGACTGTTCAGCCGCTCGGTGCTCGAACTGCTGCGGGAGCAGCCGGAGTTGCGGGACGACACCGACCGGCTGGCCGCCGCCCTGCGCGAGCGGTTCAAGGGAGCCAGGGGCGGCGCGCCGACGACGCTGTGGATCGAGGGTGAGGGGGACAGCATCCGCATCGAGGCCAGGCGCGGGGGGGGGCGGCGCCGACCGGACCTGGAGGACGAGAAACGGCTGTACGAGGCGCTGTACGCGGTGCCGGTCATGCAGGACCCCGGGACCCGGGCGGCGGTGATCGCCCGGCTGCCGTCGGCGATCGCCTCCTCCGTGCCCCGCAACCCGGTCGCACGGATCGAGATCCTGGAACTGATCGGCGTCTGCGTCCTGTTCGAGAACGGCCTCGGCCATCTGTGGCGGGCCGTTTCCCACCTGGACGCGGGCACGACGGCGCTCGGGGACCTCGAAGCCGTGCTGGGGGAGTACCCGGAGTGGTTCACGCCGGAGTCATAGCGGCATGGGGTCGATGGCGACCTTGACGCGGCGTCCGGCCTCGACGTCCAGGCAGACGGGGTGGCGCGGGCCGAGGACCTTCCGCAGTCGGCTGACGGCCTGCGGATGGAGCTCCGCGGACGAGTGCCTGCGGTCGCCGAGGGCGCGCAGATCCAGTGCGAGGTGCGCCCGCAGGACGAGCGTCATGGGGTGCGACTCGCCGAGTACGTCCGGCATCGGGCCGAAGGCCCAGGCGTCCAGGGCGTGCGCGCCGCTCGGATCAGCCGACTCGTACAGGCTGGTGGCGAGGTTCATCGCGGCGAAGAGGGTCCAGGGATGGGAGTCGCCGAGCACATCCCTGCACTCTGCGTACACGGCCTCCTCCCGTCGGCGGGCGTCGTCGAATCGACCCGACAACCGCAGAGTCACGGCGAGGTCGGCCTCGGCGGCCAGGGTCAGCGGATGTCGCGCCCCCATGACCCGCGTGTACAAGTGGTAGGTCCGTCCGGCGAGCTCAACGGCCTCATGGAAGTATCCGTTGTGCCACAGGTCGATGGACTGGGTGAGGGCCGCGTGCAAGGCGTCGGGGGACCGCTCGCCGAACATCCCGGTCAGAGTGGCGAGGGCGAAGGCGGTCGCCTCCACCGCCTCCCTCGGGTAGCCGGCCCGGCGCCGGGCGACGGCCCCCTGCACGACGAGCCGCAGCGTCGTCGGATGCGTCGCCCCGTACAGCTCCCGGGTCTGTGCCGCCACCTCGTCCGTGAGCACCATCGCCTCCCGGTAGCGGCCCAGCTCCTGGAGGCCCTGGGCCACCGCCGCACGGGAGGACAGGGCGAGGGGGGCGTCGGAGCCGAACGCCCAAGCACGTCGCCTGAACGTGTCCTCGTCCAGCTCCAGTGCCCTGGACAGGTTCCCGTTGGCGCGCAGGCACACCGCGAGGTTCGCCGCGCACTCCAGGGCAAGGGAGGCGTCAGGGCCGAGGTCTCGCCGGGCACGGGACTCGATGTCGCGGGCCAGCTCCAGGGCACCGCGGAAGTCGCCGCGTGCCCTGAGGTCGTCGCAGGTCTGCGCCTTGGCCCTGAGCAGCTCCTCGTCATCGGGCTCGCGGTCGTCCGCCTCCCACTGGGCCACCAGGCGCTCTCCGAGCTGCGCCGCCTCGTCGTAGCGTCCCGTGTGCCACAGGGCCTGGCGCAGGTGCCGGCCCATCACCCGGGTCAGTACGTCGTCCTCGCCGAACCTCGCCAGCCAGTCGCCGTGGACCTGCTGGGCGAGGGAGACCGCCGTGCCGTGGTTCCCGGCCTGGACCAGCCACTCGACGACCGACCGCACGAGCTCGCGCACCGAGGGAGCGTCGGACTCGACCGCGCGGGAGGCGAGGACATGCGGATACAGCGCGGCGTAGGCCGGCCAGTGACGGGGGTCGCCCGGGTCGCCCGGCAGATTACGGGCGAGCAGCAGATGGGCGCCGTGCCGGAAGCATCGGCCCTCCTCGTCGCTCATCCGGGACCGGAGGGCGGACTGGACCAACCGGTGCAGCTGGATGGTGTTGGCCGCGTGGTCGATCCGGGCCAGGGAATAGCGGTTGATCTCCCGGACGGCACGGGCGAACCGGAGGGAATCGCCGACGACTCCGCCCAGCTCCGGTGCGACGACCTCTCCCAACGGCTCGTCGAAGAACGAACGGGGGATGGGCTCCGGTGCGAAGCACGAGCAGATCTGCAGGAGTTGGAGGGCGCCCGGGTCCCGCTCCTGAAGCTTGTCCAGCGAGACACCCCACGCCTTCGCGATCGAGCCCCCGTACTGCGCCGGAGGGGACGAGGCCATCAGTTCCGCGGCGGTGACCTCGAACAGCCGGACGTACTCCTTGGGGGGCATCCCCGTCTCGGCCCGCCACGCCGACGCCTGTTCCACGGCCAGCGGAAGGTCGCCCAGCGTCTCGGCGAGCAGTTCGGCCTCGTCGTCGGTGATGTCGGGGGTGCGGCGCCGGAGCAGTGCCACGCTCTCCCGCCGCTCGAACACCCCGACCTCGATCGTGCGGGCCAGGGCGTTCCACTGCGGGTTGCGGGAGGTCACGATCACCGCGCCCCCGGGACCGCCCTCGAACCTGCTCGGGATGAACTCCTGCACCGCCTCCGGGCTGTCGGCGTTGTCGAAGACCAGGAGCCAACGGGCGTACGGATGGCCCGAGCGCAGTGCGTCCAGAACGGCGGGTACCGCTGCGGAGGAGGGCCCCGAGTGCCCCAGGCGCCCTGCCAGCTCCACGAAGGCGTCCCGGATCCGGCCCGGATGCTCGGCGTTGATCCACCACACCAAGTCGTACTCCGGGCCGAAGCGGTAGACGTATTCCACCGCCAGCTGGGACTTGCCGACGCCGCCCATGCCGTGCAGGGCGTGCGGCAGTACGGCCGCCGGCCCGTAGGACAGGGACTCCCGGAGCTGGTCCAGCAGCTGCTCGCGGCCGGTGAAGGCGGCGTTGCGGGGCGGCACGTTCCCCCAGACCGTGGGCCCGGCGACCGGACGCGGTCCACGCTCGACGGGCCGTGGCTCCGGTCCGGGAAGCGCAGTCATTGCCATGTCGTTCGTCTCCAGCTCGTCGAGTTGGTGCGCCCGGCGCACGTGCGGGCCGCTCAGGGCGTGCAGTACCACGCGTTCGATGGTCCTGAAGGTGCGGTCCTCGCCCTCGGCAGGTACGACGGTGGTCGTTCCCTCCCGGAGGTAGAACAGCAGATTCCGGGCCGCCGCGCTCTTCGGCGCGATCAGCGCTGCCACGTGGGTGATCACTCGCTCCGTGGCGGTCCGTGAACCGTAGGCCAGCAACTCCCGGCGGACACCATCGTCCAGGACGAAGGACAATTCACCGGTGGGCCGGTCGGGTTGGAGGGAGAACAGGCTGTCGCCGAGCAGCACCTCCGCCAGATGCTCGGTGCCCGAGCGGGGCAGGGTGCGGTGCTGGACCTCGGTCATGGTGGCCAGATCGAGCGGGGCGGCGGCCAGCCGGACGGCCAGCTCGAACGCCTCGGGAGTCGCGCTGCCGCGGAACCTCGCGACGCTTTCGGCGGGGTCATGTGTCCGGACCGGTGCAGGCGGCGGCTCCGGCCGCGCTTGCGCCGTGGTGAGTACGGCGGCCAACTCCAGTTCACGGGGCCCGTCGCCGCCCATGAACCGGGCCCAGGGCTCCAGCCACTCCGGGCGCGCCTCCAGTACCGGCACGGGGACGGCCGCACCCCAGCCGGCCCTGAAGCCCAATAACGCGGAGACGGCCTCGGCGGGTTCCCACGAGGGCGGGCCCGCCGCTGTCCACGGCCCCGACGCGCGCAGGCCGATCCGCGAGGGATGCAGTCCTGTGCGGTGCCACAGGCGCTGGGGCAGCATGTGCAGCACCGCCACCGGCTGGCCCCGGCCCCACCGGGCAAGCAGCCGCTGGGCGGCGCCGGAACGCCAGGCGGGGGCCACGCCGTCGGTCAGTACGAGGATCACCGACCGGCCGGTGGGATCGACGAGCGCGCGCGGCGGTACGGGACGGGTGGTGGCCTGTTCGCAGCGGCCGGTGTCCAGGGTCAGTTCGGTGACGTCCCGGAAGCCGCCGTAGCCGCGCAGCACCCGGGCGATCCGCGACACCGTGTGCCGCCACAGCGCCATGCGCGGGGCGGTGTCCACCACCAGCACGGCCCGCCAGCGCCGCTCCGCTGCCGGCCGGAGCACGGGCGGCAGGTACGGGGCCACCGCGATCAGGTCGGCCGTCGCCTCCTCGTCCAGCTCCGTGGCATGGGCCGAGGACACGGACGTACGGAAGGGGCGCAGCGCCCGGCCCAGGGAGCGGTCGCCCGGTGGGGGTTGTGGCGGTGCGGTGAGGGCGCGCGGGGCCGGTGCCGGGGCCGGTCGGTGCCGTGCCGCTTGCGTGGGGAGGGCCGCGGGAATGGCGGCCGGGAGCGGGTGCGGCTCGGGGAGTGGGGTGGGCTCGTCGGCGGTGGGTGCGGGAGTGGCCGCGCGCACGTGGAGTTCGGGTGCCGGGGCCGGAGTCCCGTCGGCCGGGGCGGTGCCGGTTTCGTCCACCGCCCCGACCAGCCAGGCGTGTTCGCTCGCCAGCCACAGGGCGTCCGCGATCTCCCGCGGATGGAGCCCGTCGCCGCCGCCGGACGTCACGCCTGACCCGCCCCTTCGTCGCCCAGTGGATGCCAGATGGCGGTGAGAAGTTCCTCCCAGTCATCGGGCGGCCCGGCCTGATGACCCGACGTCACCAGGTGGACGGCGTTGAGGAGTTGATCGGCAGCGAGCCCGCCGACCTCTTCCCTGCGGCGCAGGAAGTCCTCGATCAGCTGCTGCTGGCGGGCGCCCAGCCGGTCGCCGAAGTGGGCGCCGACCATTTGCCCGAGCGCCTCCGCGCCGGGGTCGCGCACCTCCAGTCGCAGACAGCGGCGCATGAACGCCTCGGGGAACTCCCGCTCGCCGTTCGAGGTCATCACGACCACGGGGAAGGCGTGGCAGCGGACCTCGCCCTCCTCGATCTCGGCGGTGCCGCCCGGATCCGCCGTGTGGACCTGCGCGCGAGGTTCGAGCCGCTTCGTCCGGACCAGGGGCGGGATGCTGTAGCGGCCGTCCTCGAACACGGTCAGCAGGTCGTTGGGCAGGTCCATGTCGCATTTGTCGAGCTCGTCGATGAGCAGCACCCGCGGCAGTCGGTAGGGCAGCAGGGCGGTGCCCAGCGGGCCGAGTTGTACGTAGGAGCCGACCCCGTCCGTGTTCCCGTCCTCGTGCGCCGCCTGGGCCCTGCCGATGGCGTCGTACTCGTACAGGCCCGACGTCAGGGTCGTGCGGCTGGTGATGGGCCAGTGCAGCACCCGCCCCAGCCGCAGTTCCCGGGCGATGCGGTAGGCGAGGCCGGACTTGCCGACACCGGGGCGCCCGGTCACCAGCAGCGGGCGGCGCAGCAGCAGGGCCGCGTTGACCATGCGCACTTCGTCCGGCGGCGGGGTCCGCCGGATCGAGCCGGGGCCGAGCCTGCGGTCCGCCTCCCTGTCGTCCGGCGGCTCCGGCATGCTCGGCTCGGTGTCGAAGGTGCGCCAGGGCGGCCCGGCGGGCCACTCCCTTTCCGTGTAGGGAGCCTGCGGCTCCTGGACACCCGTGCCCTGGTACAGGGCCGGTTCGGTGCCGCTCATGAGATCCCCCCTACGAACGCGGCAGGCGCGGCCGGGCCGCCGTCGAGCAACTGCTCGGGGTCGTCCCACAGCACGACCAGCGAGCGGACCACCGCTGGATCATGTGCGCCGGGTCTGTCCGTGTCGGTGTCTGTCTTCCACTGATGGGCGTGCTCGGGGAGTCCGGCCAGTCCCACTTCGCCCATGGCGTCCTCCAGCGCGCTCCGCCACTCCGGCGGTGGCCCCTCGGCGCGGTGGTAGATCCACACGAAGACCCCGTGCTCCAGCGCGAGGTTCACCTCCTGGCCGCCCAAGGTGTCCTTCTTCCACGGGACTTCGCACATCACCATGGCCACCACATCCTCGTCACGGCCGACCACTGCGTCCAGCCGGCTCAGATGCTGGGCGCCGGTGACGGCGGGGTCCTGGGGGCACACGTGCACACGCCCCGGTCCGTGGGGAGAGCCGCCGTTGTTCATCTGCTGCCGCGTCCAGCGGGCGTGGCGTTCCCGCCAGGCGCGGTGGAACTCCGGGCGCTGGACGCGTTCGAGGCTGTGCAGGGTCACCCGGTAGGCGTACAGCAGCGGGTTGGCGAAGCCGCGTGCCGGGTCCCTGTCCCACCATTCGACCGGTTCGTCGAGGAGTTCCACGGGCAGGAAGAACTCCAGCGCGATCGGGTCGGAGCGGTCGTGGCACGCCGCCGCCACCCGGCTGAGCAGCTCGGCGACCCGGGTCCTGAGCCGGTCACGGGTGACCGGCTCCTGCGATTCGGTCTCCGGTTCGCGTTGCAGGGCGGGCGAGTCCGCGAACTTCACGGCGGCGGCCACGCGGTAGCGCGGTGTGCGGCGGCGCTGCGGGGCGTGGTCGGGGGCGATGCTGATGTAGACGCGGATCGGGGGCCGGGGTTCGTCCGGCGAGGGCTTCTCCAGGGACTCCGGGGCGGGGAGGGCGGTCGTCTCCTGCGCCGGAGGCAGGGCGGGCAGCTGCCATTCGTCGGGGAGCTGGGCGTTCCAGGTGCGGAGGGCGTCCGCCGCCGCCGGGTCCAGGTCCGGGGACCGGGCGAGCCGGTGGAGGAAGGCGATGCTCGGCGGGGGGCCGTCCGGTGGGGTGTTGAGGTCCGCGAGGTTCAAGAACGCCTCCCAGGGCGTCCTGCAGTGCTCCGGCAGGCGCCGTCGGCCCTGGGAGGCGGCGGCGAACAGCTCCGCCAGGTCCGTCGGATCCGTCGACTGCTGAAGGGCCTTGCGCAGCGGGACCCAGTCGTGGCCCCGGTAGACCTGGTAGGCCCGCCACTCGTCGATCAGCGGCCGTAAGAGCCGTTCCAGCGCGGGGGCGACGAACTGGGTCACGTCGATCAGCGGCTCCAGCCCGCGGTCCCGTTCGGCACAGGCGGTGACGACGCTGAGGAAGACCAGACGGGGGCTCGGATAGGTGTCCTGGGGCAGTCCTTCGACCTGGCGGTTCATCCGGTCCCGCCAGAATCTGCGCGCCGCGTCGTCCATCAGCCCGCCGGAGGGCTCCTCCAGTACCTCCACGATTCTCGCGATGAGTTCCAGCTCGACCGCGTCCAGTTCGCGCCCTGTCACACGTGCCCCTTCGTACCCACCGCGGTGGAGGTCCCGGCCCGTCTTCCGTGAGCACGCTCTCCCGCGTACGCACCGGTACTCCCGCGGGAGTAAAGCACCCCCTGTGCCACCCCTGGAAGTATCGCCCAACTCGCCCTGCCGCCGGACGAATACGCCCCCTCCCCCCGGAAGTCTGGAACCCGAACCGGACGACACGTAACGGAGGGAGGCCCGCTCATGGGGGCCGGTAGGACTTCTGATCGGGGGCGGCGGGCCGTGCCCTGGGTGGTGCTCGGGCTGTGGGTCGTCGTGCTGGCGATCGCCTCGCCGTTCGCCTCCAAGCTCGCCGACGCGCAGCGCGACCGGGCGGTGGACTACCTGCCCGCCAGTGCCGACTCCACCCAGGTCGCCAAGATCCAGGACGAGTTGCCCGGGGGTGAGACCACGCAGATGGTCGTGGTCTATCACCGGGCCGGCGGGCTGACGGAGGCCGACCGCGCCCTCGCCGCCGGGCAGATCGGGGAGATCGCCGGAGCGCACCGGCTGGCCGCCGAGCCCGAGGGCGTACCGTCCGAGGACGGCACCACGCTGATGTACCCGGTGGCCAGCAATGAGCCGGGGACTGACGAGGACGCCCGGGACGAGCTCGTCAACGCCGTGCGGGAGGTCGCCAAGGGCGGGGACGGGTTGCGTGTCGAGGTGGGTGGGGAGGGGGCTCTGGCCACCGACGCCGCCGAGGTGTACCAGTCGCTCGACGGGCCGCTGCTGTATACGACCGTGTCTGTTGTGGCCCTGTTGCTGATCCTCATCTACCGCAGCCCGTTCCTGTGGCTGGTGCCGCTCGTCGTGGCCGGCGCCGCCAACTATCTCTCCATGGGCGTCGCCTACGGGCTCCACGAGTGGTTCGGCACGTCGATCTCCGGCCAGGGCTCCGGGATCATGACGATCCTCGTCTTCGGCGCCGGCACCGACTACGCGCTGCTGCTGGTCTCGCGCTACCGCGAGGAACTGCGCCGCATCGAGCGCCCGTACGACGCCATGGTCGCCGCCCTCAAGGGCTGCGGTCCGGCCGTGCTCGCCTCCTCCGGGACCGTGGCCGCCGGGCTGCTGTGCCTGCTCGCCGCCGACCTCAACTCCAGCCGGGGCATGGGCCCGCTGGGCACCGTCGGTGTGCTGTGCGCGCTGGCCGCGATGCTGACCCTGCTGCCGACCGTGCTCGTCCTGCTCGGGCGGCGTGTGTTCTGGCCGCTGATCCCGCGCCACGGCTCCGTCCCGAAGGCACGCCGGTCGCTGTTCTCCGCGATGGGCAGCTCCGCCGGACGCCGTCCCGTCGCCGTCCTCCTCGGCGGCGGTGTGCTGCTCGGCGCGCTGGCGCTCGGCACCTTCAACCTGCCCGGCAGCCTCAAGCAGGAGGACTCCTTCACCAGCAAGCCCGACGCCATCGCCGCGATGGAGACCCTCGCCGCCGCCTACCCCGAGCGCAGCACCCAGCCCATCACGGTCATCACCCCGGCCGGCCGCGTCGAGGACGCCCTCGCCGAGATCCGCGACACCCGCGGCGTCGACAGCGCCGAGACCGGGCGCACCGGGGACGGCTGGACCGAGATCTCCGTGCTGGCCGTCGCACCGCCGCAGAGCGCGGGGGAGACGGACACCATCAAGGACCTGCGGGACCGGCTCGACGGCTCCTACGTCGGCGGGCCGAGCGCCGAGCAGCTGGACCTGAAGGACACCAACGCCCGCGACCGGACGATCGTCGTGCCGATCGTGCTGGTGTCGGTACTGCTCATCCTGATCGCCCTGCTCCGCTCGGTCGTCGCCCCGCTGATCCTGGTCTCCGCGGTGGTCGCCGTCTGGGGCGCCGCCCTCGGTATCGGCGGGCTCGTCTTCGGGCCGCTGTTCGGCTTCGAGGGCACCGACCCCGGGCTCGGACTGCTCTCCTTCGTCTTCCTGGTCGCCCTCGGCGTCGACTACGGCATCTTCCTGATGCACCGGATGCGCGAGGAGTCCCTGCGCGGCGCCGAACCGGACAGCGCCGCCCTCACCGCGCTGCGCACCACCGGCGGGGTGATCGCCTCCGCCGGCCTGGTCCTCGCCGCCACCTTCGCGGTGCTGACCAACATGCCCATGGTCCAGCTCGTCGAGCTCGGCTTCGTCATCGCGGTCGGGGTGCTGCTGGACACCTTCCTGGTCCGCACCTACCTGGTGACCAGCGCCAGCGTCGTCCTGGGCCGCAAGGTGTGGTGGCCGGGCGCCCTGTCCAAGGCGCCGGAACACGTCGTACCGCCGATGGAACCGGAACGGGTCACCGCGGCCACCCACTGACCGATCGGCGCCCCTCCCTCCCGGAGGGGCGCCTTCCAGCGGAGGATGACCCCGTGCAGCCCACCAGCCCCGCGGCCCGCCCCCGAACAGGGGAGCGGATCATGGCCGCCATCAACCGCGACCCGACCACCGCCCCGCACGGCGCCCGCAACGACGCCCTGCTCGCGGTGGCGGCGCTCGTCCTCGCCGTGTTCCTGGGCACGATCACCGACGCCGGCCGGCGGCCCGACGCGGTCGGCTGGGCCCTCCTCGTCGGCGCGCATGTGCCGCTGCTGTGGCGGCGGCGCCGACCGCTGCTGGTGTTCGTGGCGGTGGTGGCGCTCGTCCTGCCGTACCACGGCCTCGACAACAACCACACCGCGCCCGTCCCCGCCTCGTTCATCGCGCTGTACACGGTCACCGTCACCCAGCGCGCCCTGCGCACGATCCTGGTGGCCGGCAGTGGACTCTTCCTGTCGATGACCGCGATGCTCACCATCAACGGCGGCAAGGAGGCCGCCGAACTGCTGCGCATCTACGGCTGGGTCTTCGCCGTCATCTTCGTCGGCATCGACGTCCGCTTCTACCGCCAGTACATCGCCGCCGTCTTCGAACGAGCCGAACGCGCCGAACGCACCCGCGAGGAGGAGGCCCGCCGCCGGGTCGCCGAGGAACGCCTGCGCATCGCCCGCGACCTGCACGATCTGCTCGCCCACAGCATCACCCTGATCGGCGTGCAGACCTCCGTCGCCGCCCATGTCCTGAACGCCGACCCCGAGCGGCTGGACCGGGCGACTCTCGCCAAGGCCCTCGACGACATCGCCGAGACCTGCCGCACCGCGCGCGGCGAACTGCGCACCACGCTGGAGGTGCTGCGCGAGCCCGGACCGGACGCGCGCGGCCCGCTGCCCGGCCTGGACGGCCTGCCCGACCTGGTGGAGGCGGCCCGCCTCGCGGGCGCCAAGGTGGAGCAGACGGTACGGGTCCACCAGGCGCCCCCCGCTGTCGGCGCCGCCGCCTACCGCATCGTGCAGGAGGCGCTCACCAACGCCGTACGGCACGCGGGACCCGAACCGGCCGTACGCATAGACCTGCACGAGCGGGACGGCGCCCTGCATCTGGCGGTCACCGACGACGGCGCCGGACCGACTCCGGGTGGCAAGGCACCCGGGTTCGGTCTGGTCGGAATGCGCGAGCGGGCGCGCAGCGTGGGCGGCACACTCGACGCCGGGCCGCGCGCACCGGGCGGCTTCCACGTCACCGCCGTACTGCCGCTGGGAGGAGCCACGTGACCGTCCGCGTCCTGCTCGCCGACGACCAGACCCTGGTCCGGGCCGCGTTCGCCATGCTCGTCGAGTCCGCGCCGGACATGGAGGTCGTCGGACAGGCCGCGACCGGCCGCGAGGCCGTGGAGCTGGCCCGCGCCGAACGCGCCGACCTGGTGGTGATGGACATCCGCATGCCCGACCTCGACGGCATCGAGGCGACCCGGCTCATCGCCGCCGACGAGGACCTGGCCGGGGTACGGGTCCTGGTGCTCACCACCTACGACACCGACGAGCACATCGTGGAGGCGCTGCGCGCCGGGGCCTCCGGGTTCCTGGTGAAGGACACCCGCCCGGCCGACCTCCTCGACGCGATCCGCACGGTCGCCGCCGGGGAGGCGCTGCTGTCGCCGGGGCCCACCGCACGGCTGATCGCGCGATTTCTGCGCAGCCCCTCGGCGCCGTCGGTGGGCGGTCCGGAGGGCCTGTCGGAGCGGGAGCGCGAGGTGCTCGCGCTGGTCGCGCGCGGGCTCAACAACACCGAGATCGCCGAGGCGTTGGGGCTCAGCCCGCTCACCGCGAAGACCCACGTCAGCCGGATCATGGGCAAGCTGGGGGCGCGGGACCGGGCGCAGCTGGTGATCGTGGCCTACGAGTCGGGGCTGGTGACCCCGGGAACCCTGTGACGGACCGTCAGCAACCGGCATTCCGTCAAGGGAGCTCGATGACCCTGCTCAGCCGCACTCTCCTCGTCACCGCGGTACTCCTCACCCCGGTCACCACGACCGGCCCGGCCGCCGCTGCCGCCGAGTGCACCTCCTCCGTGCCCTACGTCTCCGGTCAGGGCGGCTACGCCTCCTACCGCATCCCGGCGACCGTCACCACGCCCGCCGGCACCCTGCTGGCCTTCGCCGAGGGCCGCCGGGACGGCGCGGGCGACACCGGGAACATCGACGTCGTGCTGCGCCGCTCCACCGACGGCGGCTGCACCTGGGGCACGCAGACCGTGGTGGCGTACGGGGACGGCGACACGCGCGGCAATCCGGCGCCGGTGGTGGACCCGCGGACCGGCGCGGTCGTGCTGGTCACGTCGTACAACGGCGGCACGGTGACCGAGGGGCAGATCATGCGGGGCGAGGTGACGGCCCAGCAGGGCCGCCGGGTCTTCGTCCAGCGCAGCCGGGACGACGGGGAGAGCTTCAGCCCGCCCGAGGAGATCACCGAGCAGGTCAAGCGGCCCGACTGGCGCTGGTA
Organism: Streptomyces sp. NPDC110618; assembly: GCF_055657065.1. Lineage (NCBI taxonomy): Bacteria > Bacillati > Actinomycetota > Actinomycetes > Kitasatosporales > Streptomycetaceae > Streptomyces > Streptomyces sp. NPDC110618. The sequence goes on along the minus strand of NZ_JBVKBN010000002.1, from coordinate 82,518 downwards.
CGCCACCGGCCCCGGCCACGCCGTGGCCCTCCGTCACGGCCCGCACGCCGGGCGCCTGGTGATCCCCGCGAACCACTCGGTGGCCCCGCCGCCCGGCTCCGCCGACTCCGGTCAGGAGCCCAGGTACTACGGCGGCCACGCGATCGTCAGTGACGACGGCGGCGCCACCTGGCACATCGGATTCGTGGCCGGTGACTACGACGGACTCCACAACGCCAACGAGACCACGGCCACCGAACTGCCCGACGGCCGCCTCTACTTCAACGCCCGCGACCAGCACGGCAGCGGCATCGGCAACCGTCTCGACAGCTGGTCCGAGGACGGCGCCGAGACCCTGACCCGGCCGTACGCGATCCAGTCCGCCCTCGACGAGGTGCCGGTGGTGCAGGGCAGCGTCCTGCAGCTCGCCGGCGACGGGGCGCCGCTGCTGTTCTCCGGCCCGTCCGTGCCCACGGCCCGGCAGTCCATGGCGGTGTGGCGCAGCACCGACGGCGGGGCGGGCTTCACCAAGGCGCTCACGCTGTCCGAGCGCCGGGCCGCCTACTCCGACCTGGTGCAGGTCGACGCGGACACGGTCGGCGTGCTGTACGAGACGGGGCTGAAGGGGCCGTACGAGTCGATCGAGTTCCGCAGGCTGCCGGTGGCGGAACTCAGACCCTAGAGCAGTCCCGCCGACGCGAGGAACTTGCCCACTCGCGCCACTTCGTCCGGCGTGAGCGGTACCTGCGGGTGGGCCGTCGCCGGGCAGTCGATGACGCCGCGCAGGTGCAGGGCCGCCTTGAAGGCGCCGAGCGCCGACGAACTGCCGCCCATCCGGTCCGGGTCACCGGCCCGGACCATGCCGTACAGGGCGCACAGCCGCTCCTGCTCGGCGCGGGCCCGGTGCCGGTCGCCGGCGCGGCAGAGGCGGTCCAGGCGGACGTAGCCGTGCGGGTCGACGTTGGCCAGTCCCGGCACCGCCCCGTCCGCGCCCAGTTCCAGGGCCGCGTCCACGAACAGCTCCGAGCCGGTGAGCACGCTGAAGCCGGAGATGTCGGAGCGGTCGCGGGCGCCGGTGACGACCTCGCGGAAGCCCGCCAGGTCGCCGCTGGAGTCCTTCAGCCCGGCCAGCACGCCCTCCGCGGCGAGCTTCAGGACCAGGTCGGCGGGGAGCTTGGTGTGCACGGCGGCCGGGATGTCGTAGGCGATCACGGGGACGGGGCTGCCGGCGGCGATCAGGCGGAAGTGGCGGGCGAGTTCGGCCGGATGGGTGGCCGCGTAGAAGGGGGCGGTGGCCACGACGGCGTCCGCGCCGGCCGCCGCGGCCCGTGACACCTGGTCCAGCACGCGGGGCGTGGTCATGTCGATGACCCCGGCCAGCACCGGGAGCCGGCCGCCCACGTGCAGGGCCACCGTCTCGACGACCAGGCGCCGCTGCCGGTCCGTCAGGAAGGCGGCCTCGGAGGTCGACCCGAGCACGAACAGGCCCGACACCCCGCCGTCGATCAGGTGGTCGACCAGCCTGAGCAGCGAGTGGACGTCGATCTCGCGGTCCGGTGTCAGGGGGGTGCACACGGGAGGGACGACACCGGTGAGCGGATTCATGAGGGCTCCCTTGCGGACTGTGCCAGGTCGCGGGTCGACCGGTCCTCGTCGACAGGATGGTGGCAGCGGTACCGGTGCCCCGGCGTGGACGCGTCGGCGAGTTCCGGCACCTGCCGCGCGCACAGCTCTGTCGCCTTCCAGCATCGCGTCCGGAAGGCGCACCCGCTCGGCGGCCGGGTCGCCGACGGGACCGGCCCGGCCAGCGGAATCGGCTCCGCGGTCCGCAACAGGCCGGGCGCGGCGGAGAACAGGGCGCGGGTGTACGGGTGGCAGGAGCGGTCCGTCACCCGGTCGGCCGGTGCCTCCTCCACGATCCGGCCCAGGTACATCGTGACCACCCGGTCGCTCATCCGGCGCACGGTCTGGATGTCGTGCGAGACGAAGACGAGGGCGAGGCCCAGGCGTTCCTTGAGGTCGAGCAGCAGGTTCAGGATCTGCGCGCGGACGGACACGTCCAGGGCGCTGGTCGGCTCGTCGGCCACCACCAGTTCGGGTTCGAGTGCGAGGGCGCGGGCGATGGCGACGCGTTGCCGCTGACCTCCGGACAGCTGTCCGGGCAGGGCGTCGGCGAGCGCCGGGGGCAGCCCGACCAGCGCAATCAACTCCCTTACCCGGTCCTCACGTTCACGTCCGGTGCCGTGTTCGTGGACGTCGAGGGGGTCGCGCAGGATGCGCCCCACGGTCAGACGACGGTTCAGGGCGGTGGAGGGGTCCTGGAAGATCATTCCGGTGCTGCGGCCCACGGTGGTACGCCGCTCGCCCGGGGCCATGCCCCAGAGGTCACGGCCCCGGAAGAGCACGGTGCCGGCCGCCGGCCGCTCCACTCCCACCAGCACCTTGGCCAGGGTCGACTTGCCGCACCCGGACTCACCGACGACGCCGACGGTCTCACCGGGGGCGACGCGGAAGTCGACGCCGGTGAGGGCGTGGACGCGGTCGCGGGTGAGGAGGCCGCCGCCGCGGGCCTTGTGGGTGACGTGGGTGTCGTGCAGCTCGACGATGGCGGTCACTGCGCTGCCTTTCTCCGAGCCAGCGCGACCGCCGGTTCATGGCAGGCCGCCGTATGCGTGGGGGTGCCCAGCAGGGGTGGGCGGTCGGTCCGGCAGTGGGGCGTCGTGCTGGGGCAGCGGGTGGCGAAGCGGCAGCCCGCCGGGAAGTCCGCGGGGGACGGGACCACGCCCTTGATCTGGGTCAGGCGGGCCGAGGCCGCCTCCAGAGAGAGGACGCTGCCGAGCAGGCCCCGGGTGTAGTGGTGGGCCGGTTGTTCGAGCAGGTCGGCGGTCGTGCCCGTTTCGACGACCTGGCCGCCGTACATCACCACCACCCGGTCGGTGACCTCCGCGACCAGGGCGAGGTCGTGCGAGACGAGGACCAGGGCGAAACCCAGTTCCTCGCGCAGCCGCAGCAGCAGGGTCATGATCTGCGCCTGCACGGTGACGTCCAGGGCCGTCGTCGGTTCGTCGGCGACGATCAGCCGTGGGTCCCGGGACAGGGCCATGGCGATCAGGACGCGCTGGCGCTGACCGCCGGACAGTTCGTGCGGGTAACTGCGCAGGGTGCGGTCGGGGTCGAGGCCCACCAGGGCGAGCAGTTCGGCCGGGGTGCGGTGGCCGCCGCGCCGTACGAGCTGCTTGAGCTGGGCCCGTACCGTCATCGCCGGGTTCAGCGCGGACAGGGCGTCCTGGTGGACCATCGCGATCTCGTGCCCGAGCAGCCTGCGCCGCGCCCGCATCGGCTCGGCCAGCAGGTCCCGGCCCCGGAAGCGGACCCGGCCGCGCACCCGCGCACCCTTCGGCGGCAGGCCCATCACCGTCTGCGCCGTCAGCGACTTGCCGCAGCCCGACTCGCCGACCAGCCCCAGCACCTCGCCGGGCCGCACCTCGAAGCTGATCCCGTCGACGATGTCCACGCCCCGGTGGCGGTCCGGGAAGCCGATGGCGAGGTTCTCGACCGTCAGCACCGGTGCCGTGCCGGAGGGCAGCGGCCGGGCCCTCGACCGCACCCGCCGGGCGGCCTCCGCGAGGCCCGGCAGCACGGTGACCTGCGCACCGCTGCCCGCGTCCGCCGCCTCCGGTGCCTCCGCCACCTCCCGCGCCGCCGGCGCCGCCCACGCGTCCGACACGCCCTCCGCCAGGAGGTTCAGCGAGAGCACGGTGCCGAGGATCACCAGCCCCGGCAGCACCGTCGCCCACCAGCCCCCGGTCAGCACCATGTTCTTGCCGTCGGCGATGACACTGCCCCACGACGGATCCGGCGGCCGAACCCCCGCCCCGATGAAGGACAGCGACGCCTCGAACACGATCGCCTCGGCGACCTGCACCGTGCAGAACACCAGCACGGGCGCCGCGCAGTTGACGGCGACGTGCCGCCACACGATGTGCGGGGTGCGGGCGCCGATCACCCGTTCCGCGGTCACGTAGTCCTCGCCGTACTGGTCCAGGACGTTGGCCCGCACGACCCGGGCCGTGGGCGGGGTGAACAGGAAGGCGATCGCGCAGATCAGCACTGTGATCCCGCCGCCGAAGACGGCGACCAGGACGGCGGCCAGGGCGATCCCGGGGAACGCCATCACCACGTCCAGACAGCGCATCAGCGCCTCGTCCACCGCCCGCCGCGAGGTCGCCGCCACCGTGCCGATCAGCGCGCCCGCCACCAGGGCCAGCGCGGTCGCGCCGAGCCCGATCGCCAGCGACCAGCGCGCCCCGTACATCAGGCGGCTGAGGATGTCCCGGCCCAGGCTGTCCTGGCCCATCCAGTGCGCGGCGGACGGCGCCCCGGTGCCGCCGACGGGCGGCTGCTGCTCCAGCGGGTCGTGCGGGGCGAGCAGCGGCGCGCACACGGCGACGAGGACCACCAGTGCGAGGAAGGCGAGGGCCGCGTTCGACAAGGGCGGCAGTCGGCGCAGGCGGATGCCGGGGCGGGCCAGTGCCCGGGTGAGCCCGGCACGGTTCACGATCATGCGGCCGAGTCCCTCAGTCGTGGGTTGACCAGCAGGTACAGGACGTCGATCACGAGGTTGACGACGACGAAGCCGAACGCGGTGGTCAGCACCACGCCCTGGACGACCGCCGGGTCGCCGTTCTTCACCGCGTCGATCATCAGCTTGCCCATGCCGGGCAGCGAGAAGATCGTCTCGATGACGACCGCGCCGCCCAGCAGATAGCCGACCCGAAGACCGAGCACGGTCAGCGGATTGACCAGCGCGTTCCTGAGCACGTTCCGGCCCACCACCACGCGCGGCGGCAGGCCCCCGGCGATCGCGGTGTGCACGTAGTCCTTGTCCAGCTCCTCCACCACCGAGGTGCGCACGATCCGGGTGAGCTGCGCGGCTACCGGCAGGGACAGCGCCAGCGCGGGCAGGGTCATCGTCCACAGCCAGCCGGTGACGGAGTCGGCCGGATTGATGTAACCCCCGGAGGGGAACCAGCCCAGCTCCACCGCCAGGTACTGGATCATCAGCAGCGCCAGCCAGAACCCGGGCGCCGCCACCCCGACCAGCGAGACCACGCGGATCACCTGGTCCGGCAGCCGGTCCCGGTACACGGCCGCGACGACCCCGCCGAGCAGCGCCAGCACCACCGCGATCCCGAGCCCGAGGAAGGTGAGCTGGAGGGTCAGTGGCAGCGCGGTCAGCACCTGGTCGGCGACCTCGCCGCGGGTGAGGGCGCTGGTGCCGAGGTCGCCGTGGAGGAGGTCGCCGAGGAAGGCGACGTAGCGCACGGGCAGCGGGTCCAGCAGGCCGTTCTCCTCGCGGAACGTGCGCAGTTGCGCGGGGGTGGGGTTGGCGCCCTGGAAGAACGCGGACGCCGGGTCGACGGCGGAGAACCGCATCACCAGGAACACGAAGAGCACGATGCCGAGGGTGAGCGGCACCAGCAGGGCGAGCCGGCGCAGCAGGATCCGTACGACAGCTGTCATACCGTCAGGCCCACTTCGCTTGCAGGAGGTTGATCCCGGGATAGGGCTGGGCCCGCAGCCCGGTGAGCAGCCGGGCGTCCCAGGCCGTCATCAGCTCGTTGTGGACCACCGGGTAGAGCACGGCCTGTTCGGCGACGACATCGACGTAGTCCTGGATCATCGCCCGCCTGCGGTCCGGGTCCGGCTCCCGGGCCGCCCGGTCCATGTCCCGGAACAGCCGCCGCGCGACCGGGTTGCGGGCCCAACGGGTGTACCGCATCCAGAGGTTGTCGGGCCCGTGGTTGTAACGCATGATCAGGTCGGCGTCGAGGCCGAACTGGTTGGGGTTCGAGGCGGCGGCGACAACCTGGTAGTCCTGGTTCTGGTCCAGCTTGGTGAAGACGGCCGTCGTCTCCTGCGGGGAGAGCGTGGTGCGGACGCCGATCGCGTCCCAGGAGGCCTTGATGGTGGGCAGGCAGTCCACGATCCAGCTGACGTTCACCGCCATCAGGTCGACCTCCAGCCCGCTGACCCCGGCCGCCTTCAGCAAGGCCCGTGCCCGGTCCGGGTCGTGGTCGTAGACGGTGCGCGCGCGGCGGTGTGCGGGGTTGGCCCGGTCGAGGAAGGAACTCGCCGGTGTGCCATGGCCCTTGAGGGCGACCTCGATCATCTGCTCGGTGTCGACGGCGTAGTGCAGGGCCTGGCGGACCCGTACGTCGTCGAAGGGCGGGTGCGCGGTGTTGAACATCAGGAACAGGTTGTTCATCCCGGCGCCGCCCGCGACCGTCAGCCCGTCGCTCTCCAACTGCCCGATATTGGCGTACGGGATGTTGTCGGCGACCTGCGCCCCGGCGCTCGCCCCGGAGATCCGGGCGACCCTGGGGGCCGCGTCCACGACGGTCAGCCAGTTCATCCTCCGGAAGGCGGGCGGGCGCGGGCCGTGGTAGCCGGGGTACGCCTCGAAGACGGTGTTGGACTTCGGGTGGTGCGCGGTCTGCCGGTACGGGCCCGAGCCGACCGCCTTCCCCCGCACGGCGTCCTCCCAGCCGCCGGGCCGCGCGTACACGTGCCGGGGCATGATCTTGGCCAGGGTGAGCCGGGAAAGCCCGTCCGGGAAGGGGTACTTGAGCACCAGCTCGACCTCCCGGGGCCCGGTCTTGCGGACCCCCTTCAGCCACGGCGCGAAGAAGCCCTTGGCGAGCGTGTCGGTCGCGGGGTCGAGGACGCGGTCGAAGACGAACAGCACGTCGTCGGCGGTGACCGGCTCGCCGTCGTGGAAGGTGGCGCCCTCGCGGAGCGTGAAGCGCCAGGTGGTGGCGCTGGGGTCGGCGGGCGGTGCGGTGGCGAGCGCCGGGTACGGGGCGCGGGAGACCGGGTCGGTGTCCAGCAGGCCTTCGTAGACGTGGTTGTTGGCGGCCATGGCGAACGCCGACGCGGTCTGCGCGGGGTCCCAGCTGCCGTCGTTGCCGTAGCCGATGACCGCGGTGAGCGTGCGGTCCGGGCCGCTCGCGTGGCCGTCCAGGGCGATGGTGGACTCCGGCCCGCAGGCCGTGAGCGGTGCGGTGACCGCGGCGGCGGTGGCCAGCGCGCCGGTGCGTCGCAGGAAGGCCCGGCGGCCGGGCGTGGAGACGCTGAGAGTCACGGCGCCATTTCACCACAAAACGGACCAATGGCTCCGCGAAATGCCGGGCGCGGCCCTGCCCGGGGGAACGCCGGAGGGGGTGCCCACCCCTGTACGGCACCCCCTCACGGCCCCTGTTACGGCAGGGTCTTCTGGTATGAGCCGTCCTCGTCGGAGTCGTAGACGAGCTTCCCGCCGGCGTCGTACCCCTTGATCCGGGGAGCCATGATCACCTGGTGGTCCAGCACCCCGGAGGCCACGAACCAGCCGTGGTCCAGCACCGCCTGGCTGGTCTCCCCGCCGTACTCGACGGTGACCTTGGCGACCGACGGCTTGAAGGTGCCGATCACCCCCCAGCGGAACGGCAGTTTCCAGTGCCCCCGGTCCAGCACCGACTGCTGGTAGAGCTTGCCGCCGTTCATGTCCGCCAGGACCGCGGGCGCGCCCGGGTAGGCGTCCGCGCCGCCGATGTTCAGGCCCTGCGCCTCACCGTCACGGATGTTGCAGATCATTCGGATGCCCGCCGGGTCGTCCTTCTTCACCGCGACGACGTACATGCCGTCACCGGGCGCGTTGGAGTCACCGGTGCTCTTCATCGCGAGGATGATCCGGTAGCTGCTCGCCGGGCCGAGGTCCTGGTCCATCTCCTCGGGGCCGTGCGTGAACTGCGCGTTGTACGCGAGGCACTGGTCCACCGCCTCGGCCGCCCGCTCGAAGGTGATGCCGTCCAGCAACTGCCCGTCGGTGGCGGGCCGCGCCGGACCGGCGGGGGCGGTCGGCGTCGGCTTCGGGGAGCGCGTGGCGCTCACCGAGGCAGTGGGCGCGTCGGCGACACCGCTCCCTCCCGAGCCGCCGCCGCTCACCGCGTACGCCCCCACCGGCAGCGCGGCCAGCGTCACCAGCACCGCCCCGGCCGCCGCCACCCGGCGCCGCCGCTCCACCGTTCCGCGCCGCCGGATCTCCGGGTACGGCACGGTCGACGGCCGGATGGTGTAGGCGTCCTCGGCGAGCAGCTCGCGCACCCGCTCCTCGAAGTCCCGCTCTTCCTCGCTCACCTGTGGGTCCCCCCGTCGACGCATGGCTGTTCCCCGGCGCCCTTCGCCCGCGCGAGCCCCGGATACGTACGCAACTTCGCCAGGCCCTTGGACGCCTGGCTCTTGACGGTGCCCGGCGAGCAGCCGAGCGCGTCGGCCACCTCCGCCTCGGACAGGTCCTCCCAGTACCGCAGCACCACCACCGCCCGCTGCCGGGGAGGGAGCTGGGCGAGCGCGGGCAGCAGGGCGCTGCGCTCGTCGGCCCAGGCCGTCTCGTCCCGGCCCGCCCGCTCCGGCGGGGCCGCGGTCAGCGCCTCGGGCACCCGCCGCTTGCGGAACCGGTCGCTGTTGCAGCTGACCAGCATCCGCCGGACGTACGCCTCCGGGTTGTCGCTGCGCGCCACCCGCCGCCAGGACCGGTACGCCTTGGCCAGCGCGGTCTGCGTCAGGTCCTCGGCGTGGTGCGCGTCGCCCGTGAGCAGATACGCGGTCCGTACGAGATGGGACCACCGGGCTCTGACGAACTCCTGGAACCGGTCTTCTAGATCGACCTGCATCAAGCACCCTCCCTCGCCCTCCAGACCACCGTCCGCGCGGATTCGGTTGCCCCGCCCCCGCGACCGGGTTCCAATACGTCCATGACGGACGACTCACAGTGGGACGAGGGCGCCCCCGGCGTCCTGCGGCTCCCCTCGGGACGCCTGATCCGCGGCCGCGCCCTGCGCCGCCCGCTCCCCGCGGACGGCCCGCGACCGACGTACGGCGTCTACCTCCTGGGCGGCCAACCCCCGTCCTACGACTGGGAGTCGGTCTGGCTCCGCTGGCCCGACTTCCGGCTCCCCGCCGACCGCGAACGGGCCCGCGAGGTCCTTCGGGCGGCGTGGCGGCGGTCCGCCGACGAGCGGGTGGAACTGGCCTGCGGGGGCGGACGCGGCCGTACGGGCACGGCGCTGGCCTGTGTCGCGGTCCTGGACGGGGTGGCGCCCGAGGACGCCGTCGCCTACGTCCGCCGCCACTACGACCCGCGGGCGGTGGAAACCCCGTGGCAGCGGCGGTACGTACGGCGGTTCAGCTGACCGCGCCCGGCTCCTTGGTCGTACTGCTGGAAACGGTCTCCGCAGTGAGCGACGCGCGGCCTCATACCTTGGTCGCCGTGCCGTAGACCATCGGCCGACAGACCGCGGCGGCCCCGCTCGCCACAGTGGGACAATGGACCGCCCCGAGGACCCGCGTTCGGACTGGCACTGGGAGCCGAAGGAGGCGTGTCACGCGCTGGCGGGGCGGTACCGGTGCCCGCGGTCTCAGCCGCGGCGCAGGCTCAGCGTCATCACCAGCCGGTCCTCCTCGGGTCCGAAGTAGCCCTTGCGCACCTCGTCCTCGGACACGAAGCCGATCGACCGGTACAGCATGATCGCGGCGGCGTTGGTCGGCTCCACCGTCAGCCGGACCTCCCGCACGCCCTCGGCGCGCAGCCGCCGCAGCACCTCCAGCATCAGCCGCCGCCCGAGCCCCCGTCCGCGCTGGTCCCGGGTGACCCCGAGGCTCATGATCCAGCCCTGACCGTCCGGGGCGACCGGGAAGAGGACGTAGCCGTGCAGCCGTTCCCCGTCGTCGAGGACCAGCATGCGGTCGCCGTGGATGTCGTACAGCTGCCGCAGCACGAAGTAGGGGTACGGCTCCTCGGGGAACGCTTCCTGGTCGACCCGGACCAGTTCCGGCAGGTCGGCCTCGGTGACGCCACGCATCGTCAGGGGGCGTTCGAGGAAGGCCCGTTCGCGCAGGAACACGCGGCCGGCGCGTGAAGGGAAACGTTCCTCTGGAAGAGCCGCCATTCCGCCCCCTGCGGATCCGGGTCAATTGCGCGTTGACGCCCATACGGGTGGTACGGGAGGTTTCAGTGGGACGAGAGATGTCCGCCTTTTCAGGTCTGTTAGGCAGAGTTCATACCATCTTGACCGGGGGAATCGCGGGGTTCAAGGCCTGATCCGGCCGCTGGATTGCAGGTATATAGTCTGTCAAGGGGGATCCATCGCGCCTCCGGCGTTGGTACCTTTGACGAATGACCTTGAGATCCTCGGGGGATGCTCAGCTGAATGCGGACGTGAGCTGGGCAGCATTCGACCCGATCGCCTACGTAGATCACAATTACCGCGACTTACAGGCAGAGGACGCGGAGATCCTTTCCGTCATCCGGGATCATTTCGGCGATCATTTCCCGAGGCGCGGCGACCGTCCGGTCAGCGGCATCGACGTCGGCGCCGGCGCCAACCTCTACCCCGCGCTCGCCATGCTGCCCTGGTGCGACGAGATCACGCTGTTCGAGCGCTCCTCCGCCAACGTCCGCTACCTGAGGTCCCAGGTCGCCTCCTACGACGGCAACTGGGACCAGTTCTGGCGCGTGCTGTGCAAGAAGGAGGCGTACGGCGCCCTGGACATGGACCCGAGGGCCCGGTTCCGGGATGTGGTGCGGGTCCAGGAGGGCAACCTCTTCGACCTCGTCCGGCACGAGGGCCGGTGGTCGATGGGCACCATGTTCTTCGTCGCCGAGTCGATGACCTCCTCGCGGGAGGAGTTCGACCGGGGCGTGGAGTGCTTCCTGCGGGCGCTGGCCCCGGGCGCGCCGTTCGCCGCCGCGTTCATGGAGCATTCCAAGGGGTATCACGCGGGTGAGCATTTCTTTCCCGCCTGCGACGTGGGGCAGGCGGAGGTGGATGCGAGCCTGGAGCGATTCACCGACGACTTCCGGACGGTGCGTCTGAAATCCTCCGCAGCCGTGCGTGACGGATATTCCGGAATGATCGTCGCCTATGGCAGGCGGAATTCGGATTCCCGCATTCCGCCACTGGGCGGCTGACAACAGAAGAGGGAATTTCCTCCATTGATGGCAGTGCGGCCTGTGTGAGGGGCATGGGATGCAGATCAAGCCACGTCAGCACCTGCTGGACATCTGGCAGGCGCTAGGTCGCCACTCGTTCGAGGGTGGCGAGTGGAACTGGGGACAGTGGGGCGGTGAGAGCAGCGTCGCCGACGCGGAGCGATTGCTCTGCATCCTTTATCCGGCGACGGAGATTCCGGCCTTCCGGCTGGACGATCCGGACACCACCCAGGACGACGTCCAACAGGTACTGAAGAAGGCCGGCGGACGACTCGACATCCCGGCCAACCTGGTCACCGCCACGGCCGAGTTCATGCGCGCCCACACCGGCGAGGACAAAGGCCCCTCCTTCGCCGGCGGCTACTACTTCGGCAGCCACGACCCGGACCAGGAACTCACCGAGGAACAGCGGCGCACCGGAGTGGTGGACTCCTACTCGATGTCCATCACCCTGTGCCTGGCCACCCTCGGCTTCCTGAAGATCTACGAGGGCAAGACCCGGCGCACCGACATCCGCGAGACCATCGCCGAACTGCGCGCCGCCACCAGCGCCCGGCTCACCGCGGCCATGGTCAGCCTGCTGCGCTCCTTCACCGTCAACGTCTTCGACACCGACGCCCCCCAGGGCCGCACCCTCGCCGAACTCCTCGGCCAGGGACGGCTCTCGCAGCGCCAGGTGCTCAAGAGATTCCAGGACCGCTTCCGGCCGCTGCGCGCCGCGATCGTCGAGAGCCTCCAGCTCGGTATCGACGTCCAGGAAGGCCTCAAGGACGAGAGCCAGATGTTCGAGTGCGGCTGGGCCTGGAGCCTGGTCCAGGGCGCCCCCGAGGTCGAGACCGACGAACCCGTCGGCCCGCAGCCCGAGGGCGTCGCCAGCCCGGTGCCGTACCTGTACTTCACCGTGGTCGCCCTCGACGGTATCCAGGACCTGTTCTCCGACCGCACCCTCACCCTGGGCCTGCTCAACACCGAGCAGCAAAGGCTCGCCGAGGCGCTGCGCCTGCGCTGGGAGGTGACCCAGCAGTACTGGTCCCGGATCGCCCGCTTCGACGCCGAGCGCTGGCCCCTGGAGGACATCCCCTGGCGGACCACCGGACAGCGCCTGGAATCCGAGTACTTCTCCCTCTCCGTCGCCGCCATCCTGGTGCACGACCTGATGCGCCGCCGGGCCACCGACGACGACCTCAACCGCACCGTCACCGTCATGGAGCGGCTCGCCGAACGCGGCCGTATCACCAGCCGTATGACGGTGAACGACCCGATGGTCCACACCCTGCACGACGTGGGTGTCGCCCTGCCCCTCCAGGGCAGCGAGCGGCTCGGGCCGCAGATGACCTGGTCGATGACCGACTTCTCGGCGCAGTTGCTGAAGCGGACCGTCCAACTGTGCACGCTCTCCCGCAGCCTGGCCGCCCACGACCGGCTGCTCGGTCTCGCCGAGAGCATCTTCGACCACATGTGGCGCCGCCGGATCCGCGACGGCGAGGGCGTGGGCCTGTGGGACAACGTCCACGCCGCCTACCCCGAGGCCGAGATCACCAAGCGGCGCGTCCCCGTCTCCTGGAGCATCACCGAGCGGGTCACCGAGGTCATGGTGCAGGCCCACCAGATGTACCAGCAGCCGCCGATCCGCAGCCTCGAACTGATCGAGCTGGCCAAGGCGTTGCTCTCCGAGGCCGCCCATCTGCTCGGCAACGAACAGATGGAACCGGCGCCCAAGGACGACGGCCGGCACGGCATGCAGCTGCGCAACATCGAGGTCAAGCTGCGCCGCGCCCGCGCCCTGGTCGAGGAACAGCCCGGCACCTCCTACGCGCTCGCCCTCGACGTCCTCGGGCAGCTCGACGCCCTCGGCCGCGCCCGCGAAGCAGCGGCCCAGGGAGTGTGACCCGTGCTGATCTTCGCGGCCTCCGACAAGGGAGGCACGGGCCGCTCGGTCACCAGCGCCAACCTCGCCTACCACCGGTCGCTGGCCGGCGACGACGTCTGCTACCTGGACTTCGACTTCGGCTCGCCCACCGCCACCGCCGTCTTCGACGTGCCCGACGCCCGCCAGGCCGCCGAGGACCGCGGACTGCACTCCTACCTCATCGGCGAGGTCGGCGAGCCCGTCCGGGTCGACGTCTGGGCGGACACCGAGCACCGCGTGCTGCGCAACCGGCCGCCCGGCTCGGGCCGGCTGGTGCTGATGCCCGGCGACCTCAGCGGCGGCGAGTTCGCCACCGACGACGACAACCTGCGCCGCTGCGTGGACCTGCTGCTGAAGCTCAACTCCGAGTTCGACATGATCATCGTCGATCTCAGCGCGGGCCGCTCCTACGCCGTCGACATGGCATTGGAGGCCACCTCACTGCCCGAGATGCGCGGCGTCGACGCGCGCTGGCTGATCTTCCACCGCTGGACCCGGCAGCACGTGGCCGCCGCCGCGGGACTGGTCTTCGGCAAGCGCGGAATCGTCGCCGGAGGAGTCGCCCGCGGCCACGACGAGGACACCCTGCGCGGCTCGATCCGCTTCGTCCGGGCCGCCGTACCCGACCCCGCCTCCCAGCTGTGGTCGCAGGTCTCGGCCACCCAGTCGGCGTGGATGCGCGAGTGCGACCGCGATCTGAAGCAGCTCGCCTCCTCCCACGGCATCGGCTACAGCCAGGTCCTGGGCGCCGTACCGCTCGAACCCGTGCTCCAGTGGCGGGAGCAGCTGATCACCGACGAGGACGTGCTCGACAGCCAGATCGCCAACATGGAGACCTGGCGGGCGCTCAGCGACCTGGCCGGCCGGCTCACCGACGACAAGTACTGGGAGCAGGCATGAGCGAAGCCGTCTTCCGGGAGACCAGCGCCGAGCCACGCACCCAGGCGGTGCCGCTGTCCCATCTCTCGCTGGAGCTGGGCCACCTGTACATGGAGGACTTCGAGGACGGGCCCAAGCGGCTGGGCGAGCACTTCGCCGAGGTACGGATCTGGGTGGAGGCCGCCCGCGCCTCCGCCGCCCGGCGCGCGGGCGGCGGCCGGGCCAGGATCAGCACCTGCTTCCTCATCGACGACTACTTCAGCCGCTTCTCCACCCCCGCCGAACTCGTGCCGCTGATCCTCAAGGAGGCCGAGGAGGCCGGGCTCACCATCGACTACCTGGCCCGCGAGTCCGGCTGCGCCGTCGCCGACCGCGTCGAACTCGCCGAGTCCGTCATGCACCGCCTCGTCGAGTCCCCGCCGCCCGGCTCCTACGGCTCCCGCCCGCCCGTCAGCCGCACCGGCTGGCTCGCCAACGGCCAGCGCAGCCCAGGCCGCGGCGCCGCCCTCTCCGAGGCGCCTGCCTGGCAGCCGCCCCAGGAGACCGCCGCCCGCAACCACTCCGTCTTCATGGACGTCGAGCTGTGGTCCGACAAGGACGGCCGGCGCCTGTGGTCCTGCCCCTTCCTGGCCGCCGTGTGGCAACTGGCCCGCCTCGGCCTCCTGCGCCACCTCGGCGAACCGGTCCTGGTGCCCAGGCCCTGGGACGGCGGCGACTTCCCGCACGACTGGGACCGGCTGCCGCCGTTGCTCCGGCTCAACCCGGACGCCGACCCGTTCAGCGCCTACCGCACCTGCACCCTGATGCCCAACCGCTTCCTCGCCGTCGAGGACGCCGTACGGCTGATCCTGGACCAGATAGACGTCGACACCGACGCCCTGGAACAGATCGACCTGCGCTCCCGCGCCGAACGGGTCCCGGTGCCCGCGGCCGTCGCCCAGCGCGCCTCGTACGTCTTCTACGAGGAGCCCGCCGACGCACCCCCCGAGGGAGCCTGAGATGACGGCCACCGGACAGTCGGCGCCCCCGGTCCTCGTCTGCGGCGAGGTGCGCACCTGTCTGCTGCCGTCCTTCCAGCCACTGGACCGCCGGGCCGCCGCCCAGTTCCTGCGCCTGCGCGCCGACGAACACGTCCGCGTCTCCGAGCGGCCCAACCTCTACGTCCTCTCGCCCGCCACGCTCACCGGCGTGGACTGCAGGCTGCCCACCTCCAACGGCGCCCGCGTGCGCGGCGTCGGCACCGTCGCCGCCCGCGCCGCGCTCACCGAGGGCCGCGTCCTGCAGGCCACCGCCTGGTTCAGCCTCCCGGCCACCGGCCCCGACCTGCGCCGCCCCTGGGGCCAGTACCTGGTACGCCCCGGGCTCGTCGAGCCGTTCGGGAAACTGCCCGCCCAGGCCACCGCGGAAGGCGTGCTGCGCGGCGCCGGACGCGGCGAACTGGACCTCGGGATGATCGCCGAGGGGCTGCTCGCCCAACTGCTGCGCCACCCGCTGCTCGACCACAAGGCACCCTTCAAGTCCCGCCGCACACACCTGCGGTGGACCGCCCGCCGGGCCCCGGCCGGACAGCGCCCGGCCCTGACCCGCTTCACGCTCGCCGAGGACGGCCTGCGCACCATGGAACTGCGGCTGCCCGAGGACATCCCGGCGACCGCGGCGGCGAGCCTCGCCGAGGACCTCGCCCTGCACGACTGGCTGCTCACGACCGTCGTGCACATGCTGGACAACAGCCGGCTCGGCGCCGAGGACGGCCCCTCGGCCGTCCTCGCGCTGCGGCCGGCCGTCGATCATCTGCTGCATCTGTGGATGCCGCGCGCACACGTGGACCGCTCACTGGGTCACCTCTGGGACGAGCTGGAACAGGAGCCCGGCTTCACCCGCCAGTGGCGCAGCCTGGTCCAGCGGATCCGCGACCAACTGGCGGTCCAGACAATTCCGTTGCTGCACCAGGCGCTGAGCACGCGCTGAGGAGCGGCCCGACGACACAACCCGACGGGGGAGACATGAACGGAGCGACGACAGGAGATGTAAGGACCGTATCGCCGCCGCAGCAGGACGAACGCCGGTCGAAACTGTTCAGGAAGACCCTGGTCACGGTGTTAGTGGCGACCGGGGCCTTCTTCCTGACCGATGTCCTCAGCCCGGAGGCCGGTCAGCTCTGGCAGTGGACGATGTCCGTGGTCCTGGGCTGCGCGGTGCTGATCGTGCAGTACCTGGTGGACTTCGGGGAACGCCTCGAAGCCATGGAGGAGGCCCAGAGACGGCGGATCCGCACTATGCGGGACAGCCTCGCCGACCACCACCGGGAGATGCGCGCCGCGGTCGACGAGAGCTTCGCCAAGATCAACGCGGCCACCGAGCTCTTCAGCCAGGTCGACCGGTCCGTCCTGCGTTCCGACGGCGTGACCCGGCTGGCCCGCAAGTACACCCAGGTCGGCGAGCACGGCTCGGAGATCGTCAAGCGGTTCGCGCAGGAGGAGATCGCCAGCCTGGCCCAGCTGATGGAGAGCCTGTCCAACGGCACCGCGGACTGCCCCGGCGAGAACCACGAGTGGCTGATCGACCTGACCGCCTGCACCAAGAAGACGCTCTACGCCACCAGCACCTCCGTCGACCGGGACTTCTGGTCCAGTGGCCCCGGCAGGCGGTACATGGTCGCGCAGGGCGACGCGATCCGGAAACGGGGCGTGGAGATACGGCGGTTGTTCCTCGTCGACAGCCCCGAGGAAATCACCGACTCGCTGCGCCGGCTCTGCGAACGGCAGCGCAGGTACGGCATCGACGCGCGGATCGTGGACCAGTCCCAGCTCGACAACGAACCGGTGACCTCGGTCAACGACTTCATCATCTTCGACGACGAACTCTGCTACGAGATCGAGCCCGATGTCCGGGCCACGCCCACCAAGACCACGCTGAAGATGACACCGGACCATGTCTCCGAGCGCATCGAGCGGTTCGCGTACCTGTGGGAGGCCAGCAGCCCCACTGATCCTTCCGAAGTGTAGGCGCGCAGCGTCGTCAAAGGGATGCGAAGAGTGAAACAGGGGAGGTCGGGGGAACGAACGGGACGGAAGATGCGTGGGCAGCGGGAAGGGGTTACTGCTGTGAAGCCGGCCGTCGGTTCGTACGTCGTGGACACCCGGTCCGGGAGGATCGGCATCGTGATGGGGCACGAGGGGCCGTACGTGCAGCTCAGACCGTACGGCGGTGGGCTGGAGTGGGACGCGGCGCCCGAGGTGGTGCGGTATGCCACGCCCGCCGAGCGGCGGCGGGCGGTGAGTGCGCGCACCTGCGGTGAGGTGCCTTGACGCCGGGCGTTAGGGTGCGGCGGCATGGGGTTGTGGAGTTGGAGGAAGCGGGGGCCGAAAGCGGCCCGTCGCTATCCCGTGCCGCTGACCGCGCACCAGTTGTGGATGGTGTCCCTGAGCGCGCCCGTGAGCCGGGACAAGCGCGCCTCGCGGACCACCCTGTACCCGTTCACCAGGATCGACGACGACTGCGCCCGGCAGTGGCTCGCCGAGCAGTGGGGGATCACCTCGCGCGCCGCCCTGGTCGAACGGCTCGACGAGCTGTCCCGCGCCGGGTACCGCACCCGCGCCTACCGGCTCACCGGGGTCTCGCCGCTCGCCTGGGACGCGGCCCTGTACGTCGACATCTCGCGCCGCGGGTTCGCCTGCGGGCTGCTGGACGAGGCCGACGCCTGGACCGCGCTGAAGAACATCGTGCCGTCGGTGGTGCGGACGTACGCCTCCTGGCACGAGTACGCCGACCACTACCTCCTCGGCCGCGAGGTCTGGCAGGACGCCCTGCGCGGTACCCCCGACGCCGACTTCCCGGCACCCCGGGCGACCGCCGACGCACACCTGCGTTCCCTGCTGGACCCGGCGAACCGGGACAGCCCCTGGAACCGGGCCCCCTGGACCGCCATCAGCGCCCCGGACCGCCCCCTCGGTAGGCGAGAATGACTCCATGAGCCACCTCCAGCCGCCGCCCCCCGGGGGCGCGCGATGAGCCTGTTCCGGGACGACGGCATCGTGCTGCGCACCCAGAAGCTGGGTGAGGCCGACCGGATCATCACCCTGCTCACCCGGGGGCACGGGCGGGTGCGGGCGGTGGCGCGCGGGGTACGCCGTACCAAGTCGAAGTTCGGGGCCCGGCTGGAGCCCTTCTCCCATGTGGACGTGCAGTTCTTCGCCCGGGGCAGCGAGCTGATCGGGCGCGGGCTGCCGCTGTGCACCCAGAGCGAGACCATCGCGCCCTACGGCGGCGGCATCGTCACCGACTACGCCCGCTACACCGCCGGCACCGCCATGCTGGAGACCGCCGAGCGGTTCACCGACCACGAGGGCGAGCCGGCCGTCCAGCAGTACCTGCTGCTGGTCGGCGCCCTGCGCACCCTGGCCCGCGGGGAGCACGCCCCGCACCTGGTCCTCGACGCCTTCCTGCTGCGCTCCCTCGCCGTCAACGGCTACGCGCCCAGCTTCGGCGACTGCGCGAAGTGCGGGATGCCCGGACCGAACCGCTTCTTCTCGGTGGCCTCCGGGGGCTCGGTATGCGTCGACTGCCGGGTGCCCGGTAGCGTCGTACCCTCGCCGCGGACCCTGGAACTGCTCGGTGCGCTGCTTACGGGAGACTGGGAGACTGCGGACGCCTGCGAGCCGCGGTACGTCCGGGAGGGCAGCGGACTGGTCTCCGCCTACCTGCACTGGCATCTGGAGCGCGGGCTGCGGTCGCTTCGGTACGTGGAAAAGTAAGGGAAGCAAGGGAGTCGAGGGGCACATGGTCGTACGCGGGATCCTGGGGCGGCAGCGTCGGGAGTACAGGGCGCCGGAGCCGCACCCGTCCGGGGCCCGCCCCCCGAAGCTTCCCGGGGAGCTGATCCCCCGCCATGTGGCGATCGTCATGGACGGGAACGGGCGGTGGGCCAAGGAGCGCGGGCTGCCGCGGACCGAGGGGCACAAGGTCGGCGCCGAGCGGGTGCTGGACGTGCTCCAGGGCGGCATCGAGATGGGCGTCGGCGCGATCTCGCTGTACGCCTTCTCCACCGAGAACTGGAAGCGGTCGCCGGACGAGGTGCGCTTCCTGATGAACTTCAACCGCGACTTCATCCGCAAGACCCGGGATCAGCTGGACGAGCTGGGGATCCGGGTGCGGTGGGTCGGGCGGATGCCGAAGCTGTGGAAGTCCGTGGCGAAGGAACTCCAGGTCGCGCAGGAGCAGACCAAGGACAATGACCGGCTGACCCTGTACTTCTGCATGAACTACGGCGGGCGGGCCGAGATCGCGGACGCGGCGCAGGCGTTGGCGGAGGATGTGCGGGCGGGGCGGCTGGATCCGTCCAAGGTGAACGAGAAGACGTTCGCGAAGTACATGTACTACCCCGACATGCCGGACGTCGACCTCTTCCTGCGGCCCAGTGGTGAGCAGCGCACGTCCAACTACCTTCTCTGGCAGAGCGCTTACGCGGAGATGGTGTTCCAGGACGTGCTGTGGCCGGACTTCGACCGGCGTGACCTGTGGCGGGCGTGCCTCGAATTCGCGTCCCGGGACCGCCGCTTCGGGGGCGCGATCCCGAATGAGGAGCTGCTGGCGATGGAGGGCCGCCAGGAGTAGCCGGGGGGTGTTTTTCGCCCCCGCCGCCCCTTCCCGTCCCGTACCTGGGGGCTCCGCCCCCAGACCCCCGATCGGCCCTGGACGGGCCTCGTCCTCAAACGCCGGACGGGCTGGAAGTCAGCCCCTCCGGCGTTTGAGGAGCGGGGGTCCAGGGGGGCAGAGCCCCCTGGAGGACGGGAACGGGTAGGGGCGGCGGGGGCGAGGAAAGTTCAGTCGGTAGCCGACGCCGCGCAGTCCGCGCAGGTGCCGAAGATCTCCACCGTGTGGGCCACGTTCACGTAGCCGTGTTCCGCGGCGATCGCGTCGGCCCACTTCTCCACCGCCGGCCCCTCGACCTCCACCGCCTTGCCGCACACCCGGCAGACCAGATGATGGTGGTGCTCACCCGACGAGCACCGCCGGTACACCGACTCCCCGTCGGAGGTGCGCAGGACGTCGACCTCACCCGCCTCGGCCAGGGACTGCAGCGTGCGGTAGACCGTGGTCAGCCCGACCGAGTCGCCCTTGTGCTTGAGCATGTCGTGCAGTTCCTGCGCGCTGCGGAACTCGTCGACCTCGTCCAGGGCCGCCGCCACGGCGGCCCGCTGCCGGGTGGAGCGGCCCTTCACGGGCGGTCCAGCGGTCGTCACGGGGTGCCTCCTCAGGGTCTGCCTGCCCCGGCCATTGTGCCAGCCCGGGCTGTGCCACAGGTCAGACGCCGACCTTTCCGCCGCTGCCCCGGCCCTCGCCCCGGCTCGGCGGGATCACGCACTCCGCGGGGTCCCCGGCCTTCTGCGCCGCCGCGACGGCCCGCGCCCGCCGCCGGGCGAGCGGCGTGGCCAGCGCGGTCAGCAGAATGAACGCGCCGATGGTCAGCAGCACGATCGTCGCGCCGGGCGGCACGTCCTGGTAGTACGAGGTCACCGTGCCGCTGATGGTCACGGTGACGCCGATGGCGACCGCGATGGCGAACGTCGCCGCGAAGCTCCGGCTGAGCTGCTGGGCGGCGGCCACCGGGACCACCATCAGCGCGGAGACCAGCAGCAGCCCGACCACGCGCATGGCGACGGTCACCGTCACCGCCGCCGTGACCGCGGTGAGCAGGTTCAGCGCCCGCACCGGCAGCCCCGTCACCCGCGCGAACTCCTCGTCCTGGCTCACCGCGAACAGCTGACGGCGCAGTCCGACGGTGACCAGCACCACGAAGGCCGCCAGCAGGCAGATCGCGGTGACGTCAGACTTGCTCACCGTGGACAGGGAGCCGAAGAGGTACGTCGTCAGGTTCGCGTTGGAGCCCGTCGGCGCGAGGTTGATGAACATGACGCCGCCCGCCATACCGCCGTAGAAGAGCATGGCGAGGGCGATGTCGCCGCGGGTGCGGCCGTACCAGCGGATCAGCTCCATGAGGATCGCGCCGAGGACGGAGACCAGGGTCGCCATCCACACCGGGGACCAGGAGAGCAGGAAGCCGAGGCCGACGCCGGTCATGGCGACATGCCCGATGCCGTCGCCCATCAGGGCCTGGCGGCGCTGGACCAGGTAGATGCCGACCGCGGGGGCCGTGACACCGACCAGGACGGCGGCGAGCAGGGCCCGCTGCATGAAGGCGTAGTCGAGGATTTCCATCAGCTCAGCAGTCCGGTACGGATCGGTTCGGCGCCCGCGGGGGCGTGCGGGTGGACGTGGTCGTGGCCGGGCAGCGCGTGCTGGCCGACGGCCCGCGGGGGCGGTCCGTCGTGGACGACGCAGCCGTCGCGCAGGACCACCGCACGGTCGATCAGCGGTTCCAGGGGCCCGAGTTCGTGCAGGACGAGCAGGACGGTCGTACCGGCCTCGACCTGGCCGCGCAGGGTCTCGGCCAGCACCTCCTGGCTGGCCAGGTCGACGCCCGCCATCGGCTCGTCCATGATCAGCAGCTCCGGTTCGGCGGCGAGCGCACGGGCGATCAGCACCCGCTGGTGCTGGCCGCCGGAGAGCGCCTCGACGTTGTCCTTGGCACGGTCCGCCATGCCGACCAGCTCCAGGGCCCGGCGCACCGCCTCCCGGTCGGCCTTGCGCAGCACGCCGAAGCGGGCGCGGGAGAGCCGGCCCGAGGAGACGACCTCGGTCACGGTGGCCGGGACGCCGCTGGCGGCGGTGGTGCGCTGGGGGACGTAGCCCACCCGGTGCCAGTCGCGGAACCGGCGGCGCGGGGTGCCGAACAGCTCGATCTCACCGGCGCCGGTCTGCACCTGGCCGATGACGCTGCGCACGGCGGTCGACTTGCCCGAGCCGTTGGCGCCGAGCAGGGCGACGACCTCACCGCGGGACACGGTGAGGTCGATGCCGCGCAGCACGGGCCGCGAGCCGAGGTCGGCGCGGACCCCGCGCAGGGAGATGACGGGCTCGCTCATGTGCTGCTCCTCAGAGCTGGTCATTTCGCTCCCAGGGCGGTCCGCAGCGCCTTGAGGTTGGACTTCATGACCTGGATGTAGTCGTCGCCCGCGGACTTGTCGGTGATGCCTTCGAGCGGGTCCAGGACGGCCGTTTTGAGACCGGCGTCGGAGGCGAGGGTCTTGGCGGTCCTGTCGCTCACGAGAGTCTCGTAGAAGACGGTGGTGACCCCGTCCTCCTTCGCCATCTCGGAGAGTTCCTTCACGCGGGCGGCGCTGGGCTCCGACTCGGGGTCGAGGCCGCTGATGGCCTCCTCGGTCAGGCCGTAGCGCTCGGCGAGGTAGCCGAAGGCGGCGTGGGTGGTGATGAAGACCTTGGTGTCGGTGTTCCGCAGCCCGTCCTCGAACTCGGTGTCGAGATCGCCGAGCTTCTTCACCAGGGCCGCGGTGTTCTCGCGGTAGTCGGCCGCGTGGTCCGGGTCGGCCTTCTCGAAGGCCTTGCCCACACCCTCGGCGACCTCGGCGTACTTCACGGGGTCGAGCCAGATGTGCGGGTCCTGTCCGTCCTCGTGCTCGTGGTCGTGGCCGTGCTCGGCCTCTTCCTCGTGCTCCTCCGCGTGGCCGCCGACCTCGGTGCCGTGCTTCTCCAGGGAGGTCAGCCCGGCCGCGTCGATCTTCGTCTTCACCTCGGACTGGGCGATCGCCTCGTCGACGGAGGGCTGGAGTCCCTTGAGGTAGAGGGCGGCGTCGGACTCCTCCAGCTGCGCGGTCTGCTTGACGCTGATCTCCAGGTCGTGCGGCTCCTGGCCGGGCTGGGTGAGGGTGGTGACGTTCACATGCTCCCCGCCGATCTCCTCGGCGAGGTAGGCCATCGGGTAGAACGACGCGACGACGTCGAACTTCTCCGTGTTCCCGGCGGCGACGCTGTCGGAGCACGCGGAGAGAGTGCCGAGACCGAGGGCCGTGACGGCCGCCACGGCCAGCCCGGATATGTGCTGTCGTCGTACGTTCATGACAGTCATTTTCAATGATTCTGGAAACCGTTGTCAACAAGCCCCCTGCGGCGAACCGATTTGATACGGAGCCGGGCCACGCCGGTAACCTGAGGCATTCGCCCGCCCGTCTCCCGACCACCACCCCTCATCGAGGCGCTTCGCGCCGCACCTTTCAAAATGTCCGTCCGTCATGAAGAGAGCACCGTGGCCGCCGACAAGATCGACACCATCGTCAGCCTGAGCAAGCGCCGTGGCTTCGTATTCCCTTGCAGTGAGATCTACGGCGGCCAGCGCGCCGCCTGGGACTACGGACCGCTGGGTGTCGAGCTCAAGGAGAACCTCAAGCGCCAGTGGTGGCGCTACATGGTCACGTCGCGCGAGGACGTCGTCGGTATCGACTCGTCCGTGATCCTCGCCTCCGAGGTCTGGGTCGCCTCCGGTCACGTCGCGACCTTCACGGACCCGCTGACGGAGTGCACCTCCTGTCACAAGCGGTTCCGCGCCGACCACCTTGAAGAGGCGTACGAGGCCAAGCACAAGCGCCTCCCGGAGAACGGCCTCGCGGACATCAACTGCCCCAACTGCGGCAACAAGGGCCAGTTCACCGAGCCCAAGCAGTTCTCGGGTCTGTTGTCCACGCACCTCGGCCCGACCCAGGACTCCGGCTCGGTCGCCTACCTGCGTCCCGAGACCGCCCAGGGCATCTTCACCAACTTCGCCCAGGTGCAGACCACTTCGCGCCGCAAGCCCCCGTTCGGCATCGCCCAGATGGGCAAGTCGTTCCGCAACGAGATCACGCCGGGCAACTTCATCTTCCGCACCCGTGAGTTCGAGCAGATGGAGATGGAGTTCTTCGTCAAGCCGGGCGAGGACGAGAAGTGGCACGAGTACTGGATGGAGCAGCGCTGGAACTGGTACACGGGCCTTGGTCTCCGTGAGGAGAACATGCGCTGGTACGAGCACCCCAAGGAGAAGCTCTCCCACTACTCCAAGCGCACCGCCGACATCGAGTACCGCTTCCAGTTCGGCGGCAACGAGTGGGGCGAGCTCGAAGGTGTCGCCAACCGCACCGACTACGACCTCGGCGCCCACTCCAAGGCCTCCGGCCAGGACCTCTCCTACTACGACCAGGAGAACCAGGAGCGCTGGACGCCGTACGTCATCGAGCCGGCGGCCGGTGTCGGCCGCGCGATGCTGGCCTTCCTCCTCGACGCCTACGTCGAGGACGAGGCGCCCAACGCCAAGGGCAAGATGGAGAAGCGCACCGTGCTGCGCCTGGACCACCGCCTGGCGCCGGTGAAGGTCGCGGTGCTGCCGCTGTCCCGCAACCCGGAGCTGTCCCCGAAGGCCAAGGGCCTCGCCCAGACGCTCCGCCAGAACTGGAACATCGAGTTCGACGACGCGGGCGCCATCGGCCGCCGCTACCGCCGCCAGGACGAGATCGGCACGCCGTACTGCGTGACGGTCGACTTCGACACCCTGGACGACAACGCGGTGACGGTCCGCGAGCGCGACTCCATGAAGCAGGAGCGCGTCTCCCTGGACCAGATCGAGGGCTACCTGGCCCAGCGCCTGATCGGCTGCTAGGCCGCACACTCTCCGGCGAACGCCGGGCGGGCCGGATGACCGGCCCGCCCGGCGTTCGTGCGTTCCGGGTTGCGATATCCGGGTTGCGATATCGGTTCCGGCGCCGCTTGCAGATAGCGCTATTTCAGTTGATTTCCGAACTACCCCTACCCGCCGGTAATGAGGTGATGGCGACGCCTTAGGGTGCCTGTGGATCATGGTCCGCGCGGGCCGTCGGTCCGCTTCCGCGTGCCCGAACGCCCTCCCGGAGCCCCTCCTTGCAGCGAATCGCCCCCTTGCCGCGCACCCTCCCCGTATGGGTGCTCCCCGTGCTGTGGACGGTCGCTCTCGGGTCGTGGGGGCTGTCGCGTCAGGGAAGCGTCTGGCGGGACGAGGCCGCGACCTGGCTGGTCGCCCGGCGTTCCACGGCCGAGATCTGCAACATGCTGGAGAACGTCGATGTCGTGCACGGCTGTTACTACCTGCTGATGCACATGCTCTTCGAGTGCTTCGGCGCCGGTACCACCACTCTCCGGCTGCCCTCCGTCCTCGCCCTGGCCGTCGCCGCGGGCTGTGTGGCGGTCATCGGGCAGCGGCTGGCGGGCACCTGGGCGGGCCTGGCGGGCGGGCTGGCGCTCGGGATGCTGCCGGCGGTCCAGTTCCACCTCCAGGAGGGCCGGCCGTACGCCCTGGTCGCAGCCGGGGCCGGGATCTCCACCCTGCTCCTCGTCACCGTGCTGCAGGAGGGCGGTGCGGGAGCGCGCTGGTTCGGGTACGGCGGCACCGTCGCGCTGATGGGCCTGTTGAACTGGCTCTCGCTGATGATCCTCGCCGCCCATCTGGTCACCCTGCTGTGGTGCGGGGTCCGGCGCGAGGTGTGGCTGCGCTGGACGGCTGCCGCTGTATCCGCCTTCCTCTGTGCGCTGCCACTGATCCTCTTCAGCCGGGGCCAGGCCGGACAGGTCGCCTGGATTCCCCCGCTGACCTGGCACATGATGATCGGCCCCGCGGTGCTGCTGGCCATCGGAGGACTCGGTGCCCTGCTGGACGCGCCCCGCTCGCGCCGGCTGTCCGCGGCGGCCGTGGGGCTGCCGCTGCTGGCCGTGCCCCAGCTCGGCCTCGCCGTCGCTTCCTTGTTCCGGCCGCTGTTCCTGGACCGGTACGTCCTCTACAGCATGCTCGCTCGCGCTGCTGATCGGCGTCTGCGTCGGGGCGGCGGCACGGGCGGTCGGGTGCCGCCATGCCGGTGCCGCGCGGTGGGTCCTGCCGGTGACCGTCGCCGTGGCGATGGCGGGGCTGCTGCCGCAGTCACTGGAGAAACGTTCCTCCGTCAGTCGGGTCGACGACGTCATGGCCCTGGCGTCGGAGGTGCGGCGGACGAAGGAGGCGGGAGACGCGGTGCTGTTCCTCCCGTCGGACCGCCGCGACGCCAAGTCCGTCTCGCCGGGCGCCTTCGCCGGGCTGCGGGACATCGCACTGTACGAGGACCCGGTGGCGTCCGGCACGCTCAGGGGCGTCGAGGCGAGCCCGCGGCGCATACGGGCCGCCATGCTGCGCCAGCGGCGAATCGTGCTGGTGACGGACGCGGCGGCGGTGGCGAGGCCGGTCACGGGGGAGCGGGACCGGATGAAGGCAGCGGTCCTGAGGACGCACTTCAGGCTTGTGTCGGACGAAGAGGTCCGGGGGCGCCGACTGACCGTGTACGTACGCGTCGCGGGAGCCCCGTCGGGGGCGGGGTGATCCTCCGGTGGTCCCTGATACAGGACCTCAAGTGGTCCTGTATCGGGGGCCTCACCCTCAGCAGGCTGAGGGCATGAGCATCGCGTTCCTGCTGACCACCCTGATCATCGTCGCCACGCCCGGTACCGGAGTCGTCTACACCCTCGCCGCCGGGCTCTCCCACGGCCGCCGGGCCAGTGTCGTCGCGGCCTTCGCCTGCACTCTGGGGATCCTGCCGCACATACTGGCCACGATCACCGGAGTCGCCGCGCTGCTGCACGCCAGCGCGACGGCCTTCCAGGTCCTCAAGTACGCCGGTGTCGCCTACCTGTTGTACATGGCCTGGGCCACCCTGCGGGACAAGGAGGCGATCACGGTGGACCGCGCGACGGAGCCGGTGTCGGCGGGGCGGATGATCGTGCGGGGCGTGCTGATCAACCTCCTCAACCCCAAGCTGACGATGTTCTTCTTCGCCTTCCTGCCCCAGTTCGTCGACCCCGGCAGTTCCGGCGCCGTGCCCCGCATGCTGCTCCTGAGCGCGGTCTTCATGCTGGCCACGTTCGTGGTCTTCGCCCTGTACGGCGTCCTCGCGGCGTCGGTCCGCGACCGGGTGACATCCCGGCCGCGGGTGATGGCGTGGCTGCGCCGGACGTTCGCGGGGTCCTTCGTGGCCCTGGGGGCGAAGCTGGCGTTCACGGCGCGGTAGGGGCCGCCGGTCAACGGCCCTGCAGCGCCTTCACGTTGTCGCCGAAGGTCCAGTTGCGGGAGCCGTCCCAGTTGATGGACCAGGTCATCAGGCCCTTGAGGGCGCCGTTGTAGTGGTTCCAGGACTGGGCGACCAGCGACGGGGACATGTGGCCGCCACCCGCGCCGGGCTGGGCGGGAAGGCCGGGCACCTGCTTGTCGTAGGGGACCCGGATCGTCGTGCCCTGGATGACCAACCCCCGGTTGAGACAGTCCGTCTGGGCCACGAAGCCCGCTACCGTGCCCGCCGCGTAGGAGTCGCCGGAGCAGCCGTACATGCTGCCGTTGTAGTACTGCATGTTCAGCCACCACAGGCGGCCGTTGTCGGCGTACTTCTTGATGATCGGCAGGTACGCGCCCCAGATCGAGCCGTAGACCACGCTGCCGCCGGTGACGTAGGCCGTCTCCGGGGCCATCGTCAGGCCGAAGTTGGCCGGCATGCGGGCCAGGACGCCGTCGATGATGCGGATCAGGTTGGCCTGGGACGTGGAGAGTTGGTTGAAGTTGCCGCTGCCGATCAGGCCGGTCTCGATGTCTATGTCGATGCCGTCGAAGTTGTAGGTCTTCAGGATCGGCACGATGGTGTCGATGAAACGGTCGGCCACAGCCGTCGAGTTGAGGTCGATTCCGGCTGTCGCACCGCCGATCGACAGCAGGATCGTCTTGCCGGACGCCTTCGCCGCGCACATCTCCGCAGGCGTCGCCACCTTCACCCCGGTGTCCATGCCGTCCTCCCACAGCGCGGTTCCGTCGGACCGGATGACGGGGAAGGCCGCGTTGATGACGTTGTAGCCGTGGGCGCCGATCCGGGAATCGGTGATCGGGGTCCAGCCGAAGGGCGGGTGGACGCCGTTGGCGGCGCCGTCCCAGTTCTCCCAGTAGCCCTGGAGGACCTTTCCGGTGGGCCTGGACTTCACCGCGCAGGTCTCGGCGGCGGTGGCGGTGGGTGCTGCGGGGAGCTGGACGAGGCAGGCGGTCGCGACCGCCGCGGTGAGGGCGCTCAGGGCACGACGGAGCATTACGGGCCTCCCGGTGGGGGTGCGGTGAGGTGGCGTAGATGTCGTAGGCATGACAGTGCTCCTGGTCTGGACCTCTCGTCAATAGGTCTGGACCAGCGCCCTTGGGTGACAAAGTTGGAATGACAGATATTGAAATCTGTCAGCTGTTGCGGCATGGTGGAGGCATGACGACGAACACCACCCGAACGAACACCCCCCGAACCCTCGGAACCACCGGCCCCCGGGTCCTCCCCCTCGGCCTCGGCTGCATGGGCATGTCCGCGCTGTACGGCGACGCCGACCGGGCCGAGTCTGTCGCGACGATCCACGCCGCTCTGGAAGCCGGCGTCACCCTGCTCGACACCGGCGACTTCTACGGCATGGGCCACAACGAGATGCTGATCGGCGAAGCCCTGCGCACCGCCCCCGCCGCGCTGCGCGAACAGGCGCTGACCAGCGTGAAGTTCGGCGCCCTGCGCGACCCGGACGGCGGCTGGTCCGGCTACGACGGACGCCCCGCGGCCGTAAAGAACTTCGCCGCGTACTCCCTGCAGCGCCTGGGCGTCGACCACATCGACGTCTACCGGATCGCCCGGCTCGACCCGGACGTCCCGATCGAGGAGACCGTCGGCGCCATCGCCGAGCTCGTCGAGCAGGGGTACGTCCGCCACATCGGACTCAGCGAGGTCGGCACCGACACCATCCGCCGGGCCGCGGCCACCGCCCCGATCAGCGACCTGCAGTTCGAGTACTCGCTGATCTCCCGCGGCATCGAGGACGAGGTCCTGCCGGTCACCCGCGAACTGGGCATCGGCGTCACCGCCTACGGCGTCCTCTCCCGCGGGCTGATCTCCGGCCACTTCACCGCCGACCGGCAGCTCGCCGCGAACGACTTCCGCTCCCTCTCGCCCCGCTTCCAGGGCGACAACCTCCACCGCAACCTGAACCTGGTCGAGGCCCTGCGGAAGATCGCCGAGCAGAAGGGCGTGAGCGTCGCGCAGATCGCCATCGCCTGGGTGCTCTCCCGCGGCGAGGACATCGTGCCGCTGGTCGGCGCCCGTACGCGGGAGCGGCTGACCGAGTCCCTGGGCGCCCTCGACGTCACCCTGGACGCGTCCGACCTCGCCGCGATCGAGCAGGCGGTACCGGCCGACGCCGCCGCGGGCGACCGCTACCCGGCCGCGCAGATGGCCCACCTCGGCAGCAAGTAACGGCCGGGGGTACGGTCTCCTCCATGGCACCGCCCACCGAAGTCCTGACCGCCGAGCGCATCCTCGAAGCGACCGAGGAGGTGCTGCGCCGCCACGGCCCGGCCAAGGCCACCGTGGTCGACGTGGCCCGCGCGCTCGGTGTCAGCCACGGCAGCGTCTACCGCCACTTCCGCACCAAGGCGGCGCTGCGCGAGGCGGTGACCAAGCGCTGGCTGGACCGTACGTCCGAGGCGCTGGCCGGGATCGTCGCCGCCGCGGACCAGGACCCCGAGCAGCGGCTGCGGGCCTGGCTGCTGGCGCTGTTCGAGGCGAAGCGGCACAAGGCGGGGGACGACCCTGAGCTGTTCGCCACGTACACCACGCTGGCAGGGGAGAACAGCGACGCGGTCGACGAGCACCTGGACGATCTCACCGGGCAGCTCGCGGAGATCGTCCGCGCCGGAGTGGAGGCGGGCGCCTTCGCCTCCGCCGACTCCCTGGTCACGGCCCGCGCGGTCTTCCAGGCCACGGCCCGCTTCCACGACCCCGGCTACCACCGCGAGTGGCAACAGCCCGGGGTGCTGGACGAGTTCGAG
This sequence comes from Streptomyces sp. NPDC110618, assembly GCF_055657065.1. Classification (NCBI taxonomy): domain Bacteria; kingdom Bacillati; phylum Actinomycetota; class Actinomycetes; order Kitasatosporales; family Streptomycetaceae; genus Streptomyces; species Streptomyces sp. NPDC110618. Next base: position 52,947 of record NZ_JBVKBN010000002.1, on the reverse strand, counting down.
GCCGTTGTGGACCTGCTGGTACGAGGCCTACGCCCCTGACGCCCCGGTCCTCGTCGTCCGTGCGAGGCCTGCGCCCCCGGCCTTCCGGTCCTCGTCGCCCGTATGAGGCCTGCGCCCCCGGCCTTCCGGTCCTCGTCGTCCGTGCGAGGCCTGCGCCCCCGGCCTTCCGGTCCTCGTCGCCCGTATGAGGCCTGCGCCTCCGGCCTTCCGGTCCTCCTCGTCCGTGCGAGGCCTGCGCCCCCGGCCTCCCGGTCCTCCTCGTCCGTGCGAGGCCTACGCCCCCGGCCTCCCGGTCCTCCTCGTCCGTGCGAGGCCTACGCCCCCGGCCTCCCGGTCCTCGTCGGCCGTACGAGGAAGGCGACCTCCTCCTCGTCCGGCACCGCCACCTCCTCGAAGCCCATGCGGTCGTAGAAGGCGCGGGCGTTGGTGTTGGCCCGCGACATGACGAGGTGCGCGGCCGGGACGCCGCGCCCGTGCAGGGTTCGCAGGAAGGTCTCCATCAGGGCCCGCCCGTAACCCCTGCCCTGCCACTCGGGCAGCAGGTCGATGTGCAGATGGGCGGGGTGGCCGGCCATCTCGGGCACGATCATCCGCTCGGGGCGGTGCAGCAGGTCGGCGATGACCTCGTCGGGGGTGGCGGGTGCGCCCTCGGGCGCCGGGTGGCGGTCGGCGACCCTCGGGAGCCACTTCGTACGGAACTCGGCGGCGAAGCGCGGGGTGTCGGCGGTGCCGACGATGTACCCCACCGCCCGGCCCCGCCCGTCGTCGAGCACGAAGGCGAGCTCCGGCTCCAACTCGACGTACGGGGTGGCGAACGTGGCCGGGAAGACGCCCGGGTCCGCGTAGTGGGGGCGGCTGTCACCGCCGTTGTGCGCGGTGCGGACGCAGATGTCCTCGATCGCGGGGAGGTCCTGGGGCTCGTACGGGCGTACGAAGGCGGGTGGCTGGGTCACGCGCCTATCGTGCCGTGCTTGGGAGCGCTCCCACAAGGGTGGGGCCGAGGACTCACGCCTCCGCGGGGTTCACCGTCGCCTGGTGCTCCACCGCGAGGTGCTCCTCCGCCTTCAGCCACGGCAGGAACTGCGCCGAGATCCGCCACCCGCAGGTGTCACATCTGACGGTCCGCTGCACCCCGGTCCGCCGCACCCGCACGACATGCTCCCGCCCGTGCTGGTCCCACCGAGTCACCTTGCTCGCGTTGAGCTGCACCACGACACCCTCCACAGTCCGGGAAACGCCCGTGCAGGAGTGTGCAGCAACTCCAACATCAACAGGGGGGTTTGGGGGGTGAAGTTGTCCGGGGTGTGGCCCGGAACGGACATTCAGTTCCGCCACTCACCCACTCCGGCAGGGTGGGAGAGCGGGGGCGACCCTCAACTTCCTTGTGGTACGGGGATGTTCATCCCACGGCTGCGTGTGCGGCGTGGGCCGCGTCCAGGATTCGGCCGATGCGGGACGCGGCCTCGCGGGCCTGGGTGGCGTTGCCCGACTCGGCCGTGTTCTCCCAGCGGCGGAGGTCCGCCGCGATCTCGGGGTGGCGCTGGATGTGGACGTAGACGGACCACTGGGCCACGAACCGTTGCAGGGGCGCCAGGTCGGAGCCCTGCCGGGACTGGTCGGCCACCTGGTCCAGTTCCTGGGTGAAGGCGGGGAGGGAGGCAGGAGCGATCTGTCTGACGGCTTGCCGCAGTGCTGCGACCGTGGCCGGGGGCTGGGGGATGAGTGGTTGCCCAGCGGTGGAGGTGGTCATGGCCGCTCCCATGGGCGTGATTCTGATCCCGGGCGTCAGCGTATCGGGCGGCCCGGGCTTCTCACCGCTCGAACGAGTGAGGGCGGGGTGACACGGGCCGTTCCCCGTCCTGTGGCTCCCGCGGATCCCCGGACCGCAGTCGTTCCGCCGCGCGTGCGGCGGTGCCGCGGGCCCAGGGGCCCGTGGTCAGGAGGCCGAGGAGGAGGACCGCGGTGCCGCAGGCGGTGAGGATCCACCAGGCCGGGGTGGCGGCGGCCGTGAAGGCGGTGGTGTAGGAGGACGTGCCCATGCCCGCCGCCAGGACCGCGCCGATGACCGCCACGCCCAGCGTCTGGCCGAGTTGGCGGCTGGTGGAGGCCACCGCCGCCGCCACTCCGGCCTGGGTGCGGGGCATTCCGGAGACGGCCGTGTTGGTGATCGGGGCGTTGACGAAGCCGAAGCCGATACCGAAGAGGACGTAGCCGAGGAACAGGGTGGTGTTCGAGGTCTCGGCGTCGAGCGTCGCGAAGAGCAGGGCGCTCGCCGTCATGCCCGTACCCGCGATCAGGAGGGGCAGGCGGGGGCCCCGGGTGCCTATCAGGCGGCCGGAGACCGGGGCGCAGAAAGGCGGGGACCGCCAGCGGGAGCATCCACAGGCCCGCGTGCAGGGCGCTCAGGCCCCGGACCTCCTGGAGGTACAGGGTGGACAGGAACAGGAACCCGGCGAGCGCCGCGAACGCGCTGATCGCGATGACCGTCGCTCCGCTGAACGGCGCCGAGCGGAAGAACCGCAGGTCGATCAGGGGCTCGGGGCGGCGGGGCTCGTAGCGCAGGAGGGCGATCAGAGCGGCCGCGGCGAGCAGGGCGAAGGGGGCGACCGCCGCCGGGGCGGCGTGCGGGGCCTCGATGATCGCGTACGTCAGGGCGCCGAAGAGGGTGATGACGAGGAGCTGGCCGACCGGGTCCGGGCGGCGAGGGCGCGGCGCGCGGGACTCCGGGACGTAGCGCCAGGTCAGCAGGAGGGCCGCCGCGCCCACCGGCAGGTTCAGCCAGAAGATCGAGCGCCAGCCGACCGAGTCCACCAGCAGCCCGCCGACCAGCGGGCCCGCGGCCAGTGAGATGCCGACCACCGCGCCCCACACGCCGATCGCGCGGGCGCGCTCGCGGGGGTCGGTGAAGGTGTTGGTGATGATCGACATGGCGACCGGGTTGAGCATGGACCCGCCCACCGCCTGCACCGTCCGGGCCGCGATCAGCAGTTCCAGGCTGGGCGCGAGGGAGCAGAGCAGGGAGCCGAGCGAGAAGACGACCAGCCCGGCCATGAAGACCCGCTTGCGGCCGAGCCGGTCGGCCGTGGAGCCCGCGAGCATCAGCAGGGACGCCAGGACGAGGGTGTAGGCGTCGATCGTCCACTGGAGGCCGGCGGTGTCGGCGTGCAGGTCCTGGCGCATGGAGGGGAGGGCCACGTTCAGGACCGTGTTGTCCAGGCTCACGATCAGCAGGCTCATGCAGCAGATCGCGAGCACCAGCAGGCGCCGGTGGTGGCTGAGCTCGGGCATGGGGCCAGCGTACGCCAAATTCGATAGTGTGGCTAACTAATGAATTTTACGAACTCATTGCACGGCACAATGGAGGAATGCCCACGACCCCCTCGCCCCTGCGGATCGGCCCGCACACCGTCCAGCCGCCCGTGATCCTGGCCCCCATGGCCGGGATCACCAACGCGCCCTTCCGCACGCTGTGCCGGGAGTTCAGCGGGGGCAAGGGGCTGTTCGTGAGCGAGATGATCACCACCCGGGCGCTGGTCGAGCGCAACGAGAAGACCATGCAGCTGATCCATTTCGACGAGAGTGAGAAGCCGCGGTCCCTCCAGCTCTACGGCGTCGACCCGGCCACCGTCGGCAAGGCCGTGCGCATGATCGCCGAGGAGGACCTCGCCGATCACATCGACCTGAACTTCGGCTGCCCCGTCCCGAAGGTCACCCGCAAGGGCGGCGGCTCGGCGCTGCCGTACAAGCGGAACCTGCTCCGCGCGATCCTGCGGGAAGCCGTCAGCGGGGCCGGGGACCTGCCGGTCACCATGAAGATGCGCAAGGGCATCGACGACGACCACCTCACCTACCTCGACGCCGGCCGCATCGCCGTCGAGGAGGGCGTCACCGCCATCGCCCTGCACGGCCGCACCACCGCGCAGCACTACGGCGGCACCGCCGACTGGGAGGCCATCGCGCGCCTCAAGGAGCACGTGCCGGAGATACCGGTGCTCGGCAACGGCGACATCTGGTCCGCCGAGGACGCGCTGCGCATGGTCCGCGAGACCGGCTGCGACGGCGTCGTCGTCGGCCGGGGATGCCTCGGGCGGCCGTGGCTGTTCGCGGACCTGGTCGCCGCGTTCGAGGGCCGGGACGACTATCGCCGGCCTACCCTCCGTGAGGTGGCCGACGTCATGGTGCGGCACGCCACCCTCCTCGGGGAGTGGATCGGGGACGAGTCGCGCGGGGTCATCGACTTCCGCAAGCACGTCGCCTGGTACCTCAAGGGCTTCTCCGTCGGCTCCGAGATGCGCAAGCGCCTCGCCATCACCTCCTCGCTGGCGGAACTCCGGTCCGGCCTCGACGAACTGGACCTCGACCAGCCCTGGCCCACCGGGGCGGACGGGCCCCGTGGGCGGACGTCGGGGAACAACCGGGTGGTGCTGCCGGACGGGTGGCTGAAGGATCCGTACGACTGCGCGGGCGTGAGCGAGGACGCGGAGCTGGACACCTCCGGGGGTTAGGGCGTGTTTCGAAAGTCCCGCCTGCCCTGCGACGCCTGGCACGCACGCTCGTGGCGTTGCCGGAACGCCCGAATAGCTCCGCTATTAGGGCGCTCCGGCGCCTTGCGATCGCACGCACCAGACGCCGCAGGGCCCGTCCTTCGGGCGGACGACGGGACTTTCGAAACACGCCCTAGTCCTCCGTCGGGTGCGGTGTCGAGCCGTAGGCCGTGAGGAAGCGGTCGCGGAAGGTGTTCATCTTCCAGACCGGGGCGTCGGGGGCCGGGCGCAGGCCCTCGGTCCAGTTCCAGGCGGCGATACGGTCCAGGACCTTCGGGTCCTTCGCCACGATGGAGACCGGGACGTCCCGGCTGGCCTTCTCGCCGCTGACCCTGGCTATGGGCTGGTGGTCGCCGAGGAAGACCAGGACCGTGTCCTCGGTGCCGTAGCGCTCCAGCCACTGGGTCAGGGACGTGACCGAGTACTCGATCGACTTGCCGTACTCCTCGCGGGACTCGGTCTTGCTCGTGATGACGTCGCGCGGGTTCTTGCCCGCCTTCTCCACGGCGTCGAAGAGCGAGCCGTCGCCCAGGTCGTCCCAGTCGACGAGCTTCGGGATCGGGGCCCAGGGCTGGTGGCTGGAGGTCAGGATCACCTCCGACATCAGGGGGCGGTCGCGCTTCTTGCCGTGCTCCAGGCGCTCGAAGGCCTCCAACGCGTATTGGTCCGGCATGGTGGACCAGCTGAACTTCGGGCCCTCGTAGCCGAGCTGGAAGGCGTTGCGGACCTTGTCCAGGCCGTAGAACTCCGCTTCCGGCCAGCCCTTCTGGACGCCCGGCATGATCCCGACGGTGTCCCAGGCGCCGGTCTTCTGGAACGCCTTGGTCAGGGTGAGGTGGTCGCCGGTGGTCACCGTGCGGTAGCGCTGTTGGTTGTCGATCCACAGGCCGGACAGGAACGTGGAGTGGCCGAGCCAGCTGCTGCCGCCGTAGGTGGCCGAGGTCAGCCAGCCGCTGCGGGCGGAGTAACCCGCCTCGCGGAGGGCCTCGGTGCGGGCGTCCAGGGTGCGGGTGACTCCCGGGGACATGATCGGGTCCTCGATCGCGCTGCGGCCGTAGCTCTCGATGAAGGCGAAGACCACGTCCTTTCCGCGCAGGTCGGTGAGGAGTTGGTCGGGCGGGGTGGCGCCGAAGGTGTCCGCCTTCGCCTCCTTGGCGAAGGCCGCCTCGTCGCGGAGGGTGTCCCGGACGCGGTCCGCCTGGGTGGCCAGGGCGGAGGCGGCGCGGTCGGAGGCGACGGGGACGCCGGCCAACTGCACGCCGAGGGCGGCGCAGGTGACCCAGACGGTGCCGACGATCAGGGTCGCGGTGCTCGCCTGGTGCCGGTTCGCGGCGAGGACGTTCGCCAGGCGGACGGTGGCCAGGGCGGTGACGGCGACGAGGAGTACGGCCAGGAGGACCACGGCGATGGTGGCGGTGACGGTGGTGGCCTCGCCGATGGAGTCCTTCAGGTAGGACTGGGCGTCGTCGAGGAGGGACCAGTCGAGGACCAGGTTGAAGCCTCGGCCCAGGTACTCGCGGAAGCCCATGTCCAGGACGTTGAGGAGGGTGAGTACGCCCAGGGCGGTGCCGGCGGTGGCCGCGACGACGATGCGCGGGCGGCGGGGGAGGACGAGGACCAGGGCGGCGCCGACGATCGCCTCCGCGGGGATGCGGGTGAAGCGGTTGGGGCGCAGGGCGGCGAGGGAGTTGGGGAGGAGCAGGGCGGCGAGGACCAGGGCGGCGGAGAGGGCGGTGAGGGTCCAGGTGCGGATGGGGTGGGGGTGCGGCGTTTCCGCCTCGGCTTCGCCTTCGGCCTCCTTTGGGTTCCCATCCGCACCACCCGTACCTCCTTCGTCGTCGGCTGCGGGTGGCCCCTGTGGGGGCTCCTCGCCGTCGGCGGGCGCGGGTGCGGGTGGGGGTGGGGTGGGGCGTGCGTGCGCGTCGTCGTCGGGTGCGGGCGGGGGTGGGGGTGGGGTGGGGGGTGTGTCCGAGTCGTCCACGGCTGCGGGTGGGGCGGTGGCCGCGTCCGCGTCGTCGGCTGCCGCGGGCCGTGCCATGTTCGTCGGCTTCTTCGCAGGTGTTGACTCTTCCTCGGTGACGCGCGTCGAGACGGGCACCCCTGTCGTCCTTCCGTGCGGGCCTGTGGGTGGAGGGCGTTGGGCCCGCCGCAGGTTCGTACGGGCCCGTCACCCTCGCTGTTCAGCCGGGCCGGGCAGCGCTCGGCAAACACCCGGCAAACGGCAGGCCAACCAGGACGTCAGGCACCTCCTACAGCCGTCAGGAGCGCCAGGGGCGCCGTCGCCGAGCGGGACTCCCGGACGCAGGCGTGGGGATACGGCACCGGTTCCGGGTGGGTGTCGCGGCCGTAGCCCGCCAGGACCTCGGGGAGGCGGTGGCCGGTGGTGGTCGCCGCGTCGACCAGGGCGTGGGCCACCGTGCGGGCCTCGTCGTGCAGGCCGTAGCGGGCCAGGCCCAGGGCGATCAGGGCGTTGTCGTGCGGCCAGACCGAACCGCGGTGGTACGAGAGAGGGTGGTACGCGGGCTGGTCCGCGGCCAGCGTGCGTACCCCCCACCCCGAGAAGAAGTCCCGTTCGAGCAGGCGGCGCCCCACCAGCTCGCCGTACTCCTTGTCCAGCAGGCCGGACCAGAGCAGATGGCCGGCGTCCGAGGCCAGCGCGTCCACCTGGCGCCCCTCGCCGTCCAGCGCCAGCGCCGGGAAGGAGCGCTCCGGCATCCAGAAGTCCCGCTGGAATCGGTCCCTGAGGTCGCCCGCGGCCTGTTCCAGCAGGGCCGCGTAGGTCTCGTCGCCCCACACCGTGCGGGAGAGCCACGCCGTGCGGCGCAGGGCGTCGTACGCGTAACCCTGGGCCCCCGCCGCCATCACCGGGCCGCTTGCGCGGGTGCCGTCGGCCCAGCAGATGGCGCCGGGGGAGTCCTTCCAGTTCTGGTTGGCCAGGCCGCCGCGGTCGGCCCGGTACACCAGGTAGCCGCGCGAGGTCAGGCCGCCGTGGTCCAGCATCCAGGCGACGGCGGCACGCGCGTGCGGTTCCAGGCGGCGGGCGAGCGCGGTGTCGCCGGTGTGTTCCGCGTACGCGCCCAGCAGGACCAGGAAGAGGGGCGTGGCGTCGACCGAGCCGTAGTAGCGGCCGAAGGGGACCTGGCCGAAGTGGGCCAGTTCGCCGTGCCGTACCTCGTGCACGATCTTGCCGGGCTGCGCCACCGAGGCCGCGCCGGACTCCTGGGCCTGGGTCGCGGCCAGCGCGGGGAGCGTGGCCGCCGCCAGGCTCGGGCGGTAGGGGAGGGCGAACAGGGAGGTGAGCAGGGCGTCCCGGCCCAGCAGGGTGAGGAACCACGGGGCCCCGGCCGCCGGGACCCTGACCTCCTCGCCGTCCAGACCCGCCGCCGGGATCTGCAGCGAGGCCAGATCGGCCAGGCCCCGCGCGCAGGCCGCGGCCAGTTCCGGCCAGCCCGTCGGGAAGGACACGCCCTCCACGAAGTCGCCCTCCAGGGCGAGGAGTTGCTTGTTCAGCGAGGCCGGGGAGCTGGGGACGCGCAGCGCCCGTTTGTCGCCGTGCGCGCGGGCCATCACGCGCAGCGCCAGCTCCGCGGTGCCGTGCGGCTCCAGCTCCAGCGTCCACACCAGGCGCCGGGCCCCGGTGCCGGTCTCCTCGACGGCGTCCGGGGCGGGCTCCGCCGACACGGTCGTACAGGACCGCCATTCGCCGCGCTGGTAGGTGAACTCCACGCCGTGCTCCAGCACGTGGCGGGAGCGGGTGGCGCCGGTCTTGGTGTAGGTGCGGTGGTCGGAGCGGAGTTCGAACTGGTCCGCGAAGTCGGCGTCGGCGGTGATCGCCAGCCGGACCGTGGCCGGGATGGGGAGGTTGCTGGTCACCCGCAGTGACTCGACGAACGAGCCGTCCCCGACCGCCTGTTCGCGGAAGAGCGTGTACGCGGGCGGCTCCTGACGGCCGCCCCGGGGGACCAGCACACAGCGGGCGGTGTCCCCGTCGGCCACCGGCGACAGCGTCTCCGGCACCGCCCCGTCCACCGTCAGCTGCCAGCGGCTGAGGTGGCGGCCGTCCCGTACGAATAACCCGTCGGGGAAGCCGGCGCCGCCCCGGACGCCGCTGATGTCCCCGCCGTCGCCCACGGCGGCGAACGTCTCCCCGTGCACGAGCAGATGATGCCGGTCCGTCATCCCCGGTCCCCTCCCTTGATGTCGTTGACGCCGTGCGAGTCCCGTACGGGCTCGTCGTGCAGCAGGTCGAGCGCGAGCGCGGCCGTCCAGCTGAAGTCGGCGGTGCCGCAGGCCTCACCGGTGTACGGGTCGACGTACTCGGCGAAACCCGACGAGTGCGCCAACTCAAGTGCTGATCCCCGCAGTTCGTCCGCGGCGGCCCGTTCGCCGTGGGTGCGCAGACCGCGCTCCAGCAGCCAGGCGGTGTTGAACCAGGCCGGTCCCCGCCAGTAGCGGTGCGGGTCGAAGGCCTCGCCGAGCAGGTCGTAGCTCGGCACCAGGCTGGTGGTCGTGCCGAGCGAGAAGTGCGGACCGCGCAGGGTGCGCACCAGGGCCTGGGTGATCTCCCTCGGGAGTGTGGGGAGGAGGAGGGGGATCAGCCCCGAGACGGACCGCTCGGGGACCAGGGTGCCGCCGCGTACGTCCCGGCACAGGAACATGCCGCGCTCCGGGTCCCACAGCCGCTCCAGCAGGGCGGTCGTCAGGCGCTCGGCGCGGGCGTGCCGGGCGGTGCCGGTGGCGCCCAGTTCGCGGGCGATACGGGCCAGGGCGTGCTCGGAGGCGATGAGCAGGGCGTTGAACGCCGGGTCCTCCACCGCGAAGGAGCCAGCCCCGTGCCCGGGCCGCCCGTGACCCGCCCGGTCCCGGTCGTCGGCGTACCCCGCGTCCCGGTAGTCGGTGGCGAGGCGTACGTACCGCCCGTAGTCCAGGTCCGTGGGCCGGTCCTCGGGGGCGCCGTGGTCGAGGTCGGCGCGGCGGAAGGAGCGGGCCGGGGCGGGCAGCACCCGGGCCAGCGGGGCGTCCCAGCAGGGGCTGTTGTCCATGCCCTGCTCCCACGGGTGCACCACCGAGGCGAGCCCGCCGCCGCCCAGGTCCCGCCGGTGCAGCAGATAGCGGTGCCAGGCCGCGAGGGCGGGGTAGACCCGGGCCAGGAAGCCCCGCCCGTGCGACAGCCCGGGGTCGGCGCAGTGCACCAGCCAGGCGGCCAGCGCGTGCACCGGTGGCTGCACGATGCCGGACGTCTGTACGGTGCGCGGGGCGCCCGCAGCGCGCCCCGCGGTCGAGGAGCGCCAGAAGTCGGGGCTCGGGAAGTAGGCGTCGAGCGGTACGGAGGGGTTGAAGACGATGTGCGGGATCCGTCCGTCGCCCCACTGGGCGGACAGCAGGGTCTCCAGCTCGGTCTGGGCCCGTAACGGCGACAGGTGCCGCAGGCCGATCGCGATGAACGCCGAGTCCCAGGACCACTGGTGCGGATACAGGCCGCGTGAGGGGACCGTCGAGCGGCCGGTCCAGTTCGACTCCAGCACCCGGGCGGCCCCGGCGTGCAGGGAATCGGCCTCAACGGCCGGATCGTATGCAATCGCCCCCCGCGCAGGGCGGAGGACCAGCTGGGCGGTGCGATCCACTCGGGACTCCCCGGGAGACGACTGTGCTGCCGGTTCAGCGGTAGCTACCGTAGGGTTACGTCTATTTAACACGCAAAACTCAATATGTAATGCAAGCTTGAGAAACACAAGGGGGTGCGCATGACGGGTCGAGGTCAGGTCAGCGCCGGCGATCTGCTGGAACTGGTCCGCAGCGGCCGGGCCACCACGCGCGGCGCCCTGCAACAGGTCACCGGGCTCTCCCGGGCCACCGTGGGGCAGCGCCTGGACCGGCTGTTCCGGGCGGGCTGGCTGCGCGAGGGCGCGGGCGGACCGGTCGGCTCCCCGCTCGGCGGGCGCCCGTCGATCACCCTGGAGTTCGACGACGAGCACGCCGTCGTCCTCGCCGCCGACCTGGACACCCGGCACGCCCGCGCCGCCGTCCTGTCGCTGACCGGCGAGATCCTCGCCGAGCACGGCGGCACGCTGGTCGTCGAGGACGGCCCGGAGACGGTCCTCGGGGAACTGGGCCGCTGGTTCGCCGAGTTGCTGGAGAAGGCGGGACACACGGCGGACGAGGTGTGCGGGATCGGCCTCGCCGTGCCCGGACCGGTGGACAGCGAGACCGGGCGCGTGGTCCAGCCGCCGATCATGCCCGGCTGGGACGGTTACGACATCACCGGCCGCCTCGCCCGGGCCTTCACCGAGCACACCGGCGCACCCCGGGTACCGGTCCTGGTGGACAACGACGCCAACCTCATGGCGTACGGCGAGCAGCGCACCGGTTACCCGGACTGCTCCGCGTTCGTCCTGGTCAAGGTCTCCACCGGTATCGGCGCGGGCGTCGTGGTGGACGGCTCGCTCTTCCGGGGCATCGACGGCGGCGCCGGGGACATCGGGCACATCCGGGTGGGCGCCGACGCGCTGTGCCGGTGCGGGTCCTACGGCTGTCTCGCGGCCGTCGCCAGCGGCGGCGCCGTCGCCCGGAAGCTGGCCGAGGCGGGGGTGCGGGCGGCCTCCGGCTCGGACGTACGGGACCTGCTGGCGGCCGGGCACCCGGAGGCGCTGGGGCTCGCCCGGGAGGCGGGGCGGCAGGTCGGGGACGTACTGGCGACCGTGGTGACGCTGCTCAACCCCGGGGTGCTCATGATCGCTGGCGATCTCGCCGGGACGGCGTTCGTGACCGGGGTGCGCGAGCTGCTCTACCAGCGTGCGCTGCCGCGCTCCACGGCCCACCTGGAGGTCGTCACCTCCCGGCTCGGGGAGCGGGCCGGGCTGGTGGGGGCGGGTGCGCTGGTCGTCGAGTACCTGTACGCGCCGGAGCGGGTCGAGGAGCGGCTGGCGGCGCTGGGGGTGTGAGCGCGGCGGCGCCCCCGTGGCGTGGGTTCCGGTTCGCCACGGGGAAGCGACCGGTGGCGTGGGTTCCGGTTCGGCACGGGGAAGCGACCGGTGGCGTGGGTTCCGGTTCGGCACTGGGAAGCGACCGATGGTGTGCGTTCCGGTTCGGCCCTGGGAAGCGACCGGTGGCGTGGGTTCCGGTTCCGCGTATGACATCCGTGTTGCGGTCCCACGACGCGTCCGCATGGTGAAATTTCGCCGCCGCCGGAAGCGTGATTCTCGCCACTCTTGATAGGGGTTGCGCTCAGATGAGCGCCTGAAGGGCTACTGCACTTCCTCAAGGGGTGGCACTCGGTGCCACCCCTTGATCGTTCATCGATCGAAATCAGACGTGGCAAAGGGTGCTCATATGAGCACCCTGGGCGCTCGGGGCCGATAGGAGCCTTCAAGAAGTGAACGCATTCGGCCCCCGTTCCTTGCCAAGCCTTGACTTTCGATCTCCTGGAAGAGCGCTGGTTACAGGCTCATGACGCACAAGTGGACGTACCCAGACGCCTTCGATCTGGGTATGTTCCTCGCCGTCAGGGCAGCCACCGAGTCCTCTAGGAGCTGGGACCCGTGTCGGAAAACAAAAAGTTCGTTTACGACTTCACCGAGGGCAACAAGGACCTCAAGGACCTTCTTGGCGGTAAGGGTGCGAACCTCGCCGAGATGACGAACCTGGGCCTTCCGGTACCCCCCGGCTTCACCATCACCACCGAGGCCTGCAAGGTCTACCTGGAGAGCGGCGAGGAGCCCGCGGCACTGCGTGACGAGGTGAGTGCGCACCTCGACGCGCTGGAGCAGCGCATGGGCAAGAAGCTGGGCCAGGCCGACAACCCCCTCCTCGTGTCGGTCCGCTCCGGTGCCAAGTTCTCCATGCCCGGCATGATGGACACGGTCCTGAACATCGGCCTCTCCGACAAGTCGGTGCAGGGTCTGGCCAAGCAGGCCGGCGACGACCGGTTCGCCTGGGACTCCTACCGCCGCCTCATCCAGATGTTCGGCAAGACCGTCCTCGGCGTGGACGGCGAGCTGTTCGAGGACGCGCTGGACGCGGCCAAGGCCGCCAAGAAGGTCACGGACGACACCCAGCTGGAGGCCGCCGACCTCAAGAAGCTGGTCACCAAGTTCAAGAAGATCGTCAAGACCGAGGCCGGCCGGGACTTCCCGCAGGACCCGCGCGAGCAGATGGACCTCGCCATCAAGGCGGTCTTCGACTCCTGGAACGGCGACCGCGCCAAGCTCTACCGCCGCCAGGAGCGCATCCCGCACGACCTCGGCACCGCCGTCAACGTCTGCTCGATGGTCTTCGGCAACCTTGGCCCCGACTCCGGCACCGGCGTCGCCTTCACCCGCGACCCCGCCTCCGGCCACCAGGGCGTCTACGGCGACTACCTGCAGAACGCGCAGGGCGAGGACGTGGTGGCGGGCATCCGCAACACCGTCCCGCTCGCGGAGCTGGAGACGATCGACAAGAAGTCGTACGACCAGCTCATGACGATCATGGAGACCCTGGAGAACCACTACAAGGACCTCTGCGACATCGAGTTCACGATCGAGCGCGGTCAGCTGTGGATGCTCCAGACCCGGGTCGGCAAGCGCACCGCCGGTGCCGCCTTCCGGATCGCCACCCAGCTCGTCGACCAGGGCCTCATCGACGAGGCCGAGGCGCTGCAGCGGGTCACCGGCGCGCAGCTCGCGCAGCTGATGTTCCCCAAGTTCGACGAGGAGGCGAAGGTCGAGCAGATCGGCCGGGGCATCGCCGCCTCGCCGGGCGCGGCGGTCGGCAAGGCCGTCTTCGACTCGTACACCGCGGTGAAGTGGTCGCGTTCGGGCGAGAAGGTCATCCTGGTGCGCCGGGAGACCAACCCCGACGACCTGGACGGCATGATCGCCGCCGAGGGCATCCTGACCTCCCGCGGCGGCAAGACCTCCCACGCGGCCGTCGTGGCGCGCGGCATGGGCAAGACCTGTGTCTGCGGCGCCGAGGAGCTTGAGGTCGACACCAAGCGGCGCCGGATGACCGTGCCCGGCGGGCACGTCGTGGAGGAGGGTGACGTCATCTCCATCGACGGCTCCTCCGGCAAGGTCTACCTGGGCGAGGTCCCGGTGGTCCCGTCCCCGGTCGTGGAGTACTTCGAGGGCCGGATGCACGCCGGCGCCAACGACGCCGACGAGCTGGTCGAGGCCGTGCACCGGATCATGGCGTTCGCCGACCGCAAGCGCCGGCTCCGAGTACGCGCCAACGCGGACAACGCCGAGGACGCGATGCGCGCCCGCCGCTTCGGCGCCCAGGGCATCGGCCTGTGCCGTACCGAGCACATGTTCCTCGGCGACCGGCGCGAGCTGGTCGAGCGGCTGATCCTGGCCGACACCGAGGAGGAGCGCGAGGAGTCCCTGAAGGCGCTGCTGCCGCTGCAGAAGCAGGACTTCGTGGAGCTGTTCTCCGCGATGGACGGCCTGCCGGTGACGATCCGTCTGCTCGACCCGCCGCTGCACGAGTTCCTGCCCGACATCACCGAGCTGTCGGTACGCGTGGCGCTCGCCGAGGCCCGCAAGGACCCGCACGAGAACGAGCTGCGGCTGCTGCAGGCCGTGCACCGGCTGCACGAGCAGAACCCGATGCTGGGTCTGCGCGGTGTCCGCCTGGGCCTGGTCATCCCCGGCCTGTTCACGATGCAGGTCCGCGCGATCGCCGAGGCGGCCGCCGAGCGCAAGAACGCCAAGGGCGACCCGCGCGCCGAGATCATGATTCCGCTGGTCGGCACGGTCCAGGAGCTGGAGATCGTCCGCGAGGAGGCCGACGCGGTCATCGCGGAGGTCGAGGCGGCGACCGGCACCAAGCTGAAGCTGGCCATCGGCACCATGATCGAGCTGCCGCGCGCCGCGCTGACGGCGGGCCAGATCGCGGAGGCGGCGGAGTTCTTCTCCTTCGGCACGAACGACCTGACCCAGACGGTGTGGGGCTTCAGCCGCGACGACGTGGAGGCCTCGTTCTTCACCGCCTACCTGGAGAAGGGCATCTTCGGCGTCAGCCCGTTCGAGACGATCGACAAGGACGGCGTGGGCTCGCTGGTGAAGTCCGCCGCGAAGGCGGGCCGCGAGACCCGTCCCGACCTCAAGCTCGGCGTCTGCGGCGAGCACGGCGGTGACCCGGAGTCGGTCCACTTCTTCCACGAGGTGGGTCTGGACTACGTCTCCTGCTCCCCGTTCCGCATCCCGGTCGCCCGCCTCGAAGCGGGCCGCGCGGCCACCCAGTCGGAGGGCAGCGACCACCGCTGACCTCACCGACTCCGGAGCCGCTGTGGGTCCCCGACCCTCAGTACCGATCCACGGCGGCTCCGGATCGCCAGAAGAAGGGCGGCACCCGTGCGGGGGTGCCGCCCCTCGGCGTTGGGCGTGCTCCGGTCGTGTCACCGGGGCGTGCCGATCGAGTGCATTGGCGCAGGTCATCGCGGTCGGTCGAGGGAGGACCGGGGGCCGTCGGGGCACAGTGGCCGTCGCGACCGGACCCCCTCTCCCGCGACAGGAGCCACGACCATGGCCGTCCACACCCTCAGACGCCGCATCGGCACGCTCGGCACCGCTCTGGCACTGGGCCTCGCCCTGCCGTTGACGGTCGGGGCGACCCCGGCCTCCGCGGCACCGCAGCCGAGCGCTGCGAAGCCCCGCGTGGGCGAGGTGCTCTGCGCCGTCACCGCGTCCGTGGTCGTGCTGGGCGACTCCGACTGCGGCACAAGCGTCCGGCTGCTGCCCATCGACCTCAGCGACCTGTTCCCGCTGTTCCACAGCGGCGGCACCGCGAGCACGGGCACGACGGCGACGAAGTAACACCCCTGATTCCGGAGGGGCGCCGCCCGTGCGGGGGCGCCGCCCCTCCGTGTTGCCTACTGCGGGGCGCCGCGGCGGCGGCGGACGGCCAGCAGGACGCCGCCGCCCGCGAGCAGGACCGCGGCTCCGCCGCCCGCGAGATAGGGCGTGGTGCTGTTGCCGCCGGTGGCGGCGAGGTCGGTGCTGTCGTCCTCGGCGGCGTCTGCGGCCGGTTCGAAGTCCGCCGGTGGCTGGTCGCAGCCGATGCCGTCATTGTCGCGGTCCAGATGCCCGCCGTAGTGTTCGTCGTCCGCGGTGATGTTGGCGTACCCGTTCTCGTACGCCTCCGGGCAGTTCGCGAACGGATGGTCACCGTCGTGCGCCACGGCCGCGCCGGAGGACAGGGTCAGGGCGAGAGCGGCCACGGCCAGCGCCGTGGATGTGCGGACATGCCTCATATGGCAACCCCCCAATGGTTGTGAGGTGTTGAACCGTATTGAGGAGTGCCGGTGGGGAAACGGCGGTTGGACGGACCTGTGATGCAAGCGTGACGTGACCGAGCGGTAGCTCTCCGTTCGCGGCGGAGCGTTACGCGGGCAGTGCCGGTGCCTCCCTGCGGCGGCTTCCCGGGCGGCCCCGCGGTCGCGGTACGGCCGGTGGCTGGGCGGACGGCAGGCGGACCACCGCGTCCAGGCCGCCCGTCGTCGCCGCGTGCAGGGTGGCCGAGCCGCCGCTCGCCATCGCCAGGCGCTGGACCAGGGAGAGGCCGAGCCCGGTGCCGCCCTTGGGGGCGCCCGGCGCGCGCCAGAAGCGGTCGAAGGCGCGTTTGCGCTGCTCCGGGTTCATGCCGGGGCCCTCGTCGGTGACATGCAGGTCGACCCAGTGGGGGCGGCTGTCGCGCAGGGCGCGGGCGTTGCGGGAGAGCCGGAGTTCGATCGTCACCGTGCTCTCGACGGGGGAGGCCCGCAGGGCGTTGGAGAGCAGGTTGTCCAGGATCTGTTCGACCGCCCCCGGTACCGCCAGTACCGGGCCCACACTGCCCGCGAAGAGGACGAGGTCGACGCCCTCGCGCTGGAACAACGGCAGCCAGGTCGCGTGCCGTTCGGCGCACACCTCACCCACGTCGACCGGGAGCGGTGTGGCCGCGTCCTCCTCCAGGCGGGCCATCGCCAGCAGGCCCTCGACCATCCGGGCCAGCCGGTCGGTCTCGGTCACCGCGGCGGCGAGGCTGCCCCGGCCGGCCGCGCGCACATTCGGCTCCAGGTTCTCCAGGCGCAGCCTCAGCGCGGCGAGCGGCGTCCGCAGCTGGTGCGAGGCCTCGCCGGCGAACGCCCGCTGCGCGGCGAGGAGATGGGCGAGCCGGGCGGCCGTACGGTTGAACGCCGCCGCCAGCCTGCGCACTTCCCGCGGGCCCTTGGTGACCGGGACCGGCGCGGGCATCCCGCCCTCGGCCAACGCGTGCGTGGCGCGCTCCAGTTCACGGATCGGGTGCCCGGCCCAGCGGGCGAGGCCGAGGCCGACCACGGCGACCGCGCCGAGCACCACGAGCCCGCCCACCCACAGCAGCAGCCACACCTGGTTCACCCGGTCCCGTACGGTGCTCGTCGGCACCGTGAGCCAGACGGCCCCCTGCATGCCGTCGGCCACCGGAGCAGTGACCGACAGCTGTTCCGCGCCGTCGACCGTCGCCGTGCGCACGTCCATGGTGTCCGCGCCCTTGAGCATCGCTGCGATCCCGGGCCGCCGGGGCAGTTCACCCGCCGCCTCGGCGGACAGCGGGTGAGAGGAGGCCAGCACCCGGCCCGCGCCGTCGACGATCACCATCCGCCCGCCGACGCGCTCCGCGCAGTGCACCGCCCGCTTCGACAGGCCCGAGCCGCCCTGCCCGCCGGACATACTGAGCGCGGTGTACGCCGCCGCCGACTCGGCCTCGGCCCGCGCCGCGTCGGTGATCCGGTCCCGGGCGTCGGCCGCGTAGCGCAGACCCAGCGGGATCTCCAGGCCGAGCAGCACCAGCAGGGTCAGGCCCACGTAGGTGAGAAGCAGCCGAGTCGTCATGCGGAGTCCTGCGGTCCCGGCCCGCCCTGCACCGCCAGCCGGAACCCCACCCCGCGCAGGGTCTGGATCCACGCGGGGTGGCCCAACTTCTTGCGCAGCGCGGCGACATGGACGTCCAGGGTCTTCGTCGGCCCGGTGTAGTGCGGGTCCCACACCCGGTCCAGGATCTGCTGCCGGGAGTACACCGCGCCAGGGTCCTCGGTGAGCAGCGCCAGCAGTTCGAACTCCTTCGGCGTCAGCGCGACGGGTGTCTCGCCCACCCACACCTGGTGGGTGCGGCGGTCGACGACCAACGGGCCCGGATCGTGCGGCGGTTCGAGCGCGGCGTCCAGCGGCGGTACGGGGGCCGGCTCGGGGACCGGCTCGTAGGCGGCGGAGGAGTATCCGGTGGAGGAGTGCCCGGCGGAGGAGTGCCCGGTGGAGGAGTGTCCGGCGGCGGCCGAGGGGACGGCCGACGGGGTGCGCTGCGAGCGCCGGGTCACCGCCCGCACCCGGGCCACCAACTCCCGTACGCTGAACGGCTTCGCGAGGTAGTCGTCGGCGCCCAGCTCCAGGCCGAGCACCCGGTCGGCCTCCTCGCCGCGCGCGCTGAGGATGACGATCGGCACGTCGGAGACCTGCCGGATGCCCCGGCAGACGTCGATGCCGTCCATGTCCGGCAGCCCCAGGTCGAGCAGGACGACGTCGTTGTAGGGGCCTCTCAGACCCTCGGTGCCCGTGGCGACGTGATCGACCGTCAGGCCGAAGTGTCCCAGCCCCTCGGTGAGCGGCTCGGCGATCGTCTCGTCGTCCTCGATGAGCAGCACTCGTATGCCCATACGTCCTGTCTCTCCGTGGAATCGGGACAACACGAATGAAGTGTCGTGGAGTTGCCAACCTACAGCGGTTCAACGCTACGACACGATAGAGCGACCGGGTGTGACAAGACGCTCAGTAAGCGGTTGTTGGTCTATGTGAGCCGGGTGCCCGACAAACAATGTCCAGCTTCTTTCCCGGCCCTGGCCTTCTCTTAACCTTCGTCTGGTGCGGGCCTCTCTACGCTGCTGTCATCTGGCCGAACTCCCCTTGCAGGAGGCAGAGTTGAAGGCATTGCTGGACCGTGCCCGTGCGTTCGGGCGGCGCGTCGATTTCGAGAGCGACGAATATCGGAAACTGGCCGAAGGGCAATGCCCCGAAGCGCTCTTCATTACCTGCTCGGATTCGCGTGTAATCCCCGCGCTGATCACCGGCGCGCGCCCCGGAGAGATATTCGAGCTGCGCAACGCGGGCAATATCGTGCCCCCGTACGGATGCAGCGGGGCCTCCGGGGAGGCCGCCACCGTCGAGTACGCGCTGGAGGTGCTCGGCGTTCAGGACGTGGTCGTGTGCGGTCACTCACACTGCGGTGCGATGCGGGCGCTCATCGACGGCGACGACCTGTCCGCGCTGCCCGGCGTGGACGCCTGGCTGCGCCCGGCCCGCCCGGCGCTGGCCGAGGTGCTCACCTCCACCGCCGACGACGATCCGTCGCTGTCCGACGTGGCCCAGCGCAATGTCGTCAACCAGCTCGCCGCGCTGCGCAGTCACCCGGTGGTGCGCCGTCGCCTGTCGAAGGGCGAGCTGCGGCTGCACGGCTGGTACTACGAGGTCGACACCGGCCGTGTGCACGAGCTGGACGCCGACGACCGCTTCCGGGTGCACGCCGCATGAGCGGGGCGCACGCACGGGGACGCGGCCACGCCCGCCCCAGGAAGGCGGCGGGGATCAAACCGGGGGGCAAGGGCGCCGGGTTCGACCTCGGCGCCGAGATTAACGCCTCCCTCGTCGTCTTCCTGGTCGCCCTGCCGCTGTGCATCGGCGTGGCCGTCGCCTCCGGGGTCCCGGCCGAGCTGGGCATCGTCTCCGGGGTCATCGGCGGTCTGGTGGTGGGCGCGATCCGGGGCAGCACGCTCCAGGTCAGCGGCCCCGCCGCCGGACTCGCCGCGCTGGTCGCGGAGACGGTCGCGGAGAACGGCGTGGCCGTCCTCGGGGTGATCGTGCTGTTCTCCGGCATCTTCCAGATCGTGCTCGGACTGATCCGGCTCGGCCGGATGTTCCAGGCGATCTCCCTCGCCGTGGTCCAGGGCATGCTGGCCGGTATCGGACTGCCGCTGATGGTCAGCCAGCTCTACCCGATGTCCGACGCGAAGGCGCCCGGCACCCCCATCGAGAACATGGCCGGGCTGCCCGGACTGTTCTCCGCCGTGCTGGCCGACCCGCAGATGATGATCGCGGTCGGGCTCGGCGTGGTCACCATCGTGCTCAGCTTCCTGTGGAAGAAGGTGCCCGCGCCGCTCGGCAAGGCGCCGGCCCCACTGGTCGCCGTGGGCCTCGGCTGTGCGGTCGCGGCGCTGCCCGGCGTGGAGGTGAAGACCCTCCAGGTCGGCAATCTGGCCGCCGCGATCCAGTTCCCCGGAGCCGAGCAGTTCGCGGGGCTCGCGGACCCGGCGATCCTCACCTCCATCCTCACCTTCACGGTCATCGCCTCGGCGGAGAGCCTGTTCACCGCTGCCGCCGTGGACCGTATGCACAGCGGACCGCGCACGCAGTACAACACCGAGCTGATCGCCCAGGGCACCGGCAACGCCGTCGCCGGACTCCTCGGCGCGCTGCCCATCACCGCGGTCGTCGCCCGCAGTTCGGCCAACGTCCAGGCGGGCGCCAAGACCCGGCTCTCACGCACCCTGCACGGCCTGTGGCTGCTCGCCTTCGCGCTGCTGCTGCCGATGGTGCTGGCGCTCATCCCGATCTCGGTGCTGGCCGGGGTGCTGGTGCACAGCGGCTGGAAGCTGTTCGCGCCCGACGAGTTCCCGAAGATGTGGCGGCAGGACCGCGGCGAGTTCGTGGTGATGACCGTGACCACCCTGGTGATCGTGGCGACCGCCCTGCTGGAAGGGGTGATCGTCGGTCTCGTCGCCGGGATCGTGCTGGCCGCGCTGCGCATGTCGCGGACCGTGATCCGCCAGCACCTGGAGGAGGACACCGCGAAGGTCGTCATGGCGGGCAACGCCACCTTCCTCCGGCTGCCCCAGGTGATCGAGGCGCTGGAGAACGCCGCCGCGGCCGGCAAGCCGCGCATCCGCCTCGACCTGACCGGGGTGACCCACCTGGACCACGCCTGCCGCAACCAGGTGGAGGAGTTCACCGCCCAGCAGCGCAAGCTGGGACTGCGCGTGGAACTGCTCATGCCGGGCCCGGCGACCCCGCCCAAGCCGCCCGCCGCGGCGCCGGCCGAGCCGCAGCCCGCCACCTTCCCGGGCCCCGGGGCCGAGTGGTTCTACCTGGACACCAGGCCCATGCCGGACGGGTACGCGGAGAACTCCTCGCTCGTACGCTGAAGGGATCCCCTCCGGCGAAAGGGAGAGCCGTCCATGGCCGGCTGGAACACCGAGGACATCCCCGACCAGAGCGGACGCGTGGCCGTGGTCACCGGCGCCAACAGCGGCATCGGGTACGTCACGGCACGCGAACTGGCCCGCAAGGGGGCCAGGGTGGTCCTCGCCTGCCGCAGCGAACGGCGCGGCACTCAGGCCGGGGACCGGCTGGCCGCCGAAGTACCGGGCGCGGACGTGGAGTTCGCCCGGCTGGACCTGGCGGACCTGGCCTCCGTACGGGAGTTCGCGGCGGGTCTGCCGTACGGCCGGCTCGACCTGCTCGTCAACAACGCCGGGGTGATGGCGCTGCCGTACGGCACGACCGCGGACGGGTTCGAGCAGCAGTTCGGGATCAATCACCTGGGGCACTTCGCCCTCACCGGACTGCTGCTCCCCGCCCTGCTGCGGACCCCGGGAGCCCGGGTGATCACGGTCTCCAGCTGGATGCACGCCGTGTCCAACGTCGACCTGACCGACCTCAACAGCGAGCGCCGCTACCACCGCTGGCTCGCCTACGGCCGCTCCAAGACCGCCAACCTGCTGTTCACCCACGAACTGTCCCGCAAACTCGCCGCCCACGGCTCCGACGTGGTGGCCGCCGCGGCCCACCCGGGCTACGCGGCCACCAACCTCCAGACCGCCGCCCCCCGCATGACCGGCCGCCGCGTCACCGAGACCCTCATGCGCACCGGCAACCGCTTCTTCGCCCGCTCGGCGCAGTCCGGCGCCCTGCCCACGCTGTACGCGGCCACCGCCCCCGGCGTCCGGCCCGACTCCTTCACCGGGCCGCCCCTCGTCGGCGTCTCCCCGGCACCCGCCCGCCGCGCCCCGTGGACGCTCGACGACCGGATGGGGCGGCTCCTGTGGGAGGCGTCGGAGCGGCTGACCGGGGTCGCCTGCGACGTACTCGCGTGAGCGTCAGTCCTTGCGGCCCGTCACCGCGACCGTGACACCCAGGCCGATCATCGTCAGGCCGCCGACTCCGCCCACCGCCGACAGACGGCGCGGGGAGCGGGCGAACCAGGTGCGGGCGGTGGCCGCCGCCAGGCCCCAGAGGCTGTCGAAGGTCAGGGCAATGAGGTTGAAGACCAGGCCGAGGAGCAGCATCTGGGCCGTCGCGTGCCCCGCGCCGGGGTCCACGAACTGGGGGAGCACGGCCGCGAAGAACACGATCGTCTTGGGGTTGGTCACCCCGACCACGAACCCCTCCCGGAAGGTGCGCAGCCCCCCGTGCGGCGCCGCCCGGGTCTCCTCGGCGAAGGCCGCCCGCAGCGCGCCCCGCTCCCGCCACGCCTTCACGCCCAGGTACACCAGGTAGGCGGCGCCCGCCAGCTTCAGCAGCGTGAACACCAGCACCGACCGCTCCACGACCTGGCCGACGCCCAGGGCCACACCGAGGACCAGAGCGTAGGCCCCCACCGTGTTCCCGGCCACCGTCATCAGCGCCGCCCTGCGCCCCTGCGCGAGGGCCCGGCCTATGACGAACAGCACGCTGGGGCCGGGGACCACGATCAGCAGGAACGACATGGCCGCGAAGGCGAGGAGACGGTCGGAGGACACCATGTCCGCCATGGAAGCAGCGCCCGCCCCGGTCGGCCACCGAGTTTTTCAGCGGCTGCACCCCGTGGAGACGCGGGCCTTGCTCGACCAGGTGTTCGTGGTGACGTCCAGGGCCATCAGCGTGGAGTCCGTGCCGTAGCCGTACGCCGTGCAGTCCAGCAGCCCGGTCGTGACGTCGAAGGCGCCGCCGTGCCGGTTCGGCTTGGAGCGGGCGGTTGTGGTCCGGTACCAGACGGGCACGCCGGGGACCCCGCCGTCCCGGAACAGCACCAGCTTGACCTGCCCGCCGATGGTGAAGCTCCGGCCGTGCAGGCTGATGCCGTAGACGCCGATGCTGCTGTCCCGGCGGGTGGCCCAGATGGCCGGGTTGTAGCCGTACGCCTTGTTCTCCAGGGCCTGTCCGGAGCCGCCGGAGGTCCGGGCGGCCTTCGGCGAGCGGCCTTTCGTGGAGCCGTCGTCCGGGGAGCCGCAGGCCGTGGTGGTGGCGAGTACGGCCGTGCAGAGAGCGGCGAGGCCGAGCGCGGTGGCGCGGCGGTGTGTGCGTGCGATGCGCATGGTCATCCCCCGATGTCCGAACGGCCGCGACCCAGGTGGGCGGCCGGCAGTCCCAGGGACAGCGGGCCGTCGGCGCCGGGTTGCGGTAGCGCGGGGGCGACAAGGCGCGCGAGGTGGTGCGGCACACCCGGCGGGAGGGGCACAGCCGCAGGTCGGGGCCGGTGGTGCGGGGTGCCGCGCGCGCCGGGGCGTAGCCTGGACTGTGGCGTCGGCGGGCATGCCGAGGGCCCGGCCGAACGAGGTCGGCCGGGCCCGGCGCGGTACTCAGGACGCGCGTACGGTGTACGTCCGCACTCGTACCGTCTCGTCGTCCAGGCACTGCCCCGTGGCGAGGTCGAAGCGCTGCTTCAGCAGCGGCGAGGCCACGAAGGGGCGGCCCTGGAGGCTGCCGGTCAGACCCCGGGAGAGGACCCCGGCCCCGGTGAACGGGTCCCGGTTGTCGATGGCGTACAGCTCTCCTGCGCGGTCCCGGAACAGCGCCACCTGGCTGCCGTCGGGCAGCAGGGCCGCCGCGCCGCGTCCGGGGAGCAGTCGGCCCAGGTCGCACACGGTGAACCACTCGTCGTCGCCGAGCCGGAGTTGGACCTTGAGGTCGGTTGTCTCGGGGGCCAGGGTCATCGCTGGTTGCTCCCTTCCAGGGGACGGACGCCGATGGACAGCAGCGGCAGGTCGGGCTTGATCTGGTCGCGCTCGGGGACGAAGCCGACGACCGGGTCGGGGGTGTCGGGCGCGTTGACGAAGGACACGAACCGGGCCAGCTTCTCGGGGTCGTTGATGGTCTCGGCCCACTCGTCGCGGTAGTGGGCGACATGCGCCGCCATCAGGCTCTCCAGCTCCTCGCAGATGCCGAGGGAGTCCTCCACCACCACGTCGCGGACGTGGTCGAGGCCGCCCGGGATCCGCTCCAGCCAGGTCGAGGTGCGCTCCAGGCGGTCGGCGGTGCGGATGTAGAACATCAGGAACCGGTCGATGAGGCGGATCAGCTCGGCGTCGGAGAGGTCCTGCGCGAGCAGGTCCGCGTGGCGCGGGGTGGCGCCGCCGTTGCCGCCGACGTAGAGGTTCCAGCCGTTGGCGGTGGCGATCACGCCG
The DNA here is from genome assembly GCF_055657065.1 of Streptomyces sp. NPDC110618. NCBI lineage: Bacteria > Bacillati > Actinomycetota > Actinomycetes > Kitasatosporales > Streptomycetaceae > Streptomyces > Streptomyces sp. NPDC110618. Next base: position 28,977 of record NZ_JBVKBN010000002.1, on the reverse strand, counting down.
AAGTCCTTGGACTGGGCCTCCGCGCACTCGCGCTGGCAGCCGGAGACCGCCGACTTCAGCTTGTGCGGCGACCTGAGCCCCCGGTAGCGCAGCTCCAGGTCGATCGCCATGCGGACGGAGTCCTGCACGCCGTAGCGGCACCAGGTCTGGCCGACGCAGGACTTCACGGTGCGCAGCGACTTGCCGTAGGCGTGGCCGGACTCGAAGCCGGCGTCCACCAACCGGGTCCAGATCAGCGGCAGTTGCTCGACCCGCGCGCCGAACATGTCGATCCGCTGACCACCGGTGATCTTGGTGTAGAGCCCGAAGTCGCGGGCGATCTCCCCGATCACGATCAGCTTCTCCGGGGTGATCTCACCGCCGGGGATGCGCGGCACGACCGAGTACGAGCCGTTCTTCTGCAGGTTCGCCAGGAAGTGGTCGTTGGTGTCCTGCAGCGGCGCCTGCACATCGTCCAGGACGTACGGCTCGGCGCCGATGGTCGGGGCGAGCGAGGCGATGATGGAGGCGACCGCGGGCTTGCAGATCTCGCAGCCGTCGCCGCCCTTGGCGCCGTCGCGGCCGTAGCGGTCCAGCAGGTCCTGGTAGGTGTTGATGCGCAGGGCGAGGACGATCTCGTAGAGCTCCTCGCGGGTCTGCGCGAAGCAGCCGCACAGGCCCTTGTCGACCTCGACGCCGGACGCCTCCAGCTCGGCGTTGACCAGCTGGCCGAGGACCTTGACGCAACTGCCGCAGCCGGTACCGGCCTTGGTGCACTTCTTCACCTCGGGCACGGTGGTGCACTTGTGCTCGGTGACCGCGCCGCGGATCGTGCCCTTGGTGACGTTGTGGCAGGAGCAGATCACCGCCTCGTCCGGCAGTGCCGACGGGCCGAGCTGCGCCGGGGCGCCCGCGCCGGCGGGCAGCACCAGGGACTCGGGGGAGACCGGCGGGACCGAGCCGGTGAAGGCCCGCAGGGTGCCGTACGCCTCCGCGTCGCCGACCAGGATGCCGCCGAGCAGCGTGCCGTCGCGGCCGATGACCAGCTTCTTGTACAGGCCCGCGCGGGAGTCGGAGTAGACGACGTCCAGGCAGTCCTCGGTGGTGCCGTGCGCGTCACCGAAGGAGGCCACGTCCACGCCGAGCAGCTTCAGCTTGGTGGACAGGTCGGCGCCGGTGAAGGCGGCCTCGTCGGCGGCGATGGTCGCGGCGGCCGTCTCGGCCTGCTCGTAACCGGGGGCCACCAGGCCGTACACCCGGCCGTCGGCGGCCAGCGCGCACTCGCCGATCGCGAACACGCTCGGGTCGGAGACCGTACGGCACTGCTCGTCCACCGCGATGCCGCCGCGCTCGCCGACCGTCAGACCGCAGTCGCGGGCGAGCTGGTCGCGGGGGCGGACACCGGCGCTGAAGACGACCAGGTCGGTGGCGAGTTCGGAGCCGTCGGACAGCTTCATCCCGGTGACGGTGCCCGACTCGTCGACGACGATCTCCTGCGTGCCCACACCGGTGTGCACGCTCAGGCCCATGTCCTCGATGGTGCGCAGCAGCGCGGCGCCGCCGCCCTCGTCGACCTGCACCGGCATCAGCCGGGGCGCGAACTCCACGATGTGGGAGGTCAGTCCGAGGCCCTTGAGCGCGCCGGCCGCCTCAAGGCCGAGCAGACCGCCGCCGACCACGGCGCCGGTCGTGGAGCGCTTGGCGTACTCCTCGATCGCGAGCAGGTCCTCGATGGTGCGGTAGACGAAGCAGCCGGTGGCGTCCTTGTTCGGTACGGGCGGCACGAACGGGAAGGATCCGGTGGCGAGGACGAGGATGTCGTAGTCGAAGACCCGGCCGGACTTCGCGGTGACCTTCTTCGCCTCGCGGTCCACGCTCAGCGCGGGGTCGCCGACGTACAGCTCGATCCCGTGCTTCTCGATGAACTCCATGTCGGTCATCGACAGGTCCTCGGGCGTCTTGCCCGAGAAGTAGGAGGTCAGCGCGACGCGGTCGTAGGCGGGGCGCGGCTCCTCGCAGAGGACGACCACGCGGTGCGTGGCGGTCAGGCCGCGCTCGGCGAGTGCCTCCAGGAAGCGCTGGCCGACCATGCCGTGGCCGACGAGCGCGATCGTGGGGGTGGCCCCCGGGGTGGCGGTCATCAGGAGCCTCCATCGTTGGTGAGCAGGTGGAGCAGGGGGGCGCCGTCCGCGGGGAGCGGCTCTGCTCCCTCCCAGGCGCGGGCGAGCGCGCCGACGGTGCCGAGTTCGCCGACCAGTACCCCGCCGATCACGCGGTCGTCGCGGACGACGACCTTGCGGTAGGTGCCGCGGGTGGCGTCGGTCAGCTGGACGACGTCGTCGCCCGGGAGCGCCTCGGTCTCGCCGAAGGCAGCGAGGTCGAAGGCGGTGTTGCCGTTCAGGGTGAGCCGGGTCAGGGACCGGGTGCCGGTGTAGCGGGCGGTGCCGTCCCCGGCGAGGAGCTCGGCGAGCGCGTCGGCCTGTTCCAGGGCCGGGGTGGCCAGGCCGTAGAGGGCGCCGTCGTGCTGGGCGCAGTCGCCGATGGCCCGGATGTGCGGGTCGGAGGTGCGCAGCTCGTCGTCGACGAGGACGCCCTTGTGGACGGCGAGCCCGGCGTCCTTGGCGAGACCGACCCTCGGGTGCACCCCGCAGGCCAGTACCACCAGGTCGGCGTCGAGGGCGTAGCCGTCGGCCATCTCCACCGAGCGGACCGCCCCGCCGACGCAGCGCACGTCGCGCACCCGGCACTCGGTGTGCACCTCGACCCCGAGGTCCTTCAGGTGCCGCAGCACCAGCTTGGAGGCGCCCGGGTCGAGCTGGCGCTCCATGAGCCGCTCGGACTGCTGGGCGAGCATCACCTGGGCGCCGCGCACGGCGAGCGCGCGGGCCGCGGAGACCCCGAGCAGCCCGCCGCCGATGACGACCGCGCGCACTCCGGGCCGTACCGCCTTGGACAGTCCCAGGCAGTCGTCCATGGTCCGGAACGCGTGCACGCCCTCGGGCAGCTCGTGGTCCGGGGTGAACAGTCCGCGCAGCGGCGGCAGCACCGGGTTGGAGCCGGTGGCCAGGACCAGCGTGTCGTATGCGATCTCCGAGCCGTCCGCGCAGGCGACGGTGCGCGCCTCGCGGTCGATGCCGGTGACCCGGGTGCGGAGCAGTCCGTCGGGCGTCGGCAGCGCGATCACCTCGGGGGCGTACCGCCCGGCCAGCACTTCGGCGAGCAGCACCCGGTTGTAGGGCCGGTGCTCCTCCTCGCCGATCAGCAGCGCGGGCGTGCCGAGCTCGCCGAGCCGCCGGGCGAGCCGTACGCCCGCGAGGCCGGCGCCGATCACCACCACACGCGTATTCGAGGTCATGCCATTGAGCGTGCGGTGCGGGTGTTACCCGGCAGCATCACGTCTGTTTCACGCGGGGAACTCTGCCCTCAGCGGTGCCGGGGTCCGGGTGTGAGGGTTCCCGGACCCCGCCCGACGTGGGCTGTGAGGACGGGACGCGGCCTGCCCGGAACCTCAGAAGGCCCTCAGGTAGATGGACAGCGCATGTATCCCGTCCCATAGGGTCGCGATCATGCCCGACATATCCCTGGCCATGATCGTCGTCCTCTGTATCGCCGCCCTCGCGGCGGGCTGGATCGACGCCGTGGTCGGCGGCGGCGGGCTCCTGCTCCTCCCGGCCCTGCTGCTGGGCCTGCCCGCGAACACCCCGGCCGCCTACGCCCTGGGCACCAACAAGGCGGTCGCGATCGTAGGCACCACGGGCGCGGCGGTGACGTACGCCCGCAAGACCACGGTGGACGTCCGCCTCGCCGTCCGCATCGGCGTGGCCGCGCTGGCGGGCTCGTCGGGCGGGGCGTTCCTGGCGGCCGGGATGAGCACGGAAGTCCTGAAACCCGTGATCATGGTGGTCCTGCTGGCGGTCGCGGCCTTCGTCATCCTCCGCCCCGCCTTCGGCACCGCCCCGGCGACCGGCCCGGCGGGACCGCGCCGCGTCCTCGCCGCGATCGGCCTGGCCGGCCTCGGCATCGGCTTCTACGACGGACTGATCGGCCCCGGCACCGGCACCTTCCTCGTCCTCACCCTCACCGCGGTACTCCACCTAGACCTGGTGACCGCCTCGGCCACCGCCAAGATCGTCAACTGCTGCACCAACGCGGGCGCCCTCGCCACCTTCGCCTGGCAGGGCACGGTCCTGTGGCAGCTCGCCGCCCTGATGGCCGTCTTCAACCTGGCGGGCGGCACGCTCGGCGCCCACACGGCCCTGAAGAAGGGCAGCGGCTTCGTCCGGATCGTCCTGCTGACGGTGGTGTTCGCGCTCGTGGCGAACATGGCGTACGAGCAGTGGCTGGCCTAGCTGCTCCGCCGGAGCAGGAGGTCCACCATCCCCGTGGTGTCCTCCTCGCCCCGCCCCTGGGCGAGCAGTTCGTCCATGAGGTTCATGTACGGCTTCAGCAGCTCGGCGCTCACCCCCTGCTCCTGGGCCGTGCGCAGCAGTGTGGCGTTGCCCGCCGCCTGCATGGCGAGGTTGGAGACGACGTCCTTGCCGTAGTCGCCGGTCTCCAACTGGTCGGCGGTCTTGTGGACCGAGTGCGCCATCGCGGTCAGCCAGCTCTGGAGGAGCCCGGCGAACTCCTTCGGCGCGATGTCCTCCCGGCGCACCAGCGCGAACGCGTGGAAGACCCCCGCGAACATGCCGGTCATGGCGCTGAGCAGCGCCACGTCGTGCAGCGCGGCGAAGCCCGGGTCGGCGCCGACGTAGGCGGTACCGGCGGGGACGGCGAGGGTCGCCCCGTGCTCCTCGAACAGCGCGGCGGAGCCGCTGTAGAAGACGTACGCCCCGCTCTCCGGGCTGCCGATCATCGGCGGTACGGCCATGATCCCGGCGTCCAGGAACCGCGCCCCGCGCGCCTCGGCCCAGGCGGCACGGGCGCGGCCCTGGGCCGGGGTGCCGGTGGTGAGGTTCACCAGGTCCCGGCCGGTGAGATCGGCGCCGGCGAGGGCCTCGCCGAGGGAGTCGTCGTCGAGGAGACAGACGATCACAAGGCGGTTGGCGGCCACCGCGGCGGCGGCGCTGTCGGCGACGGTCGCGCCTTCGGCGGCCAGCTCCTCGGTACGTGCGCGGGTGCGGTTCCAGACGGTCAGGGGGTGCCCGGCGGCGAGCCAGGCCCGGCCCAGGGCGGTGCCCATGGCACCGGTGCCGAGCAGGGTGAGGGGGGTCTTGGTCAGCGGGGAAGAGGTGCTGTCAGTCATGTCGTTTAGCCTCAAGGAGGCTGAACTGCCTGCTCAAGTACGTACTTTGGAGTGGGTGGTTACCTCGACGTAAGCATCGAGGCAGAGCGATCGGGGCAGAGCGAGGGACGGGGAACAGGGATGGCGACGGCGCGACGGCCGGGCTCGTACGTCTGCGGTGTGGACGCGGCGATGGACGTGATCGGCGGCAAGTGGAAAGTGCTGATCCTGTGGGAGCTGTCGGTGCGCCCGCACCGGTTCGGGGAGCTGCGGCGCGGGCTGCCGGGCGTGACCGAGAAGGTGCTCGCCGCCCAGCTGCGCGAGCTGGAGTCGGACGGCATCGTGCACCGCGAGGAGTACGACGAGGTGCCGCCGCGCGTGGAGTACTCCCTGACCCCGAGGGGCCTCACCCTCAACGACGCCCTGGTGCCGCTCGGAACCTGGGGGAAGCGGCACGTCCTGGGCTCACCGGCTGCCGGTGAGGTGCGCGAAGACGACGACGTTGCCCTGATACCCGGTACTGCGTGACCAGCCCCCGCCGCAGGTGATGACCCGCAGTTCGGGGCGGCGGGCGGCGCCGTAGACCTTCTCGTCGGGGAAGGCGTGGGTGTCGTACACCTCGACCGCGTCGACCGTGAAGACGGCCGTGGAGCCGTCGCGCCGGTCCACCTCCACCGTGGCGCCCTTCTTCAGCGCGCCGAGCCGGTAGAAGACGGCGGGGCCCTCGGCGTTGTCGACGTGGCCCGCGACGATCGCGGTGCCCCGCTCGCCGGGCGTGGTGCCGGACTCGTACCAGCCCGCCAGGTTCTCCCGCTCGGCCGGCGGCACGTCCAGGCTGCCGGACGGGGTGAGGCCGAGGCCCATGAGGGGGGCGCCGACCCGGATCGTGGGGATGCGGATGCGGTCCGGCGGGGAGGGCGGCAGCGCGGGCGCGGCGGACGGCCGGCGGGCGGCGGGGTCGGGGTCGGGGTGCGCCTGGGCGGCGGTGGGCTGCGGCGGGGGGTGCGGGGCGGTGCCGTTGTGCAGCAGCCAGAGACCGGAGCAGAGGGCGACGGCGGTGACGGCGGCTATCGCGGTGGTGCCGCGTTTCTCGGTGGTGTCACGGGGCTTCGCGGTGTTGCCACGCTTGGCCGTGGTGTCACGGGGCCTCGCGGAGTTGCCACGCTTGGCCGTGGTATCACGGGGCTTCGCGGTGTTGCCACGCTTCGCGAACACGCTTCGGCCTCCTGGACGGACGGGCCCTGTTCCCCCTCCGGGCCGCGAGGGGCGTCGGACCCGGAGGGGGAGGGGACATGCGGTACCGGCGGGACGGACAGCGGAGGGTGCCCGTCAGATCCCGTCGCCTCTCGCCCGGCGATGCAGGAGCCAGGTACCGCCCGCGGCGGCGACGGCGAGAGCCGCCACGCCGGCCGCGGTCTGCACGGGGTCGGGGCCGAGCGCGCCACCGACCCCCGTCTTCACGCCACCCCGCGGATGCGTGGGGTGCGCGGTGAGCGTCACCACCAGGTCACCGGTCACCTTCCGGCCGCCCCCGGCGCAGGCCGCGGTGATCTCGTACGTCCCCGGCTGCGCGCTCTCCGGCACCTGGAACTGCCCGACGGCGCCCCGGCCAGGGGCGCCCGGCGTGAGCGTGAACGCCCCGGCGCCCACCGCGCTGGCGTCGCCCGCCGCCGTACCGCCGTCCGCGCAGGCCGTGGTGGTGACGGTGACCGGGTCACCCGGTACGACCGAGGCGGGGGAGACCCCCAGACCGCCCGACCCCGCGCCGTACGCCGGGGCGCAGACCAGTCCGGCGGCGGAGACGGCGAGCGCGGTCCCGGTCAGCAGACGGGCGGTCAGGCGCATCGTTGCTCCCTGGGTCAGCGGTGGGTCACTGTCCTCCAGAGGTAGGGGCAGCGGGCGCGCGCCGCTTCCTGAGTGGGCGTCAGAATTGGGGTGAATGGGTGTCAGGCACATCGGCCGCGCTCGGTGTTTGTCCAGGTCAGACGGTGTTCTGGCGGGCGTCCGGCGAGTGTGCGCGCGGCGGGTGTGAACGGGTGACCCGAGACGGGCCGGGGACGCCGCTTGACCTCAACAAAGCTTGAGGTACGAGCCTGACGGCATGACTTCCGCAACGGAACCCCTGACTGTCACCGTCGTCATCGGCAGCAACCGCCACGGCCGGTTCGGCCCGGTCGTCGCCGACTGGCTGCTGGAGCACGTGGAGCGCCGCGAGGACCTCGTACCCGAGGTCGTGGACGTGGCCGCGCTCGACCTGCCGACCTCCTTCGCCCGTACGGCGGAGGCGGCCGCCGCCCTGGCCGACGTCACCCCGAAGCTGGCCCGCGCAGACGCGTTCGTCGTGCTGACCCCGGAGTACAACCACTCCTACCCGGCCGGCCTGAAGAACCTGATCGACTGGCACTACGAGGAGTGGCGGGCCAAGCCCGTCGCCCTGGTCTCCTACGGCGGATTGGCGGGCGGACTGCGCGCCGCGGAACACCTGCGCCAGGTCTTCGCCGAGCTCCACGCCGTCACCGTCCGGGACACGGTCTCCTTCCACAACGCGGGCGCCGCCTTCGACGACTCCGGCCGCCTGAAGGACCCCACGGCGCCGGACGCGGCGGCCAAGACGATGCTGGATCAGCTGGAGTGGTGGGGGAGGGCACTGAAGGAGGCCAAGGAGCGCAGCCCGTACGCGGCTTGAGCACTTCTCACATCACACTCCCGTCCCAGCGCACCCGTGCTTCCGCGATGGCGCCCTTGTGGTCTCGGGACCAGTCGGCCAGCGCCGAGATCATGGTGGACAGGCTGCGGCCCATAGGGGTCAGCCGGTACTCGACCTGGGGCGGGAGCGTGGGGTGCACGATGCGCTCGGTGAGTCCGTCGCGGCACAGCCGTTTGGTGGTGAGGGACAGCATGCGCTGCGAGATGCCGGGTATCGCGCGCTCCAACTCCCCGTAACGACGGCTCCCCTTGGCGAGCTCGACGACCACGAGCACGGTCCACCGGTCGCCGAGCCGGTCCAGCACATCGCGAATGCCGCAGTCGTCGTCACCACAAGGTCCGTGCTGTGGAACGCCGCTGACCTGGGAACCAACCGCGGTGTTAGGGCCTGACACGAAAGTGCCTCCTTACGGGACCGCCGAACTCGACGGATGCTCGGTGCTGTTCAACAGCAACCAACGCATGGAGCGCCCGAATGATTCTCGTGACCGGAGTGTCCGGAGCCCTCGGCGGCCTGGTGTACCGGGGCCTGTCGGAACTGGACGGAATCGACGCGATCCCCGGCACCCGCACCCCCGACGCCCGCACCGCCCGCCGCATCGACTTCGACGACCCGGCGACCCTGACGGAGGGCTTCGCCGGGGTCGACGTCCTGGTGCTGATCTCCGCCGGATACGCCGAGGACGACATCGTGATGGCCCGCCACGACGCGGCGGCCGAAGCGGCGGCAGCGGCCGGAATCCGCCACGTGATCTACACAAGCCTCGCCGCATCGGGCGACCACACCACCCTCGCCGCCCCGCACCGGTGGACGGAGTCCCGCCTGTCCCGGTCCCCCTTCACCACCACCGTCCTCCGCAACGGCCTCTACGCCGAACTCCTGGGCGCCCTCTCGTCCCAGTCCGCCGCACGGGCCGCCGAGACCGGCGTCTTCGAGGCGGCGTACGGGAGCACGGGCCGTATGTCGGTCGTGGCGAGGCAGGACCTGGCGGACGTCACGGTGCGCGTGGCGGCGGAGTCGGACCGCGCCCTCGCGGCCGGCACCCCCACCCCCCACGCGAACCGCACCTACGAACTGGAGGGAGCGACAGCCCTGGGCGGCGAGGACATAGCCGACCTCCTGACCAAGCACCACGGCACCCCGATCACGTACCACCCCACAACCCTGACAAGCACCCGAGCCGCCCTCCTCACCCAGCCCTTGGAGCCCTACCAGATGACCCACACCCTGTCCCTGCTCTCCAACACGGCAGCGGGCTTCCTGGCCTCCGGCCACTCCGACCTGCCCGAACTTCTGGGCACGGCCCCGCGCCGCGTGCACGACCTGGTGGTCGACGCGGCCCTCAGCCCACGTTGACCGCCCCCCACGCCGCCCCCACCGCCGCGTACTCCGCACTCCCCGCCCCGTAGAGGTCCTTCGCGGCGTTCAGGGTTGCCGTCCGGGCGCCCGCGTAGTTGGTCGAGGAGGTCATGTAGACCGTCAGGGCCCGGTACCAGATGGCGCCCAGCTTGGCGCGGCCGATGCCGGGTACCGTCGAGCCGTCGCAGGTGGAGGAGTTGGCGCCGCTGCCCTCGGCGAGGAGGTGGGCGAAGTGGTTGCCGACTCCGGAGGAGTAGTGGACGTCCAGGGAGGCGGTTCTGGAAGTCCAGCAGTCCGCCGAACTGCCGTCCTTGGAGGGCTTGTCCATGTAGCGGAGGGCGGAGCGGCCGAAGGCGTCGCGGACGACCTTCTCGCCGATCATCCAGTCCCCGGGGTCCGAGGCGTTCCGCGCGTGGAACTCCACCAGCGTGCCGAAGATGTCCGAGGTCGCCTCGTTGAGGCCCCCGGACTCGCCGGAGTACGTCAGGGCCGCCGTCTTCGAGGTGACGCCGTGGGTCATCTCGTGGCCCGCCACGTCCAGCGAGACCAGCGGGCCGAACGTCGTCCCGTCACCGTCGCCGTACGTCATGCAGAAGCAACTGTCGTCCCAGAAGGCGTTGTTGTACCGCGTCCCGTAGTACACCCGGTTGAAGGAGCCCTTGCCGTCGCCCGCGATGCCGGTGCGGTCGTGGACCTCCTCGAAGTAGTCCCACGTCATGTCGGTGCCGTACTGCGCGTCCACCGCGGCGCCCGCGTCCCAGTGGTTGTCGGCGTCCGTGAAGACCGTCGCCGGGGCGCGGGTGAGGCAGATCGTGACCAGCAGGCAGAGGTCCGTCCGGTTCGCCGCGTCGCCCGTGTAGGTGCCGCCGCGGGTGGCGTCCTTGAGCTCGTACGACGACCCCGACTCCGTCGTGTTCAGCGGCACCGTCCCGCTGTACAGCGACTTCCCGTCCCCGCCCACCGTCTCCAGCGTGTCCCAAATGTCGATCTGCGCGCCGGTGCGGGCGTCGGTCAGGACGGTCCGGCCGACCGGGTTGCCCCGTGCGTCGCGGGCCACCGCCTCCGTGCGCCAGGCCAGCCTCGGCTCGCCGTGCAGGGCGTCGACCACCAACCGGGGTTTCGCGGTGAGTTGGCGCAGCGCCTCGCCGAGGTTGGCGGCGCGCAGGGCGTTCAGGGCGAGGTCGGCGGCGCGGGTGGCGGGGAGGGCGGGGGTGACGCCCCCGGCCGGGGCGACGGAGCCGCGGGCGGCGCGGGACGCGCTGCGGTACGTGCCGTCCTTCGCGAGGTGGACCACGAAGTCGCCGCCCAGCACCGGGAGTCGGCGGTACGTGCGGTCGTAGCGCACATGCTGGGTGCCGTCCGCGTCCACGATCACGTCCCGGACCTTCGTCTCCTGCGCGGAGGTCAGGTCCAGTTCGGCGGCGTGGCCGGCCAGCGCCCCGGCCGCGTTCTCGATCGCCTTCGCCCGTGTCGGCCGGGGCGCACCGGCCGCTCCCGCGCTCGGGGTGAGCGTCGCGGCCAGCAGCCCGGCGGCGGTGGCGGCCACACCTGCGGTGGCGAGACGGGAACCTCGGACGTACGGCCGTATCCGGCTCATGGATCTCCTCGGGAGGGCGCCTGGGGACACGGGCGGAGACGGGGCGGTGATCTCGGCCCGCGATCTTGTCCTGCGATCTTGTCCTGCGATTTAAGGGGCCATGACAGGTCGGTGGCCAGGGCGGTCCCGTGGAGATGTGTGAGAGGACAGAATCGTTTCCGTGGATTCCGTGACCAGCCCGCCCCTGCCGTTCTTCGTCTACGGCACCCTGCGCCCCGGCCAGCCCAACCACGCCGCCTTCCTGCACGGCCGCGTCCTCGCCGAGGAACCGGCGGTCCTGCCCGACGCCCTGCTCTACGACGGCCCCGGCTACCCCTACGTCGTGGCGGAACCGGGGCCGAGCGTGCACGGCGAGCTGGTCACCGCCCGCCCGGAGGAGTACGACGCCCTGCTCGCCGTACTGGACCGGCTGGAGGAGTACCGGCCGGGGGACCCGCGCAACCTCTACGAACGCATCGAGCGGGACGTCGTCCTCAGCGGATCGCGCCGGGTGCGCGCCTGGGTCTACGTCGCCGCCCCGCGCGTCGCCGCCCGCCTGCGGAAGGAAGGCAGGCTCATCGAGGGCGGCGACTGGAAGGCGCGCTGCTGATCAGTCGACTGGAAGGCGCGCTGCTGATCAGTCGACGGGAAGGCGCGCTGCTGATCAGCCGACGGGAAGGCGCGCTGCTGATCAGGCGACGGGAAGACCCGCCGCTGATCAGTCGACCGGAAGACCCGCCGCTGATCAGCCGCGCACCGCCTCCACGCGCACCGCGCAGGACTTGAACTCCGGCATCCGCGAGGTCGGGTCCAGCGCCGGGTTGGTCAGCGTGTTGGCGCGGCCCTCGCCCGGCCAGTGGAAGGGCATGAAGACCGTGTCGGGGCGGATGGCGTTCGTGATCCGCGCCGGGGCCACCGCCCGCCCGCGCCGGGAGGTCACCGCGATCGGGTCGCCCTCGGCCGCCCCGAGCCGTGCCGCGAGCCGTGGGTGCAGTTCCACGAACGGGCCCGGCGCGGCGGCGTTCAGCTCGTCCACGCGGCGGGTCTGGGCGCCCGACTGGTACTGCGACACCACCCGTCCCGTGGTCAGCAGCACCGGGTACTCCGCGTCCGGCTCCTCGGCCGTCGCCCGGTGCGTGACCGGTACGAACCGGGCCCGCCCGTCCGGCGTCGCGAACCGGTCCTCGAACATGCGCGGCGTCCCGGGGTGTTCGGTGTCCCCGCCCTCCGCCGGGCACGGCCAGAACACCCCGTTCTCCTCCGCCAGCCGGCGGTAGGTGATCCCGGAGTAGTCGGCGGCGCCGCCCGCGCTGGCCCGGCGCAGCTCCTCGAAGACCTCCTCGGGGTCGGTCGGGAAGCCCTTCTCCACGCCCAGCCGGTCCGCGAGTTCGTGCATGACCTCCAGGTCGCTGCGCACCCCCGAGGGCGGGGTGATCGCCCGGCGGCGCAGCAGCACCCTGCCCTCCAGGTTCGTCGTCGTGCCCGTCTCCTCCGCCCACTGCGTCACCGGCAGCACCACGTCCGCCAGCGCCGCCGTCTCCGAGAGGACGACATCGCACACGGCCAGGAAGTCCAGCGACCGCAGCCGCTCCTCGATGTGCGCGGCCCGCGGCGCCGACACCACCGGGTTGGAGCCCATCAGCAGCAGCGACTTGATGTCCGAGCCCAGCGCGTCCAGCAGTTCGTAGGCGCTGCGCCCGGGGCCCGGCAGCGAGTCCGGGTCCACGCCCCACACCTCGGCCACGTGCCGCCGCGCCTCGGGGTCGTCCAGCTTGCGGTAGCCGGGGAGCTGGTCGGCCTTCTGGCCGTGCTCGCGCCCGCCCTGGCCGTTGCCCTGGCCGGTGAGGCAGCCGTAGCCGGAGTACGGGCGGCCCGGACGGCCGGTGGCCAGGCACAGGTTGATCCAGGCGCCCACGGTGTCGGTGCCCTTGGACTGCTGCTCGGGGCCGCGCGCGGTGAGCACCATCGCCGACTCCGGCTCGCAGAACATCCGTACCGCCTCGCGCAGTTCCGGCACCGAGACGCCGGTGATCCGCTCCACGTACTCCGGCCAGTGGGCCAGCGCCTCCGCGCGGGCCTCCTCCCAGCCGGTGGTGCGCTCACGGATGTACTCCTCGTCCGTGCGACCCTCGGCGACGACCAGGTGCAGCATGCCCAGCGCGAGCGCGAGATCGGTGCCGGGCCGGGGCGCGAGGTGCAGATCGGCCTGCTCGGCGGTCCTCGTGCGGCGCGGGTCGATGACGATCAGCCTGCCGCCGTTCTCGCGCAGCTCGTTGAAGAAGCGCAGCGAGGGCGGCATGGTCTCGGCGAGGTTGGAGCCGACGAGGATCACACAGCCGGACTTCGGGATGTCCTCCAGCGGGAAGGGCAGCCCCCGGTCGAGCCCGAACGCCTTCATCCCGGCCGCCGCCGCGGACGACATGCAGAAGCGGCCGTTGTAGTCGATCTGGGAGGTGCCGAGCACCACCCGCGCGAACTTGCCGAGCGTGTACGCCTTCTCGTTCGTCAGACCGCCGCCGCCGAAGACCCCGACCGCGTCCGGACCGTGCTCCGCCCGTACGCGGCCCAGCTCCCCGGCGATCCGGTCCAGCGCCTCCGCCCAGGTGGCGGGCACCAGCTCGCCGTCCCCGGAACGCACCAAAGGCGAGGTCAGGCGGACGCTCGACGACAGGACCGCCGGCGCCGTACGCCCCTTGCCGCACAGCGCACCCCGGTTCACCGGGAAGTCCGCCCGCTCGCTCACCTCGACCGTCCCGTCGGGGGAGGGCGTCAGATTCATCCCGCACTGCAGGGCGCAGTACGGGCAGTGCGTGGGCGTGGCGGTGTTCTCCATGCTCACCAGCGTGCTTCGTCCGTGTTACACGCCGATGCGGCTGATTGTTACGCGGAGCGCACGGCGACCTCCCCGTCGCCGTCCGGCGCCGGTGAGGGACCGCTCACCGGGCGCTCGCCAGCGCCTCCGCCACGCCCTTCTCCCTCGGCCCGAGGAAGTGCGGGTCCGGGCGGAACACGACGTCCAGCGCCGCCTTGCCGGCCGCGAGGATCTCCCGGGTGCCCCCGTAGTACCAGGTCGCGTCGTGCAGGTCGTCCACGCCGACGCCGTACGAGGTGACGCCCGCCGCCTCGCACAGCGCGACCGCGCGCCGGATGTGGAAGCCCTGGCTGATCAGTACCGCCTCGTCGACCCCGAAGATCTTCTTCGCGCGCACGCAGGAGTCCCAGGTGTCGAAGCCCGCGTAGTCACTGACGATCCGCGCGTCGGGCACCCCGTGCCGGGTCAGATAGGCGCGCATCGCGTCCGGCTCGTCGTAGTCCTCGCGGCTGTTGTCCCCGGTGACCAGCACGACCTCCACCCGCCCGGCGCGGTACAGCTCGGCCGCCGCGTCCAGCCGGTGCGCCAGGTACGGCGAGGGCTCGCCCTGCCACAGACCCGCGCCGAAGACGACGGCCACGTCGGTGCGGGGAGCGTCCTCCAGGGTGCGCAGGCGGTCGCCGGTGCTCAGGTACAGCCAGGTCGACGGCAGCAGCGCCAGCACGCACACGGCCATCAGCGACTGCACCGCCCGGCGCTGTCCGGTGCGGGTACGGGGGAGGCGCGGGAGGCGGATCCTCATGCACCCTAGGACGCCGGGACGGGGGTGGGGGTTGCGTGAGCAAGGTCACGTGACGTCGAGAAAGCGCAGGTCAAGACGGCTCACAGCGCCTGGGGCCCGGACGGTGAACCCACGGAAAAGACCCGTGACGCCCGCGCAACGAGGCGGCAACCTCCGGCCCCCACCATCGGTTCATGACGGCGTCGAAACCACGTCCCGACGAGTCCACGTCCCTCGACAGTACGGCGCATCTCATGAACCGGATCAGCAGCCAGCTCGCCAGCCAGCTCCGCCTCGTCTCGCTCGACGGGCGGCGCCGCCCCACACCGCCCCCGCTGGTGGTCGTGGCCCACGGCAGCCGCGACCCGCGCGCGCTGAGCACGGTGCGGTCCCTCCTGGACCGGGTCCGCGCGATGCGCCCCGGCCTCCCGGTCCACCTGGGCCACATCGAACTGAACGCCCCCCTGCTCCCGGACACCCTCGCCGCCCTCGACAGCGAGGAGGCCGTCCTGGTGCCGCTGCTGCTCAGCCGCGGCTACCACGTGAAGCGGGACATCCCCGAGATGGCCGCCGAGTCGGGCGTACGGGCCCGGGTGGCCAAAGCCCTCGGCCCGCACCCCTTCCTGGTCGAGGCCCTGCACGACCGGCTGGCCGAGGCGGGCTGGGCCGAGCGCCCCGGCACCGCCGTGGTCCTGGCCGCCGCCGGCTCCCGGGACCCCGAGTCGAAGGCGGACACCGCCCGCACGGCGTCCCTGCTGTCCCGGCGCCTGGGCGTGGAGGTCGTCCCGGCCTACGCCACCACGGCCGCCCCCACGGTCCGCGCGGCCCTCACCCACCTCACCGCCCGCGGCCACGACCGCATCGCCGTCGCCTCCTACTTCACGGCCCCGGGCCGCTTCGCCACGGAGTGCGCGGCCGAGGCCCCCTGGATCGCCTCGGCCCCCCTGGGCGCCCACCCCGCCATGGCCCGCCTCCTCCTGCACCGCTACGACCAGACCCTGAAGCTGCCGGTCACTGGCCAGGAAGCGGTACTGGCGTCGGCGTAAGGGCGCACCGTGCGCTTACTGTCGACGCATGGCGCACGAGAACCACATCCCGCCCGCGGGGTATGACACACCGTCAGTGGAACGCTGGTCCAAGGAGCCGGACAAGCGGCCGGGGAGGACCGCCTTCCAACGGGACCGGGCCCGGGTCCTGCACTCCTCCGCACTGCGCAGACTCGCCGGGAAGACCCAGGTCGTCACGCCCGGCACGTACGGGCAGGCCTGGGACGCCAGCCCGCGCACCCGGCTCACCCACTCCCTGGAGTGCGCCCAGGTGGGCCGGGAGCTGGGCGCCGCCCTCGGCTGCGACCCCGATCTGGTGGAGGCCGCCTGCCTCTCCCACGACCTCGGGCACCCCCCGTTCGGGCACAACGGCGAGCAGGCGCTCAACGAGTTCGCCAAGGACGTCGGCGGATTCGAGGGCAACGCGCAGTCGCTGAGGCTGCTCACCCGGATCGAGCCCAAGCGGTTCACCGCCGACGGCTCCGTCGGACTCAACCTCACCCGCGCCACCCTCGACGCGGCCACCAAGTACCCCTGGCCGCGCGGCGCCCACCCCAGCGACCCCGGCTCCCCGAAGTTCGGCGTCTACGAGGACGACCGGCCCGTCTTCGACTGGGTCCGCCAGGGCGCCCCCGGCACCCGCACCACCTTCGAGGCCCAGGTCATGGACTGGTCCGACGACGTGGCGTACTCCGTGCACGACGTCGAGGACGGACTGCACGCCGGACACATCGACCCCAACCTCCTGCACGCCGAACCCGAACGCCAGGAGGTCTTCGCGGTCGCCATCGGCCGCTACGTCCCCGAGGACACCGACCCCGCCGAACTCGCCGCCGCCCTCGACCGGCTCCTGGACGAGCCGTGGTGGCCGCACGGCTACGACGGCACCGCCGTCGCCCAGGCCCGGCTGAAGGACGCCACCAGCCAGCTCATCGGCCGCTTCTGCCTGGCCGCCGAGACCGCCACCCGCGCCGCCTACGGCACCGGCCGCCTCACCCGCTACGCCGCCGAACTCGTCGTACCGCGCGAGACGCGGATGGAGTGCGCGGTCCTGAAGGCCGTCGCCGACCGGTACGTCATGCAGCGCGCCGAACAGGAGCGGCTGCGCGCCGACCAGCGGATCGTCGTCGCCGAACTCGCCGAGGCGCTCACCGCGCGGGCACCGGACGGGCTCGACCCGCAGTTCCGGGCGCTGTTCGACGCCGCGCCCGACGACCGGGCGCGCAAGCGGGTGATCGTGGACCAGATCGCGTCCCTCACCGACGCCTCGGCCCGTTCGCTTCATGTACGCCTTACGGGGCACCCGTGACAGACGTGTCGCGTCCGGCGGGGCGCACTCGTGACAGTCGTGCGTGTCCTACGGGGGCACCCGTGACAGTCGTGTACGCCTAATGGGGGGCACCCTGACAGCGAGGAGATCACAGTGAAGTGAAACCCGCCCGAATGTGACCCTCCGTGGCCTGATCGGGCCACACCCTCTTCCCCCATCACGCTCCGTGCGGGACGCTCCCATGTGGCGGCACCCCTACGAGGAGGCATCAAGTGGTCGACGCGGATCAGACATTCGTCATCGTCGGAGGCGGACTCGCCGGCGCGAAGGCGGCCGAAACGCTGCGGGCGGAGGGCTTCACGGGCCGCGTGATACTGATCAGCGACGAGCGCGACCACCCCTACGAGCGGCCCCCGCTCTCCAAGGGCTATCTGCTCGGCAAGGAGGAGCGCGACAGCGTCTTCGTGCACGAGCCCGCCTGGTACGCGCGCAACGACATCGAACTCCACCTCGGCCAGACCGTCGACGCCATCGACCGCGCGGCGAGGACGGTCCGCTTCGGCGAGGACGGCACGGTCGTCCACTACGACAAACTGCTCCTCACCACCGGTGCCGAACCCCGCCGCCTGGACATCCCCGGCACCGACCTGGCCGGCGTCCACCATCTGCGCCGGCTCGCCCACGCCGAACGCCTCAAGGGCGTCCTGGCCTCGCTCGGCCGGGACAACGGCCACCTCGTGATCGCCGGAGCGGGCTGGATCGGCCTGGAGGTCGCGGCCGCGGCCCGCGAGTACGGCGCCGAGGTCACCGTCGTCGAACCGGAACCGACCCCGCTGCACGGCGTCCTCGGCCCCGAGCTCGGCCAGCTCTTCGCCGAGCTGCACCGCGAGCACGGGGTGCGCTTCCACTTCGGGGCCCGGCTCACCGAGATCAGCGGCCAGGACGGGGTCGTCCTCGCCGCCCGCACCTCCGACGGCGAGGAGCACCCCGCGCACGCCGTGCTCGCCGCGATCGGCGCCGCCCCGCGCACCGGGCTCGCCGAGGCGGCGGGCCTCACCATCGCCGACCGCGCCCACGGCCGCGGCGTCCTCGTCGACGAACGGCTGCGCACCTCCGACCCCGACATCTACGCCGCCGGGGACGTCGCCAGCTTCCCGCACGCCCTGTTCGACACCAGCCTGCGCGTCGAGCACTGGGCCAACGCCCTCAACGGCGGCCCGGCCGCCGCCCGCGCCATGCTCGGCCGGGACGTCGTCTACGACCGCGTCCCCTACTTCTTCTCCGACCAGTACGACCTGGGCATGGAGTACTCCGGCTGGGCACCCCCCGGCTCCTACGACGAGGTCGTCATCCGCGGCGACGTCGGAAAGCGGGAGTTCATCGCCTTCTGGCTGAAGGACGGCCGGGTGCGCGCCGGGATGAACGTGAACGTGTGGGACGTCACGGACCCCATCCAGCGGATGATCCGGACCAGGACACAGGTGACCGCCGAGACCCTCGCCGACCCGCGCACCCCGCTGGACAGCCTCGCCCCGTAGCTGTCAGGAGTGTCAGAGCCGCCCCGTAGAATTCACGCGTGGCAGGACGGATCAACGACGAGGACGTGAAGGCGGTACGGGACGCGGTCCCGATCGACGCCGTGGTCTCGGAGTACCTCCAGCTGCGCAACGCCGGTGGCGGCAACCTCAAGGGCCTGTGCCCCTTCCACGACGAGAAGTCGCCGTCCTTCCAGGTCAGCCCGAGCAAGGGGCTCTTCCACTGCTTCGGCTGCCAGGAGGGCGGCGACACCATCACGTTCGTGATGAAGGTCGACCACCTCTCCTTCTCCGAGGCGGTCGAGCGGCTCGCCGCCCAGGCCGGCATCACCCTGCGCTACGAGGAGGGCGGCTACAACCCCTCCCACCAGCGCGGCGAACGCATCCGCCTGGTCGAGGCCCACAAGATCGCCGCCGAGTGGTACGCGGAACAGCTCGCGATGAGCCCCGAGGCCGAGACCGGCCGGATCTTCCTCGCCGAGCGCGGCTTCGACCAGGCCGCCGCCGTCCACTTCGGCGTCGGCTACAGCCCGCAAGGATGGGACCACCTCACCCGGTACCTGCGCGGCAAGGGCTTCAGCGACAAGGAACTGCTCCTGTCCGGGCTCGCCCAGGAGGGCCGCCGCGGCCCCATCGACCGCTTCCGCGGCCGCCTGATGTGGCCGATCCGCGACATCGGCGGCGACGTCGTCGGCTTCGGCGCCCGCAAGCTCTACGAGGCCGACAACGGCCCCAAGTACCTCAACACGCCCGACACCGCGATCTACAAGAAGTCGCAGGTCCTCTACGGCATCGACCTCGCCAAGAAGGAGATCGCCAAGTCCTCCCGCGCGGTCGTCGTCGAGGGCTACACCGACGTCATGGCCTGCCACCTCGCGGGCGTCCCCACCGCCATCGCCACCTGCGGCACCGCCTTCGGCGGCGACCACATCAAGATCCTGCGCAGGCTGCTGATGGACAACGGCTCGGCCCGCGTGATCTTCACCTTCGACGGCGACGCGGCCGGCCAGAAGGCGGCCCTGCGCGCCTTCGAGGACGACCAGAAGTTCGCCGCCGAGACCTACATCGCCATCGCCCCCGACGGCATGGACCCCTGCGAACTGCGCCTGGCCAAGGGCGACGAGGCGGTCGCCGAACTGGCCGAACCCCGCACCCCGCTCTTCGAGTTCGCGCTGCGCCAGATCGTCTCCCGCTACGACCTGGACACCCCGGCCGGTCGCGCCGCCGCCCTGGACGAGGCAGCCCCGATCGTCGCCCGCATCAAGAACAGCGGCGCCCAGCACGAGGTCGCCGTCCAGCTCGCCGGGATGCTCGGCATCCTCGACACCCAGTTCGTCGTCAAGCGCGTCGCCCAGCTCGCCCGCTGGGCCCGCGACCGGGGCGGCAAGGGCCCCGCCCCCGCGCGCGGCCCGCACCAGCCGTACGAGGCGGCCCCCCGCCCCGCCGGAAGCAGCGGCCCGGCGCTGAACCTGCGCAACCCCGTCTACGCCACCGAGCGCGAACTGCTCAAGCTCGCCCTCCAGCGCCCCGAACTGGTCTCCCCGGCCTTCGACGCGTACGGCGTCGACGAGTTCACCGCCGCCCCCTACGCCGCCGTACGCCAGGCGATCATGGAGGCGGGCGGCGCCGAGTACGGCGTCCACGACCCGCAGGACTTCCTGGTCCGGGTCCGCGAGGCGGCCCCCGACGACTCCGTGCGCGCCATGGTCACCGAGCTGGCCGTCGAGGCGATCCTGCGCCGCACCGTGGACGAGAACTACGCGGGCGAACAGCTCGTCACTGTCCGCCGCCGCGCGGTCGAACGCCGCATCCGGGACATCCAGTCCCAGATGGCCCGCCTCTCGGCCGGCGGCGACCCGGCCCAACTGGCCGCGGTCCAGAACGAACTGTGGGTTCTCCAGCAGTACGACCAGGCCCTCCGCGAGCACGGATCCGCAGCTCTTTAGCCCCTCCGGGCCCCGCGATAACCGGGCGGTCACGACCCGGACGCAAAAAGTCACCGCACGCCCCTCGTGGCGGCGATGTGTTCTACCCCACACTGGGTTCCGGTGCCTGAGTCCTCGGAGCGCGGCCGACCCGTCCCCCACGGGTCACAGACCCCCGCGGTTCCGCTCATCGCGTACGGGACGGACAGCGGCGAGGCCGCCGACTCCGCCCTCGAAGCCGCGCTGCCGCACACTTCAGCAGCGATCATCCTGGAGGTCGCCCCCGTGCAGACCCAGACCCTCACCCAGACCGAGAGCAGTACGGCCGGGCCGCAGCAGCCGGACGCCGAGTCCGACGTTCTCGTCGCGGTGCCCCCGCAGAACCGCGCGCTGCTCCACCCCGAGGCCGAGCCGGACACCCCGGCCGTCCTGGACGACCTGCCCGAGCCGGTGCGCGTCCCGCGCGCCGACACCGGCGGACCGTCCTCGGACCTGTTCCGCCAGTACCTGCGGGAGATCGGCCGCATCCCGCTGCTGACCGCGGCGGAGGAGGTCGAACTCGCGCGCCGCGTCGAGGCGGGCCTGTTCGCCGAGGAGAAGCTGAGCAACACCCCTGACCTGGACAGCCAGTTGGCGCTGGACCTGGACCGCCTGGTGGTCATGGGCCGGATGGCCAAGCGCCGCCTGATCGAGGCGAACCTGCGCCTGGTGGTCTCCGTCGCCAAACGGTACGTGGGCCGCGGACTGACCATGCTGGACCTGGTCCAGGAGGGCAACCTCGGCCTGATCCGCGCCGTCGAGAAGTTCGACTACGCCCGCGGCTACAAGTTCTCCACCTACGCCACCTGGTGGATCCGCCAGGCCATGTCCCGGGCCCTCGCCGACCAGGCCCGCACCATCCGGGTCCCGGTCCATGTCGTGGAGCTGATCAACCGCGTGGTCCGCGTCCAGCGCCGCATGCTCCAGGAACGCGGCTACGAACCCACCCCGGACGAGGTGGCCGCCCACCTCGACCTCGCCCCGGAACGCGTCAGCGAGGTACTCCGCCTCGCCCAGGAACCGGTCTCCCTGCACGCCCCGGTGGGCGAGGAGGAAGACGTGGCGCTGGGCGACCTGATCGAGGACGGAGACGCCGCGAGCCCCGTCGAATCAGCGGCCTTCCTCCTCCTACGGGAACACCTGGAAGCGGTCCTCTCCACCCTCGGCGAACGCGAACGCAAGGTAGTCCAACTCCGCTACGGCCTGGCCGACGGCCGCCCGCGCACGCTGGAGGAGATAGGCCGCATCTTCGGCGTCACAAGGGAACGCATCCGCCAGATCGAATCAAAGACCCTCAACAAACTGAGGGACCACGCTTTCGCAGACCAACTGAGGGGCTACTTGGACTGAAGCTCGGCGTGCCGCCGCTGCCGACGTAGCTGCGGGCAGTCGTGCCGCAGGGCGGCACGGGTGGGCTGGGGGTCCCCCCTCTGGGGGAGGCACCCCGACGCCGGGCAACGGCCTAGTCCACCTCAGCCACCGCCTCCGCGAACTGCGCCTTGTACAGCCGCGCATAGGCACCGTCAGAATCGAGCAGCTCCCCATGAGAGCCCTGCTCGACAATCGAACCGTTCTCCATCACGAGAATCGTGTCCGCATCCCGAATCGTCGACAGCCGATGCGCGATCACAAACGACGTCCGCCCATGCGCGAGCTTCGCCATGGCCTTCTGAATCAACACTTCCGTCCGCGTATCCACAGAAGACGTCGCCTCGTCCAACACCAGAATCACCGGATCCGACAAGAACGCCCGAGCAATGGTGATCAGCTGCTTCTCACCCGCACTGACCCCGGCCCCCTCGTCATCGATGACCGTGTCGTACCCGTCGGGCAACGTCCGGATGAACCGATCCGCGTGCGCGGCCCGCGCCGCTTCCTCGATCTCCCCCCGAGTCACGTCCCGCGCCGCCCCGTACGCGATGTTCTCCGCGATCGTCCCGCCGAACAGCCACGTGTCCTGCAGCACCATCCCGATCCCGGCACGCAGCTCGTCCCGGGACATCGTGGCGATGTCCACCCCGTCGAGCGTGATCCGCCCACCGGACACCTCGTAGAACCGCATCAGCAGGTTGACCAGCGTGGTCTTCCCGGCGCCCGTCGGCCCGACGATGGCCACGGTCTGCCCCGGCTCCACGGTCAGCGACAGGTCCTCGATGAGCGGCGTGTCCGGGTCGTACCGGAAGGACACGCCCTCCAGCGCCACCCGCCCGCGCAGCTCCTCGGGCCGTACCCCGGGCACGGGGTCCGCCGACTGCTCCTCCGCGTCGAGGAGTTCGAAGATCCGCTCGGCGGAGGCCACCCCGGACTGCACCAGGTTCGCCATGGAGGCGACCTGGGTGAGCGGCATGGAGAACTGCCGCGAGTACTGGATGAATGCCTGCACGTCACCGATGGACAGGGCCCCCGAAGCGACCCGGAGTCCGCCGACCACGGCCACCAGGATGTAGTTGATGTTCGACACGAACATCATCAGCGGCTGCATGATCCCGCTGTTGAACTGCGCCTTGAACCCGGCCTCGTACAGCGCCTCGTTCTGCTCGGCGAACTGCTTGGCCGACTCCTCCTGCCGCCCGAACACCTTCACCAGGGTGTGCCCGGTGTACATCTCCTCGACGTGCGCGTTGAGCTTGCCGGTGGAGCGCCACTGCGCCACGAAGTGCGGCTGGGACCGCTTGCCGACGCGGGTGGCGACGACGAAGGAGACCGGCACGGTCACCAGCGCCACCAGCGCCAGGATCCACGACACCCAGAACATCATCGCGAGCACGCCGATGATGGTGAGGATGGAGTTGATCAGCTGGCCCATCGACTGCTGGAGGGTCTGCTGCATGTTGTCGATGTCGTTGGTGGCGCGGGAGAGCACCTCACCGCGCTGCCGCTTGTCGAAGTAGGACAGCGGCAGCCGCGACAGCTTGCCCTGCACGTCCTCGCGCAGCCGGAACATCGTGCGGTTCACGGCCCGGTTCACCAGCCGGGTCGCCACCGCCATCAGCAGTCCGGCCGCGGTGAACACGGTGAGCGCGAGCAGCAGCACATGGCCGACGGCGGTGAAGTCGATGCCCTCGCCGGGCGTGAAGTCGGTGGAGCGGAGCATGTCGGCGACATCGCCGTCACCGCGTTCCCGCATCCCCTCCAGGACCTGTTCCTTGCTCGCCCCGGGCTCCATCTCGCGGCCGACGATGCCCGCGAAGACCAGGTCGGTGGCCCGCCCGAGGATCTTCGGCCCGACGACCGAGAGCCCCACGCTGAGCACCACGCACAGGAGCAGCACACCGATCGTGACGCGCTCCGGCTTGAACTGGGCGACCAGCCGTTTGCCCGACTCCTTGAAGTTCAGCGAGCGGTGGTCCGGCCCCGTCCCGGCCATCATCCGCCCCATGGGCCCGGCCATCAGGCGGCCTCCGCTTCCGTCAGCTGGGAGAGCACGATCTCCCGGTAGGTCTCGTTGACCGCCATCAGTTCCTGGTGCCGTCCGGTGCCGACGACCCGTCCCTCGTCGAGGACGACGATCCGGTCCGCGTCCCGGATGGTCGCCACCCGCTGGGCGACGATCACCACGGTCGCCTCCGCCGTCTCGCGGGCCAGCGCGGCGCGCAGTGCGGCGTCGGTGGCGTAGTCGAGCGCGGAGAAGGAGTCGTCGAAGAGGTAGATCTCCGGACGCTGCACGAGAGTCCGGGCGATGGCCAGGCGCTGCCGCTGGCCGCCGGAGACATTGGTGCCGCCCTGCGAGATCGGCGCGTCGAGCCCGCCCTCCAGACGCTCCACGAACTCCTTGGCCTGCGCCACCTC
The DNA here is from genome assembly GCF_055657065.1 of Streptomyces sp. NPDC110618. Taxonomy (NCBI): domain Bacteria; kingdom Bacillati; phylum Actinomycetota; class Actinomycetes; order Kitasatosporales; family Streptomycetaceae; genus Streptomyces; species Streptomyces sp. NPDC110618. The sequence continues at coordinate 4,935 of NZ_JBVKBN010000002.1, read as the reverse complement.
CAGCGCGTGCCACAGCTCCTCGTCGGTGGCGTCGGGATTGCCGTAGCGGAGGTTGGTCGCCACGGTCCCGGCGAACAGGTACGGCTTCTGCGGGACCAGCCCGACCGTCCTGGCCAGCACCTTCGGGTCGACGGCGGCCACGTCCTCGCCGTCGACCAGGACCTGCCCCTCGGTCGCGTCGAACAGCCGGGGGACCAGACCCAGCAGGGTGGACTTGCCGCTGCCGGTCGAGCCGATCACGGCGGTGGTCTCGCCGGGCAGTGCCACCAGGTCGATGCCCTTGAGCACCGGCTCCTCGGCACCCGGATAGCGGAAGCCGGCGCCGCGGATCTCCAGATGCCCGTGCCGGCGCAGCTCGGTGACCGGCGCCGCCGGCGGCACCACGCTGGAGTCGGTGTCGAGCACCTCCTGGATGCGCTCGGCGCACACCTCGGCGCGGGGCACCATCATGAACATGAAGGTGGCCATCATCACGGACATCACGATCTGCATCAGATAGGCGAGGAACGCCGTCAGGTCGCCGATCTGCATCCCGCCGCTGTCGATGCGGTGCGCGCCGAACCAGACCACCGCGATCGAGGACAGGTTCACCACCGTCATCACGATCGGGAACATCAGCGCGAGCAGGTTCCCGGTGCCCAGCGACATCTCGGTCAGCTCGGCGTTGGCCCGCCGGAATCGCTGCTGCTCGTACTCGTCGCGCACGAAGGCCCGGATGACGCGGTTGCCGGTGATCTGCTCGCGCAGCACCCGGTTCACCGTGTCCAGGCGGGTCTGCATGGCGCGGAACAGCGGCCGCAGCCGCCGCACGATCAGGGTCACGCAGATGCCCAGCACCGGCACCACCGCGACCAGCACCGCCGACAGCGGTACGTCGAGGCCGAGGGCCAGCACGATGCCGCCGACGCACATGATCGGCGCCGAGACCATCAGGGTGAACGTCATCAGGGCCAGCATTTGGACCTGCTGCACGTCATTGGTGGTACGGGTGATCAGCGAGGGCGCGCCGAAGTGGCCCACCTCGCGCGCGGAGAAGGACTGCACCCGGTCGAAGACGGCGCCCCGGACGTCCCGGCCGATCGCCGCGGCGGTCCGGGCGCCGAAGTACACGGCCCCGATGTTGCACACGACCTGGGCCAGCGAGATGCCGATCATCAGGGCGCCGAAGCTGAGGATGTAGCCGGTGTCGCCCTTGACGACACCGTTGTCGATGATGTCCGCGTTCAGGGTGGGCAGGTAGAGCGTGGCGCAGGTCTGCAGGAACTGCAGCAGCACCAGCAGAGCGATGGGTTTCCGGTAGGGCCTGAGGTAGGTCCGCAGGAGTCGTATGAGCACGCTGTGTCTCTCGGAGTCGGCGGCAGCGGGGCGGTTTGGTTGCCCCTGGCCCCTATCGTCGGACACTCCACCCGCGTTACCTCAACCGATTAAGCCGTCAGCGGCCCTCTTTACGGCCTTAGAGGTACGGCTCGCACCGTTCTCTTACTTCCCCCTCACCTTCCGAGGCCCCGGGGTGGTGGTGGGTCACCTTCCGAACGCCCCGGGGTGGTGGTGGGTCACCTTCCGAACGCCCCGGGGTGGGTCTGCTCCCGCACCGACACGAACTGCTGGCGCACCGCCTGCCCGACCGCCAGCTCCTCGCCCGGCTCCAGCACCTGGGCCGTAGCGCCCTGCCAGGCGGGCGGTATACGCGCGTCGAGCGTGCCCTGTGACGCACCCAGCGCCCAGGCGGCCTGCCGGGCGGCGCCGATCGCCGCGTAGTCGGCGGGCTGCGGTACGACGACCTGGGCGCCGAACAGCGACGGCGCCGACGCCTGCACCGCGGGCAGCTCGGCGGCCGCCCCCAGCAGGAAGACCCGGCGCACCGCCACGCCCCGGCCGCGCAGCACGTCGAGCGCGTCCGCGAGCCCGCACAGCATGCCCTCGAAGGCGGCCCGCGCCAGATGCTCCGGCCGCATGGCCTCCCGTCTGAGCCCGGCCAGCGTGCCCGCGGTGTGCGGCAGGTTCGGGGTCCGCTCGCCCTCCAGATAGGGCAGCAGCACCAGCCCGTGCGACCCGGGCGTCGACTTCATCGCCAGCTCGGACAGGCTCTCCAGATCGGGCACCCCCAGCAGCTCGGCGGTGCCGCGCAGGGTCCGTACGGCGTTCAGGGTGGTGACGACCGGCAGGTGCATGCCGGTCGCGTCGGCCAGTGTGGTGATCGTCCCGCTCGGGTCGAACAGCGCCTCGGAGTGGACGGCCATGACCGAACCGGAGGCGCCGAGGGAGACCACGGCGTCCCCGAGCCCGAGGCCGAGCCCGAACGCGGCGGCCATCGTCTCGCCGGTCCCGGCGGAGATCAGCAGCCCCTCCGGGGTCGTACCGGCGGCGTCGGCGGGTCCGATGACCTCGGGCAGCATGGCCGGGTGGCCGAGCGCCAGCTCGACGAGGTCGGTGCGGTACGTGCCGGTGGCGGCGGACCAGTACCCGGTGCCGGAGGCCCCGCCGCGGTCGGTGGTGCGGCGCACCGGCCGGCCGAGCAGCTGCCACACCAGCCAGTCGTGGGCCTGCATGAGAACAGCGGTGCGCATCGCGTTGTCCGGCTCGGTCTTGGCCAGCCAGCGCAGCTTCGTCACCGGCTGGGCGGCCTGCGGCACGCACCCCACGGCCTGCGCCCAGGCCTCCCGGCCACCGAGCGCGTCGATGAGATCGGCCGCGGCGACCTGGGCCCGCTTGTCACCCCCGACCATCGCGGGCCGGGTGGTGTTGCCCTGGGCGTCCAGCGGCACGACGGCGTTCTGCTGCGAGGAGACGCCGATGGCCTGCACGCCCTCCAGCAGACCCCCGCCGGCCGCCTCCCCGAGGGAGAGCAGCCAGGCCTGGGGATCGACGTCGGACGGACGTCCTTCGACGGGATGCGGCGCGTAGCCCTGCCGGAGCACGGCTCCGGTGTCCGCGTCGCAGACGACGATACGAGTGAACTCGGGCGAGCTGTCCAACCCGGCGACTATCCCCATGGCGAAATTCTATGGGCCGAGCGTGGCGGGGGTGTGCCGACCTGGGGCCGCTTTCGTATCGGACGGGATCAGGTGTTGCTGGTCCCCCAGTCGTCCTCGACCTCGCCGTTGGGGTGGCGGTCGCGCAGGTGGTGCAGGCGCGCGGACACCGAGGCCGGAACCCGCTCCCCGACCTTGTCGCTGACCGCGTGGTACGCCTTGCCCGCGTACACGCGGCCCTGCTGCGCGGCGGTCTCCGCGGTGTTGCGGACCGCGGGGTTCTGCGCCACCTGACGTGCCGACTTCTTCAGCTGTTCGTAGCGTTCGCGTCCGGCGCGAGTGCCGAGGACGTAGCCCAGAGCCAGCCCGACGACGAACGTGAGCTTGTAGCGCATGGCGGCCAGCCTTCCCTCGTGGGAGTACCGATTGGCGGAGCACCCCCCTGCTTGCGCTAATGTATGTGTCGCAGCGAGCGCCCGCCCCCTGGCGAATACCCAGGTAGGTACGTTCGATGCAACGAGGCATTCCTCCGTAGCTCAATTGGCAGAGCAGCCGGCTGTTAACCGGCAGGTTACTGGTTCGAGTCCAGTCGGGGGAGCTCGGTCCTCCGTAGCTCAATTGGCAGAGCAGCCGGCTGTTAACCGGCAGGTTACTGGTTCGAGTCCAGTCGGGGGAGCAGGTTGAACGAGGACCCCGCAGGGGTCCTTTTTCATGTCCTGATCGTGTCCTGTTTCAGCCGCTCGGGAACCGTGCGGAGTGCGCTGAAGTCCTTCAGGGCATGCGTAGTCGACCATCCGAAGCAGGAGATCGTATGAGCGGCTATGCTGCGGCAGACGGCGCGTACACATGTACGCGACACGCCGCTATGGGGCGGTAGCTCAGCCGGTTAGAGCAGCGGACTCATAATCCGCCGGCCGTGGGTTCGAGTCCCACCCGCCCCACCACCAACTACGCGGGCAGAACCGTTTCTACCTGCGAAAACGTAGGAACGGGGGTCGCCACTCCAGGGTGGCGACCCCCGTTCACTCGCCCGAACCAAGATCCAGGGACCCTACAGGGGCCCGGAGGGCACCGTTCGGGTCACGAGGGGCTACGCGGCTTCCTGAGATGGTTCTCGATCTTCCTCGCCGACCTCGGAGTCGCCCGGGGCAACAGGGACCGGCGCCCACGCTTCGGGTCCCATCTCCATCCCGCCGTCGATGACGAAGCGGGCAAGGTGATGCTGACGCCTCCCTGGCTCTGGAAGGTGTGCGGTGATCTTGTCCGCCGACAAGATCCTCAGGCCGGCTTCCCTGCAGTGGTCTCGCACCCAGTGGATCGCGGCCTGCGTCGCGTTCTCCTGGCTGGCGGCGGCCGTCCTGATCTTGCCGAGCGAGCGGCTGTTGTGCCGAGCCTTTACGCTGATCGTCCAGGCCCCCTCGGCGCTGCGGGCGGCGTCGGCATAGACGACGGCCATGCCGTCGCTGAAGAGCTTCTTGGGAAGGGTGAGCGGACGGAGCACGTCGTAGGGCACGCTGCGCGGGATCACGGACGTCATGGACTCGGCCTCGCGGCGTGCCAGTTCGGGGAGGACGCTGGTGTAGGTGTCCGAAGTGATCTGGCGGGAGCTGTGCCCCAGCCGCTCCTGGACGACCTTGATGTCGTTCCCCTGGAGCAGCGACAGGCTGGCGGAGATGTGCCGGAGATCATGAAGGCGGACCGGCGGAAGCCCGGACAGTTCCACCAGGCGCTTGAAGCGTCGGCTCACCCAGTCGGGATGGAGCGGCTCGCCGTTCTCGTGGGTGAAGAACCGGTCCGACTCGACCCAGGCTTCTGCGGCGGACCACTCTTCGCGCGCCTTCTCCCGCCGGGCTCGTCCCTGCCCTAGGTGTATTGACCCGTGAGGTTGGGGACGCGGCTGGCGGGTGGTTGGCCCTTCAGCGCGGTGTGTCCGCGGTGGTGATTGTAGGTGTGCAGCCATTGC